>CAZTAW010000009.1:2050-30201 GCA_964611705.1 uncultured Bacteroidales bacterium
CCAGATGGTTCTTACATGATTACAGTGTTGTTCAGCAACAAGCTGATGCGGAAAAAAACCAAAGTATTATAGCGGAAGCAAAGGTATTTGAAAGATAGCAAGAAATCATTGCATAAACAACAAGACCAATCATAAGAAGAACTGATCCTTTTCCAAAAGCAACTAAAAGCAGAGAAAAAATCAGCTTTTTTCTGCTGATATTTTTTAATTTTTGTTATTATTGCAAGTCAATTATAGAAGGAATAACAGAAATGATTGAATATGGAAGTTTCCCGGCTCTTTGATCTTTTACCTTATTTTAAGCAGAAATTCAAGCCCAAAGATGATGTTGTTGCCGGTAAAGAAAATGACATCTGGGTTAAATACAGCATTGAACAGTTCATTGATATCACCGATAATATCAGTTATGGCCTTTTGCAACTCGGAATAAAAAAAGGCGATAAGATCGCCACAATTTCACCCAACCGGCCTGAATGGAACTTCCTGGATTTCGGTATATTGCAGATAGGTGCCATACATGTTCCCATCTACCCTACCATCAGTGAATCCAATTATGAGTACATATTAAACCATGCTGAAGTAAAGTATGTTTTTGTGGCCGGGAAAGAACTTTTACGAAAAATTGAACACATTTTACCAAATATCCCAACCCTGCAAGGCATTTATACATTCAAACATATTGATGAGGTTGAACATCTGGATGAATTGATCAGGCTCGGAAAAGACAATCCCCAACCAGGCAAAGTTGATGAAATCAAATCATCTATTTTGCCCGATGATACTGCCACCCTGATCTATACTTCAGGAACAACAGGCAACCCAAAAGGCGTTCTTCTTTCACATCAAAACATCATCAGCAATATGAAAATACTGAGCCCCATATTCCCTGTTGATGAAAACTGCCGTGCATTGAGCTATCTCCCGATGTGTCATGTTTATGAAAGAACAAATTTTTACATCTACATGAACCTGGGTGTTTCTGTTTATTACGCAGAAAATATGGGAAAAATCGCAGACAACATCAGGGAGTTAAGCCCTGAGATTCTCACTACTGTCCCGCGACTGCTCGAGAAAGTATATGACAAAATCATTGCCAAAGGCAGGAAGCTGAAAGGAATACAAAAGCAGATATTTTTCTGGGCCGTTAACATTGCCAAAAAATATAAACTTGGAAACAAAAATCCATTTTACCATTGTCAGCTTGCCATTGCCAACAAACTGGTTTTTAATAAATGGCGGGCTGCCCTTGGTGGAAAAATGCGGGTTATTGTTTCGGGAGGTGCTGCTTTACAGGCAAGACTTGGCAAAATTTACACCGCGGCCGGAATTCCTGTTCTTGAAGGTTACGGATTAACCGAAACCTCACCTGTAATTGCAGTGAGCACTTTTGAGAAAAATGGAAGGAAGTTTGGTACCGTTGGAAAAATACTTGATAATTTACAGGTAAAGTTTGAAGAAGATGGTGAAATTTGTGTTAAAGGCCCCAGCGTTTTCAAAGGGTATTTTAAACAACCCGATCTAACCAAAGAAGCTATTGACAAGGAAGGCTGGTTACATACCGGTGACCTTGGTGTTATAGAGCCGGAAGGACAATTAAAAATAACCGGAAGAAAAAAAGAAATATTCAAAACTTCGCTCGGTAAATATATCAGTCCGGCATTGCTTGAGAACAAATTCAAGGAGTCTCCGTTTATTGACAACATCCTTGTTGTAGGAGAAAATCAGAAGTATGCTGCTGCCCTTGTTGTTCCCGATTTTGAACATTTACGATCCTGGTGTGCGATAAAAAATATAAAATACTCAACCGAAGCCGGTATGATTGAAATACCGGAAGTGAAGAAACGTATACAAAAAGAGGTTGATGAATTCAACAATTACTTTGGGAAAACCGAACAGGTAATGCGGATAGAATTGATGGATCATACCTGGTCGGTTGAGACAGGCGAATTAACCGCCAGTCTGAAGCTTAAAAGGGATTTTATCATTGAAAAGTACAGCGACAGGATTGCAAAGCTGTTCAGTTGATCATAATTGTTCATCGCAGGAATAATACTATGGCCGAAATAAACCGTATTTACGATCTCCTGGAACAATACCGGGGGAAATACGCTTATAAAAAGGATGCTCTCTCCTGCCGTCAGGATGGAAAATGGATACATTATTCATCAGGTGATTATGTAACCCTGGTTGACAGGCTAAGCCTTGGATTGCTGAACTCAGGAATTAAACAGGGTGATAATATTGCAAGCATCGTTCTGAACAGCCCCGAATGGAATATCATTGATATGGCCTGCATGCAAATAGGAGTTGTGATGATACCCATTTATCCCAACATCAGCATCAAAAATTACGAGTATATTCTTAATGAAGCAGAGGTTAAACTTATATTTGTGCACAACCCTGGGCTTTACAACAAAATCAAACCCATTCTTAACAAGATTCCGAGTCTTAGAGCTGTTTATTCCATTAAGGATTGCGAAGGTATTGATTCCTGGAAATATTTAACAGAACTTTCTGAAGATTCTGATAACAATGAAAAGCTTATCAAGATAAGGGATTTCATCAAAACCGACGACATTGCAACCATTATTTACACATCAGGAACAACCGGCCGTCCTAAAGGCGTAATACTTTCACATGCCAATTTTATCAGCAATTTTCTGGCCTGCGCTGAAATTCCCGATTTTAATGATAGTGACAGGGCTTTGAGTTTTCTACCCCTTTGTCATGTATATGAAAGAATGATGAACTACCTGTACCAGTATTTCGGCATGTCGCTTTATTACCTTGAACACACGGATAACCTGGGCAAGATGATACGTGAAGTACAGCCTGAGGCATTTTGTGCGGTTCCACGCGTACTTGAAAAAACATACGACAAAATCGTTCGAAAAGGACGAGGCCTGAAAAAGATCGTGAAGATCATCTTTTTCTGGGCATTGAATCTGGGTCGAAAATACGAGCCGGAAAACAAAAACGGCCTCTGGTATGAGTTTAAGCTAAAAATTGCAGACATATTGGTTTTCAGGAAATGGCGAAAAGCCCTGGGAGGAAATATTAAATTGATCGTATCAGGTGGGGCAACCCTTCGCCCGAATATTGCGAGGGTTTTCTGGGCAGCAAAAATATCCATCATGGAAGGTTACGGACTCACTGAAACCTCTCCGGTAATTGCCGTTTCAAATTTTGAAACAGGCGGTATCCGTTTCGGAACTGTGGGCCCGGTTTTGAAAGATGTTCAGGTTAAAATCGCCAAAGATGGCGAAATACTTACAAAAGGCCCCAACCTGATGAAAGGGTACTACAAACGACCCGAAAGAACGGCTGAAGTCATTGACAAGGATGGATGGTTCCATACCGGTGATATCGGTCACCTTGAAAACGGCAAATATCTGAAGATCACCGACAGAAAAAAAGAAATCTTTAAATTGTCAGGCGGAAAATATATTGCACCGCAAGTACTTGAAAACAATTTCAAAGAATCTCCATTTATTGAAAATATCATGATAATCGGTGAGGGACGTCATTTTACTTCCGCACTTATTATTCCCGATTTTGAGCACCTCGAAGGATGGTGCAGGGTGAAAGGAGTACCCTTTGTATCGAAAAACAAAGTAATTGAGAATGACCGTATCAAAAACCGTATCAAACGGGAAATTAATGAAATCAATGCCTCTCTCGATAAAATTGAACAGATCAAGAAATACGCATTGCTATTGGATGAATGGGGCGTTGAAACCGGTGAACTCTCCCCTACTCTCAAATTGAAGAGAAAAGAGATTATCGAAAAATACAAAGATTTGATCAAAAGCTTCTATCAAAAGTAAAGACCTCAACATGGATTAAACATCAAAAGATAAAATCCGTTGAAAGAAAATTGGATTTATTTTCCGCAGTATTGTAGTTATAATCTGCTTGTTAAGATCATTTTCCCTCGCTGCAAACAGCGAACGTATTGAGAAAACCCTGAGCGCATCCGATACTGAAAGTGTACCTTCCGCAGAATCTTTTCGACCTGTAAAAGGAAAAGTATCCGGTCCGCGCTGACATTGTGAATTGATGTTAACCCGGCAAACCTGATTTACCAGCGGATCGGTCAGCTTTGCAACTTCATCCGGGTTTTTCCCGAAGATACTAACCTGTTGCCCATATTTTGATTGAACAATATATCGCAAAGGTTCTTCAATATCATTAAACGGAAGCACAGGTATTACAGGCCCGAATTGCTCTTCATGATATATTTTCATTTTTTCATTCATGGGATAATTAAAAGGTCCCATGCATAAAACCACTCCCAGCGGTGACCTCCTGATCTGCCCAATGATACCGTCTTTGATCTCAAACCGGGAAGAACGCCTGTCGAGTTCTTTCAGTGCATCAATGGTATCCATGATATAGTCAATTGTGCGGTCGAATTCCTTTTCCGAATCTTTCAGGGATTTACCAATCTCCCACATCAGCATATTCACCACTTCGGTTCTTTTTTCTTTCATCCCAAATGCAAAGCGCTCAATATGTCTGATCCGTGCCTACACTTTTATTGTAGGCCAGTACCCGCGCCCATCGTCAAAAGCATCGGTCGCTGCATCCAGGGCATGTATCGCTTCTTTTTCATCAAGCAAAGGATAACTTCCTATCGGTGTACGTTCAGGTTTGCCATCCCTGCTTTGGCAAACAGGTGATAAAACCGTTTGCAATTCACCTTCCCATTGATATAGCTTTCCATTGATCAGGTATTCTTTTTGCATTACAGGAATATCAATCCTGTATTTTTCAGGAATTTCTTTGCTAAAAACACTTCGTAAAATTTCTTGCATTTTTATCGGTATAGTTTTTAATGTAAAATTTTGAATATTAATTCCTTCATTAATCCGCCATCATCCGTTGAAACATTATCTACTCCTTTTGCTTTCAGGTCGTATTCGCGAAGCATAGAAACGATCATTGTCAGTTTATTAAATGAATAGCTTTTTGCTGCCTGCTGGTAATCTTTCACAAAAAACGGATTGATTGACAATACAGCAGCGACATTATTCCTTGATCTGTCTTTTATCTGATGATAAATCAACACCTTATTGAAATAGCTAAAAAGAAAGCCAACAACTTTAACAAGCGGGTTATCTTTCTGATTGGCAGCAAAATGATTGATGATCCGGTTTGCCTTGACAATATCCATGGCAGCCAGTGCTTTTTGTAACTCAAAAACATTAAAATCCTTGCTGATACCGATATATTCTTCAATGATGGCATCTGTAATCTGCTTTTCCTTTGGAACATTTATCATGATCTTGCCGAGCTCATTTGAAATTTTGCTCAGGTCATCTCCCAGGAATTCGGTCAGCAGAGCGGCAGCTTTGGGTGTGATTTGATAACCATCCGACTGTATTTTGGAAGTTATCCATTGCGGGATCTGGTTTTCATATAATTTTTTTGATTCGAAAAAAACTCCGTTTTTCTTGATTATCCTGGCCAGGGCCTTACGTTGATCATACTTTTTATACTTATAGCAAATTACCAGAATAGTTGAGTCGAGCGGTTGCTTTGCATAAGATTCCAGTTCGTCAATATTATTCAGCTCCTGTGCTTCTTTTACAATTACTACCTGGTAATTCGATATCATCGGAAAACGCTTTGCATAGCTTACCAGGGTGGAGACGTCAGTATCCCTGCCATAGACAATGGTTTGGTTAAACTCTTTTTCTGATTCCGAAAGAATATTGTCTTCAATGTAATCGGAAATTTGATCAATAAAATAAGGTTCCTGACCGCTGAGCATATAGAGCGGATAATAAACTTTATTTTTAAGGTCGGTTATGATCTGTTCAAACTTCATGTTTCACTATATGTTTTACTTGATATAATCGAAATAAAGATGTTTAACGGTTTCTCCCTTGTTAATGATCTGTTTTAATGATCCTATCCCTATCTTCAGGTGATCATCAACAAACCTGGCTGTAACGTCTTTATCGCTTTCTTCTGTTTTAACACCGGCAGATATCATTGGCTGGTCAGCAACAAGCAGTAATGCCCCTGTTGGAATTTTATTAGCAAATCCAACCATAAAAATGGTAGCAGCATTGGCGCTTCCCATTCCAAATTTAATCATGGTAATGTTCTCGGCTGTAACACTGGGCATGGAACGCTTTTCTCCTTTGATCTCCACCTTGTGCCAACTGGCAAATTTTTCAAGGTAATCACCGAAATTGGTAAGCAGGATATATTTACCAAATTCTTCGATTTTCATTCCTGTATATCGGGGAAGCCAGTTTTTAACAATATCTTCTTTGGTTTTCATGGCTTGAATTTATTACAAAAGTACTGATTAAAATAACTACACCGTTACAGACCGACCGTGCAATAATTTAACTTAACTTTGGATAAATCATTTGTTATGATAAAACTTAACTTACCCACGTATGATTTCAGCATCACCCGACAGGGCAAACAGTATGAAATCTTTGATGGAATCAGGAATAAATACGTATTACTTACACCTGAGGAATGGGTAAGGCAAAACTTTATTGCCTTTCTGGTCCATTATAAGAAATATCCAAAAACACTCATTGCAATTGAAAAAAAACTATCTCTGAATAAAATGAGCGTAAGACCCGATATTGTGGTTTACAACAACATGGGTAAACCCAGGGTAATTGTGGAATGCAAAGCATCCAATGTTAAAATTACCCAGGCAACATTTGATCAGATAGCCAAATACAATTTTGCACTTAAGGCTACCTATTTGTTTGTTACCAACGGTATGAAACATTTCGCCTGTAAAATGGATTATGAACAACTGACCTATCGGTTTATCAAAGAAATACCTGCATATAATAAGATATGAATCAGGCTACAGCTCCTTAACCAACTCCAGGAAACGTTTGTAAGGAATTGCCGGCAGGCTTTCCGACTGAAAAGCTCCATTCGCCTGACTGATCATGGATACTTTAGCAGCACTTTCTTCATTGGTAGCTTCATAAATATCCATAAAATCATATTGACCCAAAAGGGCATAATGTGCCACAAATTTCACCTCAGGACATTTTTCCCTGACAGTTTCAAGCCAGTTACGGCCAACTTGTTCCCTGTCTTTTAATTTTGAGCTTAATTCCGGTGTTAGCTTTGTTAATAAAATATACGTTTGCATTGTTTTTCCTCCTTATTTCTTTGTTCAAGGCAATATAATAAAAATTATGCAGATTTCATAATTTTGAGGTATATTTGAGCATTCTTTAGCCGGAGTCATTTTTGTTTTTAATGAATTCATAATGAATGAAAAAGCAAATTTTTTAATTGCGTTTTAAATAAGCAGGAAAAAAGTATCAATTGAAAAAAAATTATAATTTTGCAAGGCATTAAAACCATTTAATCATGAAGCATCTAATTATTAAAATCGTTTTAGCTCTCATAATAGTCTTTCTGGCATACCTGGTTGTAGACTCAATCATAACTCCTGTTAAAATCAGAACCAAAAAAGAAAAACGTGAAAAGGTTGTCATTAAACGACTAAAAGACATTCGTAATACTCAGATTTTATACAAATCAATAAACAATAAATATGCTGCTGAGTGGGATACCCTGGTTGATTTTCTTAAAACAGCAGAAATCCCGATCGTAAAAAGGGAAAGTTATGTTTTCAGAGATATTAACGATACAGTGGGGGCATATCTTTATAACAAAACCGTTGATCGAAAATTCCGCAACCTGAAGAGTCTTACCCGCCATCTCGAAAGAGCCCAATATGACAATATTGATTTTTACGAAGACAAAGAAGATAAAAGTCTTACAGTTAAAGTGAGCCAGGTTGAAGACTACATTCTCGCCGCCGACTCACTTTTTAAAGGCGACATCAAAATGGAAAACATCAAATTCATTCCATTCTCGGATTCGGCAGTATTTAGCCTGGAAGCCGGTGAAATTACAAAGGGTAGTGTAAAAGTTAAGGTATTTGAAGTCAGAGCTCCTTATCAAGATATTTTGTATGGAATGGATGAGCAATTGATCATTAACCTGATCGCAGAAAGAGAGCAACTTGAAAAATACCCGGGCCTGCTGGTAGGTTCAATGGAAGAACCATCAACAGACGGAAACTGGGAGTATTAACTGTTTAATCATTACATGCCATCAAATGCAGTTCCAATAATATCGCATATTGACAAGACGCTGTCGAAAGACCAAAAGCGCTCTCAAGCAGACTACTATAAAGAATTTCAATTATCCATCCGGCTCTCGCTGGATGGATTTTCTTTTAATATTTTGGATATTGAAAAAAACAGACATCTGGCACTAATTTCATATTTACTCCAGGAAATCAGTGATTATGATGACCTAAGAAAAGAAATAAACAATATTTTTTCTCAACAGTATTTGCTTCAAAGATTTTATTCAAGAACCTACATTCTTTTTGAAACCAATAAAAGCACCTTAATTCCCTCCGCATTATTCAACAGCAATGCACTGCAGGATTATCTCAGATTCAATCATTTTTTACATAAAGATGATGAAGTACATTTCGATAAGCTTATCAACCTGGAAGCCTGTCAGATATTTGCTGTTCCCAGGATTATCAGGGAAACCTTCAAAGAAAAATATACCAAATTCAGAATTGTACATTATCTGAGTTCTCTGATTGAGAACCTGCTTCTGCAAACCAAAAACCAGCATATTGAAAATTCACTTTTTGTCAATGTTAGAAATTCGGTATTCGACCTGGTCTATATTGACAACAGCAAACTTAAGTTTGTCAATACATTCAGATACAGAACCGCCGAAGACTTTGCCTATTTTACACTTTATACCATGGAGCAGTTAAAGTTTAACCCAGAGGATACTGCACTCATCTGCATGGGTGATTTTGACAAAAGCTCAAAGCTCTATGAAATAGCCTACAAGTACGTCAGACGTGTCCATTTCATTGAAAGAAATGATTTTTATAAATACAGCTATGTTTTCAATGACCTGCCCGAAAGTTATTTTTATAATCTCTTAAACCTGAGCCGGTGCGAATTATAAGCGGCAGTCATAAAAGCAGGCGAATCAATCCTCCGAAAAACCTTCCTGTACGACCAACCACCGATCAGGCGAAGGAAGGTTTGTTCAACATCCTGATGAATCATTTTGAAATGGAAGAGGTTTCCGTATTGGATATGTTTGCCGGAACAGGAAATATCGCTTATGAATTTGCTTCCCGGGGATGCAAAAAAGTCGTCGCAGTAGAAAAAAATCATCAGGCCACCCGTTTCATTCAAAATGTATCAACTGATTTTGGTTTCCATAAAATAAGTATAATCAGGATGGATGCCTTTAAATATCTTGAAAGATGTAATGATAAATTCGATTTGATTTTTGCAGATCCGCCCTATGATACGGAAGGTATAGAAAAGATACCCGAATTGGTTTTTGACCGGGCATTATTGTTGGAAGGTGGCTGGTTAATCTTAGAACATTCACAACATACGGTGCTTTCTTCGCACAAATCATTTTTCGAAAAAAGAAGATACGGATACGTACATTTTTCGATATTCAAAAAGTAACGGGTATGGATTTAAAGGTGCTGACATCTTAAAGCATCAGCACCCATGTAATTATTAATACTCATCTTCGTGAAAGAAAAAATCCTCTTTAGTAGGATAATCTGGCCATAAGTCCTCAATGCTTTCGTAAACTTCACCGTCATCTTCTATCTCCCTAAGGTTCTCTACTACTTCCATAGGCAGACCAGACCGGATACTGTAATCTATTAATTCATCTTTGGTCGCTGGCCATGGTGCATCTTCCAATTTCGATGCTAATTCTAAAGTCCAGTACATAAACTATGGAATTTTTGTGTTATTTTTTTGCAAAAATAATTTTTTTAGAACTAAAGTCAAGTAAATACCTATTTATTTATCAAATAAATCAAAATACAAAAGCCCTTATTTTCAATGCTTTTCAAGGGAGCTCCAAATCAAATTCCATGCCACGGGATTTTGCCGGTCACCTAACTAAATTCTTGCTTTCCACAAAATCTCTTTGGCATCAAAGTCCCTGGTGAATTTTCTGGCCAGAACAAAAAAATAATCGGATAGACGGTTTATATATTCAAGAATAAGCGGATCTGTTTTTTCATCCCGGTTGAGCTTGATGATAATTCGTTCGGCCCGGCGACAAATGGTTCTCGCAATATGGGCATAAGAAACAATCGGATGTCCTCCTGGTAAAATGAATGAACTTAGCGGGGGTAAATCCTGATTCATTTTATCAATTTTATTCTCCAAAAACGTAACATCGGATTTTACAAGTCCCGGCAATTCCCGTTCTGCCTTTTCCTGGTTTTCCGTAGCGAGGAGTGTTTCCACTGTAAACAACCTGTTTTGAATTTCTGCCAAAATGGTTTTGGTTTCTTTATCAATGTTCTGATCACGGACAAGTCCCACAAAGCTATTGAGTTCGTCTATTGTGCCGTATGCTTCAATGCGCTCATGATATTTGGGAACCCTGCGTCCGCCTGGCAGTGATGTTTCACCTTTATCTCCAAGCTTTGTGTATATTTTAAATTCTTTCATCAGGTTGCTTGGTACCATTTCTATTTCAGTGTTTCTTTTTCGTAATCGTTGATGGTTTTTATATCATCATTTACTTCATCGGATTCGACCTTTCCATCTATCAATCTGATAATCCGATGCGCATGCTTTGCAATTGATTCCTCATGTGTAACTACAATAATGGTGTTACCGGTTTTATGGATATCCTCAAGTAGTCCCATGATCTCAATAGAAGTTTTGGAATCGAGGTTACCAGTGGGTTCATCTGCCAAAATGATAGAGGGGTTATTGACCAATGCTCTGGCAACTGCTACCCTCTGGCGCTGACCACCCGAAAGCTCATTGGGTTTATGTAACATCCTGTCGGTAAGGTGAACATTTTGAAGTGCCTTTTCAGCAAACTCCATTCTTGTTGATTTTCCAAGACCAGCGTATATCAGGGGTAACATAACATTTTCAAGAGCAGTTTGTCGTGGCAAAAGATTAAATGTCTGAAAAATAAATCCGATTTCCTTATTACGAATTTCTGCAAGTTCGTTATCATTCAACTGGCTTACATCTCCTCCGTTAAGATAATAATGACCCGAAGTAGAAGTATCCAGACAGCCCAGCAAATTCATCAGAGTAGATTTTCCGGAACCGGATGGGCCCATCAAGGCAACAAATTCGTTTTTCATCACAGTTAATGAAATAGATTGCAGAGCCTTTACCACTTCGGCGCCTACCTGGAAATGCCTTGTGATATCTATTAATTTAATGACTTCTTCTTTCATAAAAATTTTTATTTTCTCAAAAGTATAAATAATCTAAAACCGCAACACAAAATCCTGCCCGGATATACCCTTTCTGAAAAAAACGATGCCCATAAAAAACAGGTCAATCGTAATGCTGATCTTATCATGTGACTTAATATAATCCCAGGCTTCTTCCATATCAGATGACCAGTGTATATCATCAAACACAAAAACACTATGATTGTTAACATGCTGTATACACTTTTTAAAATATTCAATTGTGGGTTCTTTGCGATGGTTTCCATCAAAAAACACAAAATCAAGCTTATTATCAACCCCCTTTAATAATTTGGGTAAAATTTTGTCAAAGTTCCCGATAAGTATGTCAATGTTTTCAAGCTTAAGCTTTTTGAAGTTTTCATCAGCAATGGAGGCAACACTGGCACATCCTTCTATTGTTTTGATCTTACATTCCGGAGAACCCAGAGACAGGCTTATGGTGCTTAAACCCAATGATGTTCCTAATTCAATCATATGTTTTGGCTCCGCAAACTTTGATAACCGGAAGAGCAGTTTTGAAAATTTTTTGGGCTGTTCGGTTTTTCGCGCAATCTGCTTTACTTTTCTGAAATAAGTTGAGTATGGCATTTTTGCAACAGCACCAAAATCAATAACTTCAACCGGACTATTGTTTTTGCGGAGCTTTTTCCTTTGCTCTTCTACGAGCTTGTATGCATTGTATTTTGTTTTATCCTCAAGAACATTGGTGATAAAATCATAAACGAAAGGGGAATGAATGCTGTATTTCGTTTTTGATTTTCGCAGGTAAGCAAGATAACGTAATATAAACTTTAGTTTTTTCACATTCAAAGAAATTTTAAGGGATCAATCAAAAGCAACCTTGTTCATGTAAAACACTTCGCGCTTTTCGTTATCAGCCAGTGCATTGTTTCTGATCTCCTGATATCCGACACATAAAAAATATTTGTCGTACCATTTGATCAAATTGCTGTTCGCTTCATCTATCAACTTGTCTTTGCCATATCGTTTTTGGATATCAACATATTCAAAATCTCCGATTACTTCCCCCTGATCATATATTTCGTAAGCAATTTTACCCTGGTTATTGTATGCCAGCACAAGATCATTTTTATCAAAAAATGCCTCCACCCTTTTCTCGAGCTTGAAAGAAACGATATCCCAAATTTTTATGCCATTATCCCACAACAACTTACCATCCGGGTTGAATCCCGTGATAATTCCGCTAAAAAATTTAAACCCCTCGAAAACAGTGTATGTTTGCGGAAAGGGCCTGCCATAATAATCATAGGTTATGTATGAAACCGTTCTGTATTCAGGATAATATGCCTCAGCCAGCAAGATATACTCATCACCATTTTTCATGATATCATGCAGCAACAAACGGTAATTTAATGAATAGTCGCGATCAGAAGATTTCCCTGATTTTTTCTTCAGTCTGAAAACCCTGGAAGCGCTTACATACGCATTGAAGTTTTTAAAATCAAGAAAATTATAATACTTAAGGTAATCTTGTTGGTTTTCATTCATTCGGCTGATATAAACACCTGCCGAAACGATCTCATCTTCATTCTTCAGGTCGGAAGAATGGGAAGCAGCGTTATTATATGTCCCGATTACCAATTGCTGATCGGCATTCAGGGAGATCATTCTGGCCGAATTCAATTCTATATCCGGGTCGCTGGCCTTGATAAAACACCTGCCTTTTTCGTTTCCTTTGCTATCGTATGTAACAACAAGCAGTTGATTTTCTTTGCGTGTATAAAAGTTATTTATAATAACCTTAACATCACCTGATATTTTGTCAGCATAAATGTCTTCAAGTAAGTTTCTGTCAACATTTTCAAAATTCAGATTTTTGAATACATTGTTCCTGAAATCAGCCATATAGATATCTATGTTATGCTTTTTGAGGTCAAAGCCCAGAAACACTTTATCGTTGATCACCTCCCCGTCAATCAGATTAGCTTTTTCAGCAGCGAGCGCTTTCAATACATCAAAATCCTCACTAATAAAATCATATTTTAAAACCTGCAGATTAAACACTCCTGACTTTACCCTGTCGTTGTTATAAAATATCAGATAAACGCCTAAAGAATCACGAATATAACCCTGATAATATACTCCCTCTATCACGGGAACTTCAAACTTTTTTTTCCTCTTTAATTTTTGATCGAACAGGGTAAACAACCAAACACGTTCTTGATTACTGTACATGTTTACGCTTTGATAAAAAACCAGCACGCCATATTTTGAACAAGGTACAACATTGTAATTATCATTTTCCAGATCGGATTTGATTTCTATGCGCACCGGATCTTTATCAATTGCAAAAGCCATTAGGGCAAAACACAGTGATAATATGGTAAGTATATATTTCATTTGAGCGATTAAGTCGTTAACGCAAAGTTATATATAAATAACTTATTTTTGAACTTGTTATTTTCTGCCCGACAGTTAAATTCAGCCCATGAAACAAAACTTCACTAAAAATAGTTTTTTCAAGCCTGTTTTCCAAAAAACAAAGATCAGTTCTTGATCAGCTTTTCACATCCGATTAATTGCTTATTTGTATCAAACAAGGAAATTATATAAATACCTTTTTTTAGTTGCCCGACATTTTGCTGCTTACATTCAGGATTATTTACTTCATAAACCAGGTTTCCATTCAATGAAAATACTTTGATAACCATAACCTCCTTTTCAGTCATTATAGAAATATATTCTTTAACAGGATTTGGGTAAACATAACATTGTGTTTTGTTATGTTCTGTTATACCAACCCCTGAATCAGCTGTTATGAGGATTTCGTCAACTTCCCAGGTGGAAGCCTCGCTATTGGTTGATGTATATTTAAATGCAATATAGAAATCACCGCTTCCGGCAAACGAAGAAATATCAATTAAACCCGAGTGCACCCATTCCCAGCTTCCGGGTGAAAGCTCAGCCGACAGGTCATTCCAGTTAGCCAAATTGGGATCACTTGTTCCATCATAATCGGTTGAAATTTTCACTTCAAGCTGTAAACCGTCAAATTTCGTAGCATTGTAAAATTCAAGTTTTTCATTGCTAACACCATCACCGTTTAGCACGGGAGATATTAACCAATCTTCATTTTCAATTGCATTTCCATCATAGCCAGACATTTTTGCATTGGGAGAATTGTCAACTCCGTATTTATCCTGTGCATACCAATAATGGTCAGGATCAATTACGCTATATTGTGTCCAGTCACCAAGTGTTGTGTCATTAAAGTTTTCATAATTCAGAATAATGATGTCCAAAATAGTAGCTTCTGCCCTGGGTGGGGTACCATCATTTTTATAATCAATATCATTTCCGCCATTCGTATAGCTGTATATCTCAAAATAATAAGTCTCTCCGGACTCCAAATCACTAAAGATGCACATTTCCGTGTCATATTCAATATTCAATGCACCGGAGCCATCCGAAAGATTCTCGTCATTTTCTACCGGTTCTCCGTCAACAGGAGTATCAAACTGACTGTCGGTTCCAGCCATGATAAGATAAGCAGTAGGTAATTGTTCTCCAACAGCATCCTTCCATGTCAGGTCAATAGTCAGATTGTCTGCTGTTGCTGTAAAATCGGTCGGGTAATGTGTAGGTTCGGGTAAAACTTCAGCTTCTTCAATACTAAAATCATCGTAATAAACCAAACCACCATAAACCCCATCCTGTTTGTAAACGCGCACATCAAAACGGAAAGCATTGGCAGTTGGGGGAGCAATTAGTGTCTGGCTGTATTCAATCCATTCATCCTGATCTGTCGAATAAGTCCCTGGTCTCAATTCTTCTGCATGTGCATCAAGATATTCGGTTCCGTTCATCCAGTATGAATATATCCGTGTTCTGGCTTCCGGATCATTGTCATAATAATAATAATTAATGGAATAACGCTTGCCTTCCTGGATACCGCTCACATCCTGCCTTAACTTTTGTGTGTTGTCTGCAGAAGTATGCATGGCTGAATAGGTTCCGGCATGAACCTGTACTGTTCCCCGGGTGATATTCTCTGCCAGATCCCAGTCGGTTGGATGGTTTTGGTCATCCCATAATTCAAGATCACCATTTTGCACAAGGTTCTGTGAATAGCCAGTTAAATTAAAGAAGATCAAAAGCATAGAAACACTTTTCAGAAAATTCAAAATTGTTTTCATCGCACTGATTTTTTTGTTTTGATAATTAGGTTTAAAAATTAAAAACGTCTGCCATATGAAAAACAGCAGACGTTTTTTATCTATTTAAAAGTTGTTGTTGTCATGATTTCTATTTTTCGAGGATAAGCCTGTTGGTTTTGATCAGGCCACCTTCACCGGTTATTTTTACAAAATACAAACCTTCATTCAAAAAGTCAAGATGTAATGTCATTATATTGTTTTTAATTGAAGAAGAATAAACCATTTTACCCACTGCTGAGTAAACTACAATTTCACTGTAGACCTTATGATTGGCCACAATGACAAGTGTTCCCCGTGTCGGGTTGGGGTAAATGCTGACTTTTTCAGTCTTGTTTTTGTCAATGCTAACAGGACCGACCTGAATGTAGTCTTCCATGAGCATGGTATCCGAACCGAACATATTTGTGGCAATAAGCCTTACATCATACACACCCATTGTATTGTATTGTACTCCTAATGGGTTTTGCTCGGTGGAAGTGTCGGGTATACCACCTTCAAGCAACCATTCCCAGCTTTCGGGATTATTTTCCGAAAGATCCGTATAATCTACGTAGCCACCAACATCAATTGCTGTATCGCTGGCTATAAAACCAGCATCAGGTTTATAACCTACTTTAATATATTGTTCTTTGTTTTCGGTATCTTCACCAGCATCATTCGACACAACTAAAGTTACATTAAATTCACCTTCTGAATTATAATAAATCATTGGAGGTTGTTGTTCATTGGAAGATGAAGGCTCCCCACCATCAAATGACCATGACCATTCTTTGGGATTATTTAAAGAAAGATCAGTAAATGTAACTGCATCACCAACATTAATAGCTGTTGCATCAGCTTCGAAATCTGCAACTGGTGCTATAAGGCAGCCAGAACCAGGTGTTGCAAATATCGTATCTCCATTCTGGTTGATTGCTGCAAACTCTACTGAATATGTCCAGTTATCAGCAATAGCATTATCGAGGTCAGGAGTACAGAAAGTTAGCGAAGGTCCGTTACCATCAGGCTCGGTTGGCCAGGGGGAAGCGTCAGCATAATGAACACTGTCAACAAAGAAACCATCTTCATTTACAAGTTGGATTAGTTCACCAGTATTACTCAAAGCGCCACTTTCCCATTGGTAAGAAGAAACGTTAAAAGTATTCCGCATTGCAGATGAATCTTTTGCTAATAAGAAATAATCACCGGGATTCATATCAATATCGCCGAATTCAAATGTTAAACCGTCGGCAAAGTAATACCCATCCAAATTAACCGTATCATCATCATTGTTATATAATTCGATAAACTCAAGTGAATCGGTTCCGGATTCGGGAGGATTGTACATAATTTCAGTAATTACAATTTCCGGAGCAACAGCCGGTTCAATCAGCCAGAAAATTCCACTTTCACCCACTGCACGGGTTGAATAATCAGAAATCCTGATCCTGCAGTCATAACTTGTTTCCTGGTTACCCGGAATATCCCAGGTCCAACTGCCCTGAGAAGCCTGAATTCCATCAACCAGCTCTTCCCATGTCGGATTACCGGATGAAGCATTTGTACTAAGTTCTATACGAACAAGTGATTGTGTATTTGAGGCATTCCAGGTGATGTTTTGCGTAGAGCCAATTTCCCATTTATCGCCTGTTTGGGGAGAAGTAACATTGATAACAGGAACTGCAACCACACCAGCTATCTCAATCTGATCCACACGCCAGCGTCTGGGTGAACCGCTGCTCAGATATTGAAATGCTATAGTAACGTCTTCACTAACTATACCTGATAGATCAACAAAACCTGAGTTTTCCCAGGTTTGATCGCTTCCCGGTTTGGTAAAGCTTAAATCTGTCCAGTTAGCCTGTGTCGGATCCCCACCTGTATAATCAGTTGAATATTTCAGTGTAAGTTCATCTGCCGTATTTCCATATCTCCATCTTGTCCAGAAAAGCATGGTTTCATCAACATAATTATTGAAATTGATTGAAGGAGAAATAAGCCAGTCATTACTGAGCTCATTTTCCTGATAACCATTTATTTCAGCGAAATAGGTTGTTCCCAGGGCACCACCAAAATCCTGGATTTGCCAGTCTTTATCACTGGCAACAGAGTATGTAGTCCATGTGCCAAAGTCACCTGATTCAAAATCCTTAGTTTCGATTGCAAAATCAGTTGTATCGTTTGATGCAGGGGGAGTGCCATCATTTTTGTAATCAATATTGGTTCCGGCATTGGTATAGGGATATATCTCGAAAAAATATTCGGTTTCGGAATCGAGACCATAAAAGTATGCTATTGCTTCCCCATAAGCAACATTAATGGCACCATCTCCATCCGAAAAGTCAAAATCGTCTGATTCTGGCACACCATCAACGGGAGGAGTAATGTTTTGTGAAGTACTTCCTTTAATAAGGTAAGCGGAAGGAAGCTGACCGCCAACAGCATCAGTCCATGTAATCTCCATGGTTAAACCTGTGGCACAAGCAACAAAATCAGTGGGGTAATTTGTTGGTTCCGGATCATGGCCTGAAAAACTCTGGTTGTTGTTTAATTGTCCGGGTGTTTCTGCGGCCGGCCATTCCCAAATAAAATCCGGGTATTGCGTACCATTTCCTGATAATTGCAATGATTCACCAACTTGTGTACCTCCTGACTCTGAAACACCGATATCAACAGATGTCATGCCATTGGCAACACCATTTGTAGCAGTAAAAGTGCCTTCATAACTTAAAAATTGCCCGCTAATCACACTACCCTGATAATCAATTACCATACCGTCGGGTGAACCGTTTTGAATACTTGAAGGATACCATGTATAAATGGTAAAGTTGCCGGATATGATTCCAATGGCAAAATTGTCGAGAGTTTCGGAATTGTATGTCTGACCAATTGATCCGTTATAGAGTGTAATTGTAAAGTCACTGAGGGTATATGAACCAGGATTCTCAAGAACAACTTCTACAAATTCACCAACATCACCTCCGTTATTATCGTAATGTAGTTCGTTGAACCATATATTTTGTGCCTTCAGGCTAAGGGCAGCACTGATAAAAGTAATAGTTATCATTCCCAGTTTCAAGTAATTGTATTTTTTTTTCATAGGTAATCTGATTAAGTTTGTAAAACAATGATTTCGAGCATAAAATTTACAATAATCACTTGAAATGATGCAAAAATATTCTTAACTTTTTGTTAAGAAAATATCAACCAATGGCATCAACTTTTTGTTGATAACTACAAACACAAAAAAAGCCGCCCGGTTTCCCAGGCGGCTTATCAGGAACAAATTATGTTCTTATTCTGTATTCTGACTACTGCATTCTTACTTCTTATCATCAACTTCTTCGAAATCCACATCAGTGACTTCATCATCATTTCCACCCTTTGAATCACCACCCTGGCTGGAACCTCCTCCAGTTTGCTGCTGGTCCTGAGGGCCCTGTTGTGGTCCTTGTTGTTGGCCTTGTTGCTGTCCCTGCGTAGCTTTATACATTTCCTCGCTTGCAGCCTGCCAGTTGGTATTCAGTTTATTCATGGCAGCATCAATTGCTGAAATGTCCTTTTTCTGATGTGCTTCTTTAAGCTCTTTCAGGGCATCTTCGATTGGCTGTTTCTTTTCAGCCGGAATCTTGTCACCATATTCCTTTAGTTGTTTTTCTGTCTGGAATATCAATGCATCTGCACTGTTCAGCTTATCAATTTCCGCTTTTTGTTTTTTATCTGTTTCTGCATTAGCTGCAGCCTCGTCTTTCATTTTCTTGATCTCATCTTCGCTTAATCCGGAGGAAGCTTCAATCCTTATCTGCTGAGATTTGCCTGTAGCTTTATCCTTTGCAGAAACATTGAGTATACCATTTGCATCAATATCAAAGGTTACTTCAATCTGAGGCACGCCTCTTGGGGCTGGTGGTATGCCGTCAAGATGAAATCTTCCGATGCTCTTGTTTTGATTAGCCATCGGTCGTTCACCTTGCAGAATATGAATTTCAACTGATGTCTGGTTATCGGCAGCGGTTGAAAATGTTTCTGACTTTTTAGTCGGGATGGTTGTATTGGCATCAATCAGTTTTGTCATTACACCACCCAAAGTTTCAATACCCAATGAGAGAGGGGTAACATCAAGCAGCAATACATCCTTAACTTCCCCTGTTAAAACACCACCCTGAATACCTGCACCAATTGCTACAACCTCATCCGGATTAACACCTTTTGAAGGTTCTTTTCCGAAGAATTCCTTAACTACTTTCTGTATAGCCGGAATACGTGTTGATCCGCCAACAAGTATTACTTCATTGATATCGGATGTTGTAATACCGGCATCTTTCAGTGCAAGCTTACAAGGTTCAATTGTTTTTTGGATCAATTCATCGGTAAGCTGCTCAAATTTTGATCTTGTAAGTTTTTTAACAAGGTGTTTTGGAATTCCGTCAACGGGCATAATATAGGGCAGGTTGATTTCTGTTTCGGATGCGCTTGACAATTCGATCTTGGCTTTTTCGGCAGCTTCTTTCAAACGCTGCATGGCCATTGGATCTCTGTGCAGGTCCACACCATTATCTTTTTTAAATTCTTCAACCAGCCATTCGATAATCTCATGATCAAAGTCGTCACCACCAAGGTGTGTATCACCATTTGTTGACTTAACTTCAAAAACACCATCACCGAGTTCGAGGATAGAGATATCAAAAGTACCGCCACCCAGGTCGAATACTGCAATTTTCAGATCACTTTGCTTTTTATCAAGACCGTAGGCTAATGATGCAGCAGTCGGCTCGTTGATAATTCTTCTTACGTTCAAACCGGAGATCTCACCGGCTTCTTTTGTAGCCTGACGCTGTGAATCGCTAAAATATGCAGGAACCGTAACTACGGCATCCGTAACTGTCTGTCCAAGATAATCTTCTGCAGTCTTTTTCATTTTCTGAAGGATCATGGCAGAGATCTCCTGCGGTGTATATAACCTCTCTCCGATTTTAACTCTCGGCAAATTATTATCACTTTTAACTACATTAAACGGAACCCTTTTGATTTCTTTTGCAGCCTGGTCATAATTTTCACCCATAAATCTTTTAATTGAATAAATGGTATTTGTCGGGTTGGTTATGGCCTGGCGTTTGGCAGGGTCCCCTATTTTTCTTTCACCGTTTTCAGTAAATGCAACAACAGAAGGGGTTGTTCTTCTTCCTTCGCTGTTAGGAATTACAACAGGTTCGTTCCCTTCCATAACTGCAACACATGAATTGGTGGTTCCAAGGTCTATTCCTATTACTTTTCCCATATTGTTATAGTTTTTTATTATTTATTTTCAAAAAATTGATTTGGTAAGAGGTTGTCAATGATTATGCCATTTTTAAATCTCTTGACTTAAAATTTTTGCCGGGTCTTGCACTTTTTATGATTTTAATCACCCGGGCTCGTTCGCCATAACACTAACTTACAATACTTTATACAGGTTTCAAAATAACATATGTAATTACGGTCTTATTTCATCATATTTTAGATTATTTAACAGATGTGACAAAAAGACAGAACTTCCTTGCTAAAAGATTTTTAATCATGCATATCTGCATGGATATCAATAAAGGGCTGTTAAAACTTCAGGTTCAGCTTTTGTAATTCTGTTAAGGATTCAATGGCGAGTTTTTTCGATCTTATTTTTTTATATCGGGATGCAAATAATCCAAGCCCATTTTCAACATTTGTATATTCAACTGTTGTCTGATTAAGCCCTCCCTGTGAGTTACTTACTTCCATATATGTATTAAAATCTTCATCAGCAACTGAAATGATAAAATCAACACGATAGGGTTGACGGTAAGAAACATTCTGTTCTTTTAATGCATCATCGTAGGGAATATACTTTTCACACAAATTATAGAAATTTGCAGGTTTATAGCTTGATTCAACCTCCTGGTTCCCATCTGTATTGTCCGTGACCAGCGTACCAACCAGCCAGTCGAAATAACGGTAAACAGTGTCCTGACCAATGCTCTTTTCTTTGTATGTAAATTTAATTTTCACATCATAACGCTTTCCGTTTTTCGGTGTCATCCATACAACATCATTGTATATATTATCATTGTTAAGAAATTTGATATATTCAAAGGATGCAATAGGGCGTATCATATAAAAATCGTGGATAAGCGAAGTTGTTGCCTTCACCATCTTATCAGGGCTAACCTTAATCTTGAGCTTATAAGCATATTCCGGATTAAGTTCCTCATCCGTATAATAAACAAGCTGATAAGGATTGTAAAAAATTCCGGGTTCTTTATTATCAAGTGTTATCGTATCGAGTAGAATTGTATTAACAAGATTGGAATCATTATTAAAGTACTCCCATTCTTCAAGAGTAACCTCAATATTTTTATATAGACTGGAATCCTCAATTTTGGCCATAACCAATGCGCTTTCGTTACCCAGAAAAGCTTTGTTGATCCTCAAATAATTCGTACTGTCCTGATTCAATAACCCATACACAACTGTAACATCCTGATATTCTGACAATATATCAAAATCATTGTCGCATGAATAGCTCAGTACCATTGCAGCAAAAAGCAGTATTTTAAAGAGTGCCTTTTTCATAATTTAGAAATAAGGGCACAAATATATCATTTTTATCATTAGTTCTGTTATCATTTCCTACCGTTAACTGATTTGAATTCACCTTAGACAGATTCGAATAATGTTAAAAAATTTCAAGCTTATCATAAATAATGTAAGTTTGTGGTATTAAAAACATTTAATTCAAGATAATCATGTCCAGGTTTAAGGATGTAAAGAAAGTAACCACCCATGTTTTGCAGGAAATGAAACTGAAGGGTGAAAAAATAGCGGTATTAACCGCTTATGATTATTCTTTTGCAGGAATTCTCGACCATGCCGGTATTGATATGGTACTGGTTGGTGATTCGGCCTCAAACGTTATGGCAGGCTACAAAACAACCTTACCCATTACACTTGACGCAATGATTTATCATGCATCATCAGTGATGCGGGCCGTAAACAGGGCAATTGTTGTAGTTGACCTTCCTTTCGGCACTTACCAGGGAAATTCAAAAGAAGCCCTTAATTCTGCCATTAAGATCATGAAAGAATCAGGTGCCAATGCTGTTAAAATGGAAGGAGGGCGTGAAATTATCGAATCCGTTGACAGGATTCTCTCAGCAGGAATTCCCGTTATGGGGCATCTGGGATTGACACCGCAATCCATACATAAATTCGGAACCTATATCGTTAGAGCCACTGAAAAAAACGAAGCCGAAAAATTGCTTGAAGATGCTCACCTGCTCGAAGAAGCCGGTTGTTTTGGCCTTGTTCTTGAAAAAATCCCTGCAAAACTGGGTGCAAAAGTTACCCGGGAACTAAAAATACCAACAATTGGTATTGGCGCCGGTAGCGAAGTTGACGGACAGGTACTTGTATTACACGATATGCTTGGAATTACGCATAAATTCTCACCCCGGTTTTTAAGAAGGTATCACAATCTCAGGGAAGAAATTATCGGTTCTGTTCAAACATACATTAATGATGTAAAAACTGTTAATTTCCCCAACGAAAGAGAACAGTACTAATATGATATGGCAACGAATGATCTATCAGGATTAACAAAAAAGATACTTCCCAAAGATGTCCTTTATGAAGACAATCATATCATAGTTATCAATAAAAAACCTTCGGAAATCGTTCAGGGCGATAAAACCGGCAATATTCCCCTGTTTGACAAGGTAAAAAAATATATAAAAGAAAGATACAATAAACCCGGAAATGTTTTTCTTGGCACTGTTCACCGTTTAGACAGACCGGCAAGTGGAGTTGTTGTTTACGCAAAGACATCAAAAGCGCTGGTCCGTATGAATGAGCTGATCAAAAAAAGGGAAATCAGGAAAACCTATTGGGCAATTGTAAAAAACAAACCGGATAAAACAGAAGCTCTACTATCAAATTACCTGTTAAAAAACCAAAAACAAAACAAATCTTACGTTGTTCCAAAAGAAAGAAAAGGTTCGTTAAAAGCTGAACTCAGCTATCAACTGATCGGAGAAAGTAAAGATTATTATCTTATAGAAGTTAACCTGATTACCGGAAGACACCATCAAATCAGAGTGCAGCTATCAGCTATCGGTTGTCCTATAAAAGGAGATGTCAAATACGGCTTTGCAAGAACCAATAAAGATGCTTCTATCCATTTACACGCCCGGAAAGTTGAATTTGTGCATCCTGTTAAGAAAGAAACCATTACAATAATTGCCCCGGTTCCCAATGATAATTTGTGGGAGTATTTTGAAAAGAAGATCGGAAAATAAAATGAAAACAAACAGATTAGTCATATTAGCATACTTCCTTTTCCTGATATTTTTTACAATATCACCCGTAACAAACGCACAGTATTTTTCAAGTGGGCAGGATCCGGCTTCTGTTAAATGGAATCAGATTAATACAACGCATTTTCAAATTGTTTTTCCTGATTATGCTGAGGAAACAGCACAATATATCACCAATATCCTTGATACGGTTTATTACATTGATTCACAAGCTCTTAAACATCACCCCGACAAAATAACATTGATTCTGCGAACAAATTCTGTGATCTCAAACGGCTTCGTTGGGATTGCACCCCGGAGGATAGAATACTTCAACACACCTCCACAAGATATATATCCCCAGGATTGGTTCCAGCAACTCGCGTTACATGAATACAGGCATGTGGTGCAAACAAGCAAAGTAAAGCAAGATTTCACCAGGATACTGACATGGTTTACCGGACAACAGGGATGGGCAGCCGTGGTTGGCTCTTATGTTCCTTTCTGGTTTCTTGAGGGAGATGCCGTTTATGCTGAAACAAAATACAGCCATGCAGGAAGGGGAAGAATGCCATTATTTACCATGCCTTTACGGGCCCAGATTACGCAAAAAGGATTATACCCATATGATAAGGCTGTTTTTGGTTCGTATAAAGATTTTGTACCCGATCATTATGTTCTGGGCTATCACCTGGTTGCAATGGGAAGAAAACAATACAACGATGAATTATGGAATCAAACACTGAACATTGTTGCAAAAAAGCCATGGATGATCGTTCCCTTTTCGGAAGGGATCAGAAAAGTAACAGGCTACACCAAAACGGATTACTACAGGAAAGCCCTTGGTGACCTCAAGCTGTTATGGATCAAACAAATCAGAAACGGAGAAAAGCAAAAACAAGAGATCATTTCAAAAAAAAGCCCGGACTATACCAGTTACCGATTTCCTGTTCAAGGCAGGAATAAAATGGTTTATGCAATAAAAAATTCACTGCATGATATCACCAGCATTGTTTCTATTAATATGTTTGGAAAGGAGGAAATTATTCACCGGCCGGGGAATATTCAATACGATAACTTATCTTATTCTCAGGGCCAACTTTGCTGGGCAGAAAGAAAACCGGATGCCCGCTGGGGAAACAGAAGCTTCTCCGATATTTTTATCATGGATATTAAAACCCGGAAGGTAAAACAACTGACAAAAAAAACAAGGTATTTTGCACCTGAACTCTCTCATACCGGAAATAAGATTGCCGCTGTTGAAGTTACAAAAACCAACCATTACTATCTCGTTATCCTGAACTCCCGGGATGGAAATCCAATTAAAAGAATTGAACCCCCAAATAATGATTTCATTCAAAAACCTAAATGGAGTTTGAATGACCAGAAAATCATTTTTACTGTGCTGGGAGATAATGGCAAACGAATTACCATTTATGATCCGAATAATAATACTTTCAAAAATCTAACACCGGCTTGTTTCACGGAAATTTCACAACCACTGATTTACAATGACACTGTTTATTTTATCGGGACATACAAAGGCCTGAATGATATTTATGCTTTTACCATAAATGACAATAAGTTGTTTAAGATAAGCAATACAAATTTTGGCATAAGTGATGTAAGGATTTTAACCAGCAAACGTAAATTGATCTATTCGGATTATACTTCAAATGGCTACCAGATTGCAAGCAAGAAAATATTGCCTGAGCAATGGAAGTTTATTGATAACAAAGAGGTTACAAATCTTACTCCCTATGCACAAATTAATGATTCGAACAGAACAGTTCTTTCTGAAAAGATCATTCGCAAGACAAAACACAATGTTAAGAAATACAGTAAAATATTGCACTTGTTTGATTTCCATAGTTGGGCACCGGTCTATTTTAACCTTAACGATGAAGAAGTTAAACCAGGCATTACACTTCTTTCACAAAACAAGCTCAGTACAAACTTTACCACACTAACATACCGGTATGATCCCAACGAAAAAACAGGAAGGTATAAGATTAACATGAGCTATCACGGATGGTATCCCGTAATTGATTTCACCGCCGAACATGGCAAAAGAAAAGGTGTAACCCGCGATTCAATGGACAATCCCATTGATTACAGTTTTCGTGAGACCATATTAAAAGCCGGAGTTTCTGTTCCTTTAAGGTATACACGGAATCATTATTATTACGGTATTCAACCCGGAATTACAGCCTCGCAAACCTTCTTGCACGAAGACAAAAAAGCAGACAATTCAATAAGACCCTCTGATTTTACAAGCCTTGAATACAGGATATATTTGTACCGCTACCGGAAATCATCTGTACGTGATTTGCAACCCAAATGGGGACAAATTCTTGATCTCTCATTTATTAACCTTCCATTTGAAACAGATTTCCGGGATTACAGCTTTTCGGCTGAGGGCCGCTGGTACTTCCCCGGATTGATGCATCACGACGGATTCAGAATATACACGGCATTTGAAACACAAAAAGAATCAGTATATTCATTTGCAAGCAATATCAGCATTCCAAGAGGATTTTCAAATCTTTATTACAAATATCTCTATTCTTTCAAAACTGATTATGTTTTTCCCCTTGCCTATCCCGATATGAGTATTATCAGTATAGCATATATTAAAAGGCTTAAAGGAAGTGTGTTTTTTGATTATGCTTTAGGGAAGAACCCAAATCAGGAAAAAGCATACAATTCAGTGGGTTTCGACCTAACCGCCGATTTGCATTTACTTCGATTTATTGCCCCATTCGATATGGGTTTAAGAACAATTTACCTGCCTGAAGAAAACAAATTCGTTTTCAGGTTTCTTTTTGCTATTGATTATGTGGATTTGTATTAAATGAGAAAGTTGCGGAAAAA
Source organism: uncultured Bacteroidales bacterium (assembly GCA_964611705.1). GTDB lineage: Bacteria > Bacteroidota > Bacteroidia > Bacteroidales > JAIOZK01 > JAIOZK01. The sequence continues at coordinate 28,699 of CAZTAW010000009.1, forward strand.
AATGCTGATCCGGTTTTGTGAAAGCAAGCCTAATCCTTTGGGAAGTTTGGAGGAGTATAATTTTCTTAGTATTTTTACACAAACTAAAATTTCAATAAAAATGGACATCATCATCAGGCTTCTTGTTTCGGCGGTGGCAGTTATGCTTGCCGCATGGTTGCTTCCGGGAGTTAGCATCCGAAATTTCTGGACAGCAGTTTTTGTGGCCATCATTCTGGCCTTTTTAAACGCATTTGTTAAACCCATTATGGTATTTTTAACCATTCCTTTTACAGTTTTTACTTTTGGACTTTTTTTATTTGTGATCAATGCTTTAATTATCCTCCTGACAAGTTATATCATCGAAGGATTTCGTGTGGAAGGATTTTGGTGGGCTTTGTTATTTAGCCTGATACTTAGCCTGATACAATACATTTTTGGATTGCAAAACTCAATTTTTTAAACTATGAAGAACAGAAAACTAAGCTTTAAACCCGAATTGGAAGAAATCATCAAAAAATGTGATGTTTGTTATCTTGCTATGGTTGATGAAGATGGCAATCCTTATGTTATTCCAATGAATTTCGGTTATCACGAAGATACCATCTACTTGCATTCATCCAGGCAAGGCAGAAAAATTGATATTCTGAAGAACAACCCAAATGTTTGTATTTCTTTCTCAGTTGATCATAAACTAAATTATGTGAACGAGGAGGTGGCCTGTAGCTGGAGCATGAAATACAAAAGTGTATTGGTATTTGGTAAAGTTGAGTTTATTTACGATTTGGATGCCAAACGTGAAGCCCTCAACCATATCATGGCCAATTACTCTGAGCGCAAATTCACGTATAATGATCCTGCAGTTAAAGATGTTCAACCCTTTAAGGTTGAAATTGATAAAATGGATGGAAGAGCTTACGGATATTAGAATTCTTTTTTTTGTTTTTCGGATTTCTTTCTGATCATGGTAACACCATCCCTGATGAAAAGCATCACGTTATCAACCCGGTTATCCCTTCTTACGAATTCGTTGAATGCGATGATGCCTTTTGTTTCCTTATCAGGATTTTCATCCAGAACTTTGCCGCTCCACAAAACATTATCGGCCAGTAAAACTCCTTCATCGTGCAATTTGGGTAAAAGCAACTGATAATATTTCAGGTAGTTTTCCTTATCCGCATCCAAAAATATCAAATCAAAATTTTCATAGATAGTTGGAATAATCTCTGCTGCTTTTCCAATATGTATTTCAACCTTTTCTTCAATCTTTGCCTCCCTGAAATATTTAAGAAATATATCCTGAAATTCATGTTCGGTTTCAATGGTGTGAATTTTTCCATTCTCAGTCAGGCCTGCTGCAAGACAAATGGTCGAATAGCCGGTAAAAGTCCCAACTTCCAGGATTCTGTATGGTTTTTTCATCATGCTGATCATGCGCAAAAACTGCCCCAGCGCCGGGCCGGACAGCATTCTTGGATAGACCGTTTTTAAATGTGTTTCACGGTAAAGCCTTTGTAAAAGACC
>CAZTAW010000010.1:0-29625 GCA_964611705.1 uncultured Bacteroidales bacterium
GATATGTATATTTACAACATGCGTCAACAGGAAATTGCAGAAGAAATGAATGTTCTATCCTCCAATGGTTTGGAAGTTAAGACAGATGTTTCCGCATGGTATCAGCCTTATTGGAGTAAACTGGGTATTCTGCATCAAAGGCTCGGAGAAAACTACCTTAATGAAGTAGTCATTCCTGCCCTGCGTTCTTCAGCCAGGACAGTAATTGGTCGCTATACTCCTGACCAGTTATATGCTGAAAAACGAGATGTGATTCAAAACGAAATATTCCAGGAAACCAAAAAGATACTGGACAACAAATATGTTCAACTCAATCAAATTCTGATCCGGTCAATTACATTGCCCCCAACCATCAAATCAGCAATTGAAAGCAAGCTGAGACAGGAGCAGGAAGCACTTGAATACGAATTCAAGCTTGAAAAAGCCACGCAGGAAGCTGAACGCCAGAAAATTGATGCGGAAGGAAAAGCAAGGGCAAACAAAATACTTAGTGCAAGTATAACAGATAATATTCTGCGTGAAAAAGGAATAGAAGCTACCATAAAATTGGCAGAATCATCCAATACAAAAATTGTGATCGTGGGTACTGATGACAATGGATTACAGATTATTCTCAGTGATTCGAAATAAGTGCAGAATATTAATGATAGAAATAGTAATGGTTCATTTTAATGACCAATGACTACCGATAACAATCGGGAGAATCAATAATTCCCGCCTTTGCTGAGGCGAGAGCGGGTAAATAGCTAAACCGAATGGAACTATTGATCTTATATCTGATCGTCGCGATTGCTGTTTCGTTTTTATGTTCCATACTTGAGGCAGTGATTTTAAGCGCAACACCATCATTTATTACCCTGAAGCTTCACCAGAAGAAATCTTTTGCATACAGACTTCAGAAATATAAGGAAAACATTGACAAACCGCTGGCAGCCATTTTAACGCTCAACACTTTCGCACATACAATAGGTGCAGCCGGTGTCGGGGCTCAGGCTCAGGTCGTCTGGGGAAACGAGTATCTTGCAATTACTTCTGCCTTGCTCACTATTCTGATTTTGATCTTCTCGGAGATTATACCCAAAACGATCGGGGCTAATTACTGGAAAAACTTAACACCCTTTATGGTTTTTTCGGTTCGGGTTTTGCTTTTTATACTTTATCCGTTTGTTATTATCAGTCAGTTGATAACCAGGTTTCTGAACAGGGGGAAAAAGAAAAGTGTATTAAGCCGCTCAGAATTCCTGGCAATGGCCGAAGCCGGTGCAAAAGAGGGCGTATTCAGGGATGGAGAATCAAAAATTATTCAGAATATTGCCCGCTTCGACAAGATCAGCGCCAAGGACATTATGACGCCCAGAACGGTTGTTTTCGGGGCTTATGAGAATATGACAATTGAGGCGTTTTACAAGGAAAATCCCGAGATCAGGTTTTCAAGGATCATTATTTATGAAGATTCTATTGATAATATAAGCGGTTATGTTTTGAAGGATGAATTGTTGATAGAGATCATCAACGGACATGGGCCACGGCCGCTTAAAATGTTGCAAAGAAAAATTCCTGTTGTGTATTCCGGGTTAAATATACCCAAGTTGTATTCCTTGCTTTTTGATCAGAATGAACATATTGCGCTTGTTGTTGATGAATATGGCGGTACTGCAGGTATTGTCACCCTCGAAGACGTAATCGAAACCATATTGGGGATTGAAATTGTTGATGAAATGGACAATATAGAAGATCTTCAAAAAACTGCACGTGAACGTTGGAAAGAAAGAGCCAGGAGAATGGGTATTTCATTGGAAAATAAGGAATGATCTTCTGCATTATCTTGAAATAAAATAAAGCATCAGAAACAATAATGTCAAAGCAGTTAATGAACTGTTATTACAACCAAAGTAAGTTTTCTTTAAGTAACTTACAACCTGTAACAGCCATTACATGAGTACTTTGATCAACAAACTTATATCATGGATTACTTAAATACACTTTTTAAAAACGCGATCAACTTCCTCGTCGCCCTCGCCCGATGGCTGATCTTGTTTTTCTCATCCAGGCTCATTTCGGCAAAAGTCTGATCATATCCCTCAGGCAGAAATATCGGGTCATACCCAAAACCTTGCTTGCCTTTTTTCTCCATAATGATCTTTCCGTTTACAATTCCTTCGAAGTAATATTTATTATGATCAAGAATCAGGGCGATGACTGTTCTGAATCGGGCTTTGCGGTTTGATTGATCTTTCATTTCTTCGAGTACCTTATTTATGTTTTTCAAAAAATTCTGCTCATGACCGGCATATCTCGCTGAATAAACACCGGGACGGTTATCCAGGGCTTCAATTTCGAGACCTGTATCGTCGGCAAAGCAATTCATGTTATACCTGCTGTATACAAAGTTAGCTTTTTGCAGTGCGTTTTCTTCCAGTGTAATGCCTGTTTCCGGAATGTCGTCATAGCATGCAATTTCTTTCAGGCTTACGATTTTAATATTGTTTCCGGCCAGATGCCGGATTTCTTCTAATTTATGTTTGTTGTTTGTTGCAAAAACGATTTTCATATACCTCCCTAAATCGAAGCTGTCTTAAAAGTCTTTGTGGAACTTTGTGTAATCCTTAGTTGTCTTAGTGGTTATTCTTAATGTGTTGAACCACAAAGGATCACAAAGAAGGCACAAAGTAGTTTCTGGTTTTAAATCACCAATTTTAAACTTTTGAGACAGCCTCACTTACTTTATATTATGATTTTCTTAAAATTTGTTGTAGATTATTCCAATACAACGTACTCCTGACATAAATCAGGATCACCCTACATCAATGAATTAATTCGGGAAAATCAATCCGTCATATTCATTGATAATCGCTTTTGGTATATTCGCATTGAATGTATCATTGATCGCATCAATGAAATAGTTAGCCACAATTGCATAACCGCGTGGGTTCAGATGAATTCCGTCCGTGGAGAATGCACCACCGAGAATGAATTTCGTGGTGAATGTTTCCCCATCAAAAACCAATCCTGATTGCAGATTGTTCAGATGAGAATTCATATCCACCAGGGCTACATCATGAGTGGTTGTAAACCCGGCAATCTTTGTATTATATTGATTGATTGCCTCTGTAATGGGGGTGATCTGATAGTCAAACAATGTATAATGTTCGGGTACAGGTTTTTGTGTTCCCCAGCCTGCGCATTTTAATGAATCCTGGGGTATGGATAACAATACCAGTTCCGTTGGTTTGATCTGCCGGAACTGATAATCTTTATATTGTTCCGGTAAATGCATTGAAGTATCCATAACAACAAGAGCGTTAGCTCCTGCCTGGAAATTGATCCTGTATTCCAGTCCGAGTTGCTCCATTAATCCGTTGTATTGCAGATATCCCTGATTGAGCTGATCTGCTTGTTCCTGGTTAAGTACAATTGCATTGTAAGGTACTGTTGTGAAAAAAGGTATGGATGTTATGTGGGGAATATTTGCAATAGCCCCTCTGGCTCCATTTTCCGTAAGCGCGTTTACAACCGTATCCATTGCGGCTGCAAAAACCTGATAGTTGGTAATTTGGTCCATCTGGCTTGTGCCACCGGAAGTAGCATACATTAATACATCATTTGCTCCCAACCAAAGCGTAAAAAATGTGGGATTGATCTTTGGAATTTCATCCAGCAAAATAGCAGAACCTTCTGATTTAAACCTTGTAAAATAAGGATTCAAATTCAGGAATTGATTGAATGCTTCCCAGGATTTCATACCCGGAACAGCAATGTTATTAAATGGACCCTGATTACTAACGGACGTCATTAAGCGATTCATAAGTTCCTGTTGTGTTGCATCGGGATTGGCGAGAACCGGAGCCAGAGAAGTTACTCCAAGGCAATCGGTTGCATAGCCCAATATCATCTTGGTGCTGAATATCAGATCGAGCCCTTGTACCGAAACGCCAACACCGTTATCTGTTGGCATTAAGGGTTGTTTAAATTCTCCTTCAAAACCGACATGTTTCAGTTGCTTTGCAATTATGCCCGGATAGGAGTTTTGCTGCCCAATCCGGGACAAAGCGCCATCAGCAAACCCCGCTGTTAATGAGTTGCCAAAAGACAGGTACCTTGAAAAATCGGCAGTACCTTTTGAAGCTTTAAATTCATCGGTAATATCCGGCTTACATGAGAATAAAAGCGCAAATATGATTATATATATTATTCCTTTGTATTTCATAGCTTGAGATTTTTAAGATTAAAAACTGTAACTAACACCTATTCCCGGGATGATCGTGATGGTTTTATAAATACCTGAAAAGTTTGCAGGTTCGTAAGATTTTTCTGACTCTTCTCCATGCAACTGTAAGTACGAAAGATCAATATCCAGGTTTTTAACCGGGGTAACTGTCATACCCAGTGTCCATGCAATGGTATTTAAGCTTACTGTTTCAGGATTGAAATAGTTCTTATTGGTGGGTGAGGGATCGTAGTAGGCGCCGGCCCTCAGAACAATTTTATCGTTCAGTTTATACTGGCCTCCTACACGTGTAATCCAGCTATCCTTATAAAGCCGTGGATTGTCGGAATTAAGCAAATCGCCTGCTTTTTCGAATTTAAAGCTCAGGGTATCATAAATGTCCCACATTACCCAGTTTACCTCAACGGCAAGGGTGAGTTTGTCATTTACGTCATAAGATATCCCGAAGTCGAGGTTAGCCGGCATAGGCAGAGTAGCGTCAAATTTGTTTTTCCTGGGGATAATTGATTCTAATGATTCAGGTACATCAAAATTGGCTTCACCGTCTTCAACTTCCATTTTAATTTCAGAGCGGTAACTAACACCCAGACTTAATCCGTTAAATGGTTTTAAATATACTCCGGCGTTATAGCCAATGCTACCAGTAGATCCTTCGAGCTCTGCGGGAGCGTCATTATAAGGTAAAGCTTTTTCAAGCTTAACGTTTCCTGTTGCATAGATAAATCCTGCACCAACGCTTAACCATTCAGAGACTTTATACGAAAGGGTTGGCTGGTAGAATATCGCCATCAAAGAAATATTCCTGATCAGGTATTTGCCTGCCCAGTCGTTATCCCATTTTGCCGAGCTGCCAAAAGGAGTATAAACTCCAAACCCAACCGAGAGATTATCTGTTATTTTCGTCGATCCGTAGAAATAGAATGGCGTACCCATGGGGTTGTCTGTTCTGGCTTCATAATCAGTGCTTTCTTTCCTGAATACATGGTTTGAAAAAATTGTACTGACTCCGCCACTGAAATTGTATTTTTGCTTGATCATGGCGAGTGCACCCGGATTATAAAAAATACTGCTTGCGTCATAGGCGAAAGGCGTTCCTATGAGCGCAATTCCGGTTTGCTTTTGCCCTTGCAGCCTGACCTGATACCCTCCGCTGTATGCAGACAGGGAAATGAAAAGGGCCGGGCAAACCAATAAAATAGTAAGTTTCCTCCTCATACATAGTTGATTTTGGTTAATATGGTGCGCAAGTTAATAAATTTTTCTTTTTGGATGCTAAACTGATAATCTAATAGGAGTTTTAGCACAGAAGGCCGGTTATTTGTTATCGTTTTCCCATCCTGCAGCCAGCACATCAACCAGGCTAATAACTTTGATCGGAAGCTTATGTTTTTGAATATATCCATCCTGATGTATCAGGCAGGAAGAATCGGTTGAGACAATATATTCAGCTCCGGTTTTCAGAGCATTTTCTACTTTTTGTTCGGCCATTGCCGTTGAAACAGCTTCATGTTTTACGGAGAATGTACCGCCGAATCCGCAGCAAACATCTGTGTCCTCCATTTCAATCAGCTCCATCCCCTTTACATTTTTGAGCAAGATGCGTGGTTCATCTTTGATACCATATTCCCGCAATGCCGCACAGGAATCATGGTAAGTAACTTTGGCACTAAACCTGGCGCCAAAATCAGTGATTTTTACAACATTAACCAGAAAATCAGAAAATTCATAGATGTTTCTTGTTAATTGGCGGTATTCATTATGTAAAGAAGAATTATGAAAAAGTTTGTGGAAATAATTTCTTACATACCCGACACATGAAGCCGATGGCCCAACAACAGGGCGGTCGTGGGGAAAGTCCCTGATGAATTTTTCTCCAATAGATTTGGCTTCATCCCAGAATCCGCTGTTAAATGCAAGCTGACCACAACAGGTTTGTTTATCATTATAATGTATTTCAAGCCCGCATTTTTTAAGGATCTTTATCATGTTGAACCCTGTTTCGGGATAGATCTGATCAATAAAGCATGGAATAAAAATATCAACGGTCATAATTTATGTTCAATTGAAACGCAAAAGTAGGTATAATTATCTGATGATTTCAAATCCTGCTTTTTTCAAGTTATCCCAAAACAGGGGATAAGATTTCGTTACCACTTCCGGTTTCTCAATTTCAATACTGCCTGTAATGATTGAAAGTGGAGCAAACGACATGGCAATGCGATGGTCTTGATAGGTTTTAACTGGACGTCTCATTATTAATATACCTTTTTCCATACTAAAGCAATCATTTGAAGTTTTAATCACTTTCCCGGCAGCGCTTAAAATATCTGTCACAGCATGCAATCGGTCTGATTCCTTATGTCTTAAACTTTCCGGGTATAAGAATTTGCATGAAATATTCAGTCCTGCACAGGTAGCAATAATTGGTAAAGCCAGGTCGGGATTTTTTGTAAGGTCAGTTTCAAAATGATCGGTTTTGTTTCCCGTATTTCTGAGAATGATCCCTTCTTTCTGAAAATCCGTTTCAACACCAAAACTCTTGTAGATCAATGGTAAAACAGAATCCCCCTGCAGGCTTTCCTTGCTTAGGTTTGAAAGCCGAAAATTTGCATTTTTTTGCAATGCTGCAATTTCATACCAGAAGGCTGCTGCCGACCAATCTGTTTCAATTTTAATATACCTTTCCTTGATGTTTCCTTTTTCAACCAAGATATCATTTTTATTAATTTCTGCTTTTATGCTGAAATATCTGAGCAGGTCAATAGTCATAAGGGTATAAGGATTATCCTGATTTTCAGACAATACCTTTATTTTCAAACCACTGGGAAGAAAAGGGGCGATCAGTAAAAGCGCAGTGATAAACTGACTGCTTAGGGTTGCATCAATTTGAATTTCTTTTGCTGCTAATTTCTTACCATTTATCAGTAGGGGCAGTTTGTTATTTCGATCAGCAAATGAAATATCAGCACCCATTTTTATCATCGCATCAACCAATGGTTTTATCGGGCGTTCCTTCATCCTGTTGTTTCCTGTGAGAAAAAATTTGCCAGGAATTATTGATAGTAATGTCGTTAAAAAACGTGCTACAGTTCCTGTATTCTTTGCATGAAGTACCATAGGAGTGTTGTGGCTAACAGCATAATTAATGTTAGCAAGTGTCCGCATTAGCAATTGAATATCATCGCAGGGATCAATCAAATCGAAATGAATTTTGTTACCGGAGAGATAATTCAGAATCAGTAGCCTGTTGACGATACTCTTTGATTGTGGCAATTCGATAGTAAAATGTGACGGAGTTAAAGGGGGAATTATTTTGATAACATGATCCATAGTAAACTAATAATGTATATAATATTCAAGCGACTGAATGATTTGACTGTCAGGTATGTAATGATCGAAAGTTGCTTTTCCAATTTTGTTGAGTAACACAAACTTTTGTTTTTTATCCTCTGATTTTTTATCATGCTGAATAAATTCTAATATATCATGGAAGTTTGTTCTGTCAATCTTTAATTTTGGAAAAAATGATAAAATTGTCTCAGTAATTTCGTTCACAGCTTTTTGTTCAAGCATTTTATTAAGTAACGAAATATAGGCCGCACAAATCATTCCCGCCGCAATGGCTTTTCCATGTGAAACCGAACCTTTTTTGAATGCCTCGATTGCATGACCTATGGTATGGCCGAAATTTAATAGTTTGCGTTCAGACAGGTCATATGGGTCTTTTTGTATAATTTTTTGTTTGATCTTTACTGAGGTTTTGATCATTTTCAACCAGTCAATATCGCGATCATCAACTTTTAATCTTTTCAATTCGTTCCAGTGATCAGCTTCTGCAATCAGGCCATGTTTTATCATCTCAGCAAAACCGCTAAGTATTTCTTTTTGTGGTAATGTTTTGAGAAATTCAGATGAAATTAATATTGCATTGGGTTGGCTGAAAGTACCGACCTGGTTTTTAATTCCTTTGATATTTATAGCGGTTTTACCTCCAATAGAAGCATCAACCATTGCCAGTAAAGATGTTGGAATATGGATGAAATCAATACCCCTTTTAAATGTTGATGCCACAAAACCACCCATATCGGTTACAATGCCACCACCCAGATTGATCAGAAGCGATTTTCTGTCAGCTCCGGATTGCATCAGTCTTTGATAAATTGCTTCGGCAGTTTGCATGCTTTTGTATTCTTCTCTGCTCCTGATGGTGATCAAGCAATTCTTTGTGGTATTATTAAGCAAATCTTTAATCACCGGAAAACAATGTTTTACGGTATTTTCATCGGTTAGTATAAAAATGCTGCTTCTGTTTTTAGCAAGTTTTTTAAGAGCAACCTCAAATTCTTCAATGCTTTTACTGAAAATAATTGATGGATGATTTTTCTTTTTAGTGGTATATGATTTCATGCCATGCAAATCTAATAAGAAATTGTAGGGAGGCATATCACTAATCAAAGGCAGCCATCAACAATTCTATGTTTTGTGATGGCAAATCATACATCTCACCAATTCGTTTATTTGTTAAAATTCCGCTATACATATATGTTCCCTGGCTAATTCCGTAATCTGTTCTGAGTAAGTTTTTTACTCCCCCTTCATCTCCAATTTTCATCACTACCGGGGTAAAGAAATTACTCAATGCATAAGATGCCGTATGCGGGTATCTTGATGCGATATTGGGAACACAATAATGTGTTACATTATACTGCCTGAAAACAGGATTTTTATGTGTGGTGAGGTTTGATGTTTCAAAACATCCTCCCTGATCAATGCTGACATCTATAATGATGCTGCCATATTTCATTTGCATGATCATTTCTTCGGAAATGATACATTGTGTAATGCCATCTTTCGAATAAACCGCACCGATAACAACATCTGCTGTTTTCAAGACTTTCTCAAGCACTTTGGGCTGGATTATGCAGGTAAAAACGGATTGGCCGACATTGGCAACAAGCCTGCGAAGCTTGTATATATTATTATCGAACACTTTAACGTTTGCTCCGGTACAAAGAGCTGCCTTTGCAGCATTCTCGCCAACTGTGCCGGCGCCGATAATTACAACCTCAGTTGGTGTAACTCCCGGCAAACCTCCAAACATATTTCCTTTTCCGTACCCGGGGTCTGAAAGATATTCCGCTGCGATAAATATTGCTGCTTTCCCGACAACCTCGCTCATAGACTGTAAAACGGGAAAAGCACCTGATTTATCTTTGATATATTCAAAAGCGATGGCTGTTGCTTTTTTCTGTATCAGGCTCTTAAAATAATTTTTAGGCTGGCTGGTTAACTGCAATGAAGATATGATGGTTTGCCCTTTTTTAAGGAACTGGATTTCGCGGTTTGTGAGAGGTGCAACTTTCAGTATTATATCGGCCTTGTAAACCTCTTCCGGTGTTTTTACCATATCAGCTCCGGCCTCACCATATTCCTGATTTGTAAAATGTGCAGCATTGCCTGCATTTTCTTCCACAATTACTTTATGTCCGTTTTGTACAAGCTGGGCAACGGCATTTGGTACCAATGATATCCTGTTTTCAAGCGAATCGGTTTCCCTGGGCAGGCCAATTGTGAGATTTTCCTTCGAAATTGAGACCTCAAGCATTTCTTCCTGAGGCATTAATTTTTCTGATCCTGAAAGATTCATAAACAAACAATTAAAACAAAAATATATTTATTTCTGATTTATATTCTCCTGATAGCAAATAATTTCCCTGCTACCATCCTCACCGGTTTCTTTAATTTTAATGTATACGAATTTTTCAGGTAAAAGTTCCTGAATGATCTCCGGCCATTCTATAAAGCAATAGTCACCGCTGTATATATATTCTTCATAGCCAATATCAAATACTTCATCCAGCTTTTTTATCCGGTAGAAATCAAAATGAAATACAGGCTTGTTTTGTGTTGTTATATATTCATTGATAATTGAGAAGGTCGGGCTTGTAACTTCATCAGTTACTTTAAGATAGCTGCAAAGAGACTGGATAAATGTTGTTTTGCCTGCTCCCATGCTTCCGTATAGTGCAAAAACACGTTCATCAGGAAAATGCTGAATGATCTTTTTAGCAATGTTTTTCAGATCATTTACGGATGATGACTTAAAGGAATATCTCATCTTATCGTGCACTTAATGTAATGACAGGTACAAGGATTTCCTCAAGCGAAATTCCACCGTGCTGAAAAGTATTTTTGTAATATTTTACGTAATAGTTGTAATTGTTGGGATAAGCAAAGAAATCGTTTTTCCTGCTGAAAACATATGATGTGCTTACATTTGGCCTTGGTAATTGAATATCAGCAGGATTTTTAATCTCAAATACATCTTTTTTATTATAGTTCAGGCTCTTTCCGAATTTATACCGCAGATTTGTATTGGTTTCCTTGTCGCCAATTATTTTTAATGCATTGTTAACCTTAACGGATCCATGATCGGTTGTGAGTACAATGTTTGATTTCTTTTCTGAAAGATATTTGATGATATCCAACAAAGATGAATGCTCAAACCATGACAGCATTAGAGAACGGTAAGCCGCTTCGTCTTCGGCCAGCTCCCTGATGATCTCCATTTCGGTACGGGCGTGCGAAAGCATGTCAACGAAATTGTAAACAACAATGTTTACCGGATTAAGCATGAGATTAGGCAGGGATTCAACCAGTTTGCGCCCGGCTGAAAGATTCAATATTTTATTGTATGAATATTTGATGTCTTTTCCGAAACGCTTTAGCTGTTCTCCAAACAGTTCACCTTCGAATTGGTTTTTGGTGCCTTTTTCCCATTCATTGATCCAGTAGTTGGGATATCTTTTTTCGATCTGGTGTGGCATCAGTCCGGCAAATAATGAATTTCGTGCATATTGTGTTGTTGAGGGAATGATGCTGTAATATATCTCATCTTTTTCAATTCTGAAGTATTCCTCAATAAGGGGTTGGATCATTTTCCACTGATCATATCTCAGGTTATCAATTATGATGAGAAAGAAAGGGGCCGAACTACCTTCAAAAACAGGAAATATCTTGTCGCGAACCAGCGTATGCGAAAGCATGGGTTTCTCATCTGCATTGCTGTTGATCCAGTCGGGATAGCGGCTCTCATAAAACTTTGTAAAAACCTGGTTGGCTTCCTCCTTTTGCATCTTCAGCACTTCAAGCATACTTTCATCTTTTGATTTTTCCAGTTCGATTTCATAACGGGTGAGCTTTCTATATACTTCAGTCCATTGATGATAATCGAGCGGATTCATAATATCCATTCCTATATTTCTGAATTCCTGTTGGTATGAATGGGTGGCTTTTTCGCTGACAAGTTTTTTGTTTTCGAGGTTTTTTTTCAGGGCAAGAAGTATCTGGTTAGGCTTAACCGGCTTGATAAGATAATCAGAAATATTGGAGCCAATTGCATCTTCCATTATGGATTCTTCTTCGCTTTTTGTGATCATAACTACCGGCAGGTTAGGGTGCGTTTGCTTGATTTCTTCGAGGGTTTCTATTCCTGACAATCCCGGCATATGTTCATCAAGAAATACAATGTCGTATGGATATTTTTTAATCATGTCAAGTGCTTCGTCTCCGTTATTGGTAATGTGGACATCGTATCCCTTTTGTTCCAGAAAAATGATATGCGGTTTCAGAAGGTCTATTTCATCGTCTGCCCATAAAATCTTTGCTTTTTCCATACTTTTGTGTTTTGAAAAGATGATATTTAGAAATATTCTAAAAAAAATCGTATAATTGAAAATGTTTTTTTTAGGTTTTTATTGTACGGATTAATAAAGATAACAACAATTTTTGACATAGATAAGCGCAATGTTTTCAAATAAAAGAAAGATTTTCAACGATCCCGTTTACGGTTTTATTACCATCCCTAACCAATTGGTTTTTGATGTTATTGAGCATCCTAAATTTCAGCGCTTAAGAAGGATCAAACAACTTGGCCTAACTCATTTGATATATCCCGGAGCTTTGCATACCAGGTTTCATCATAGTATGGGCGCTATGTTTTTGATGAACGAAGCCATTCAGGTTTTACGTGCAAAAAATATTGATATCAGCGACAAGGAAGCAGAAGCAGCTCTCATTGCCATTTTATTGCATGATATCGGTCATGGTCCATATTCACACACGCTTGAACATTCCATCGTATCAAAAATAAATCATGAAGAGCTTTCAATGCTTTTTATCCGTTGTCTGAATGAGGAGTTTGAAGGTAAATTTGACACAGCCATCAAAATTTTCAACAATACCTGGCCACGTAAGGTGTTACATCAACTTATTAATAGCCAGCTTGATACTGACCGGCTCGATTACCTGAAAAGGGACAGTTTTTATACGGGCGTATCGGAGGGAATTATTAATGCCGACCGTATTATAAAAATGCTTGATGTTGTTGATGATGAACTGGTTGTTGAGGCCAAAGGTATTTATTCCATCGAGAAGTTCGTTATTGCGCGACGATTAATGTACTGGCAGGTTTATTTGCATAAAACAGTAATTGCTGCCGAATATCTTTTGAGAAAAATACTTACCCGTGCCAAATATTTATGTAGAATCAAAGAAGACCTTTTTGCAACTCCGCCATTTAAACTCTTTCTTGAAAATGATTTTGAAAGAAAAAATTTTGATGCGGATACTACTTTACTTGATCAGTTCTCAAAACTTGATGACTTTGATGTTTTCACTTCAATAAAGGAATGGGCTTCGCATTCCGATCCGGTATTATCGCTTTTAAGTCAAAAATTAGTAAATAGGAAGTTGCCTAAAATAGAGATCGGTAGTGAACCATTTGACGAAGAATACATCGAGAAAATCAAAAAGAAAACCAAAGAGAGATTTAATTTAGGAAAAAAAGAACTTAATTACTTCGTTTATGAGGATACCACATCAAATTATACCTTTGACCCCAATAGCGGAAGCATTAAGATTAAATACAAGGATGGAAAGATACTTGATATCAGTAAGGCTTCCGATCAGTTGAATATCTCTGTTTTATCGAATCCGGTTGTCAAATATTTTCTCTGCTATCCCAAAGACGTTTATTACAGTCTTACAAAATAAAAAATGTTTTTGTATCTTGCACCATTGTATCAAGGAGTATTTTTAATCGCTAAACCTCTATTTGAATGAAATTTACGGCAAAAGAAATAGCTCATATTCTGAATGGAAGCATAGAAGGAAATCCCGATGTATATGTAAACACAGTATCGAAAATTGAAGAAGCAAAAGAAGGTTCCCTTTCATTTCTGGCGAATCCAAAATACTACAACTACGTTTATTCTACCAGAGCTTCGATTGTTATTGTAAGCAAAGACTTGCAGCTCGAGAAACCGGTAAAACCCACCCTGATCCGGGTTGAAGATGCTTATTCTGGGCTCGCCAAAATACTTGAAGAATATAACAAAATTAAGCTTGGAAAAACAGGTATTTCAAATCAAGCCTGTTTATCCGGTACGACAAAAATTGGAAAAGATGTTTACATAGGTGATTTTGTATCCATTGGAGAGCAGGTTCATATAGGTGATAATGTTAAAATCTACCCGGGTACCATAATCGCTGACCATTCCGTAATTGGTGATAATACCATCATATTTGCAGGTGTAAAAATCTATGACCAAACCTGTATAGGAAAAAACTGCACCATTCATGCAGGAGTTGTGTTAGGAAGTGATGGCTTTGGTTTTGCGCCCCAGAATGACAAAAACTATAAAAAGATTGCCCAGATTGGAAATGTTGTAATCGAGGATAATGTGGAAATTGGGGCTAATACTACAATAGACAGGGCTACAATGGGATCAACCATCATCTGCAAAGGTGTAAAGCTTGATAACCTGATACAGATTGCCCATAATGTTGAAATTGGAGAGAATACGGTTATTGCCTCCCAGGCAGGTGTTTCGGGATCAACTAAAATTGGTAAAAACTGTATGATAGGTGGTCAGGTAGGTATTACAGGTCATTTAAAAATTGCCGATGAAGTAAAGATAGGTGCACAGTCAGGTATTTCTTCCAGTATTTTGAAAAAAGGAAGTATTGTGCTCGGCTCACCAGCCTTTAAAATCAATGAATATCGCAAATCATACGTACACTTCAGAAATCTTGATAAGATCGTTAAACAAATTGATGAGATTAAAAAGGAATTAGAGGCTAATAAGTGGTGATACATTGGTTTAACGCTGGTAAAATAATCATTTCATTTTTTCATACTTTTGCAGGGATTTTGTTAAATAATTTTAACTTTGTCGGCTAATGATGTCGGATAAGCAAAAGACGATAAAGAAGGCAGTTTCGGTCTCGGGTATTGGGCTTCACAGTGGAAAAGAAGTTACATTAACTTTTAAACCAGCTCCTGTAAACAAAGGATACGCATTTAAACGTATTGATTTAAAGAATCAACCTGAAATCAAGGCTGATGTTGATTTTGTTGTGGATACTTCCAGGGGTACTTCACTTGCATACAACGGTGTAGAAGTAGTTACTACTGAACATGTTCTCGCGGCAGTTTCAGGTATAGGTATTGATAACATCATCATAGAGCTCAATCAGGCTGAAACACCAATTAAAGACGGAAGCTCAAAGTGTTTTGTTGAAGCATTGCTCGAAGCAGGCATTGCAGAACAGGATGCCGAAAGGGAATACATCGAGATCAGTTCGGATGTTTCTTTTGTTAATAAAGAAAATAAAGTGGAAATCATGGCAGAACCCAATGACAGATTCTCTGCCGAAGTTATGATTGACTATGAAACCAGGGTTTTGGGTGTTCAAAATGCAGCTTTGAAAGATATATCTGAATTTATAGAAGAAGTAAGCAGATGTCGCACATTCGTTTTCCTGCATGAACTGGAATATCTTTTGAATAATAACCTGATTAAGGGAGGGGATCTTAACAATGCTATAGTTTTTGTGAATCGTTTGGTTTCGCAGGAAGAACTCGACAGGTTGGCCAAACTTTTTAATAAGCCCAGGGTCAAAGTTTTACAAGAGGGAATTTTAAACAATCTTAAACTGCAATTCTCCAATGAACCTGCAAGGCATAAATTATTGGACCTGCTTGGTGATTTGGCTCTCCTGGGTAAACCAATCAAAGGAAAGATTTTTGCCAAACGCCCCGGTCATTATTCTAATGTGATGTTTGCCAAGAAAATAAAGGAACATATTAAGCATACAAATAAAATGAAGGATTCTTATAAGTACGATCCGGGCAAAAACCCGCTTTTGGATATCAATGATATTAAAAAACTCTTACCACACAGACCCCCGTTTCTTTTTGTGGACAAAATTTTGGAAATGGACGAAAAGCATATTGTTGGCTTGAAAAATGTAACAATGAATGAAAGTTTTTTTGTAGGGCATTTTCCTGACGAACCGGTTATGCCGGGTGTTATCCAGATAGAGGCCATGGCTCAGTGCGGAGGTGTACTTGTTTTAAGCACCCTTCCGGATCCGCAGAATTACACAACCTATTTTCTGAAAATAGAGAATGTAAAGTTTAGAAAAAAGGTAGTCCCAGGAGATACAATAATTTTTAACCTCAGTCTGATAAGTCCTATCAGAAGAGGTATTGCACACATGAAAGGAAAGGCATTTGTTGGGGAGAAAGTAGTAATGGAAGCCCAAATGATGGCTTCTATCAGGAAAAAGGAAGGAAATTAAATCGAACATTTTTTAAAGAGGAAACATAATGAACCAGCCATTAGCATACGTTCACCCACAAGCTAAATTAGCAAGCAATGTAGTTATTGAACCTTTTGTTAATATCGAGAAAAACGTTGTAATTGAGGAGGGTACCTGGATAGGATCCAATGTTACCATTATGGAAGGTGCACGCATTGGTAAAAATTGCCGGATATTCCCGGGCGCTGTTATTTCTGCCATCCCTCAGGATCTAAAATACGATGGTGAGGAAACCGTTGTAAAGATAGGCGATAATACAACTATCAGGGAATTTGCGACAATTAACCGGGGAACCAAAGCCAATAATAAGACGATTGTCGGTAATAATTGTCTTATCATGGCCTATGCCCATATTGCTCACGATTGTGTTATCGGCGACCATGTGATCCTTGCCAATTGCGCGACGCTTGCAGGTCATATCGAAATTGATGACTGGGCAATTGTTAATGGCCTTGCAGCAGTTCAGCAGTTTGTAAAGATCGGAAGTCACACATACGTTTCAGGAGGCGCACTGGTGAGAAAAGATGTGCCGCCCTTTGTGAAAGCTGCCCGAGAACCCCTATCCTACGTGGGTGTTAATTCAATTGGTTTAAGAAGAAGAGGTTATTCAAATGAACAGATCAATGCCATACAGGATATTTACAGGATTATTTACCTGAAAAGATATAATGTAAGTCAGGCTGTATCGCTGATAGAAGCTGACTTTCCGGTAACACCCGAGCGTGATGAGATACTTTCATTCATCAATAAATCAACCCGCGGTATAATGAAAGGATATCAGAAATTTCAGAAAAACGATTTGTAATCCTATGCATCTCATTCAATATCATGAGAGTTGGATTCTTCTTTCTTTAATGAACAAATGCAACTCGATACTGCTAAATTTTCTTATATTTGCTTTGTACACTGGCAAAAAAAGTTTTGGGAAGAACGAAATTCCCGAATGATCCGTAATATTTTGCACTAAATTTTTGAACCCAAATAAATCAGAAAAAATGGCTACTACAGCAGACTTCAGGAATGGTATGGTGATTGACCATAATAACGAGCTTTTTTCAATTGTTGAATTTCAGCATGTGAAACCCGGCAAAGGGGGTGCTTTTGTCCGGACAAAGCTGAAAAGCATCAAAACCGGAAAGGTAATACAGCATACTTTTAATGCCGGTGTAAAAGTCAATGTGCAACGTATAGAAAGAAGACCTTACCAGTTTCTTTACAAAGAAGGTACAACCTATCATTTCATGAATACCGAAACATTTGAACAAACATTTGTAGATGAAGAAATGATTGATGCGCCACAGTTTCTTAATGAAAGTCAGGAAGTTGAAATGGTTTTTCATGCCGATACGGAAACTCCTATTTCATGTGAATTGCCTGCTAACGTTGATTTGGAGATCACCTATACCGAACCCGGAGAGAAAGGTAATACCGCTACCAATACATTTAAGGATGCTACCTTGGAAACCGGTGCCGTGGTTAAGGTGCCTCTTTTTATTAACCAGGGTGAGAAAATAAAAGTTGATACCCGCACAGGTGAATATTCTGAAAGAGTTAAGGATTAAGCAAAAAAATAAAAAAACCCCGGAATGAAATTTGAAAAGCCTTCTATCCTGCAAGAAGTTGCAGCGTTTTTAAATGCAAGATTTGACGGACCTGCTGATTTTAAAATAACCGGAATAAATGAAATTCACATGGTTGAACCCGGTGATCTTACCTTTGTAGATCATCCGAAATATTACAACAAAGCGCTTCATTCCAAAGCAACAACCATTCTGATCAACCAGGAAGTTGAAAGACCCAAAGGCAAAGCGCTTATTATCAGCGATGATCCTTTCAGAGATTATGTAAAGCTTGCAAAACATTACTCACCTTTTCTTAAGTCAGATCAGGCTGTTTCTGCAAAGGCCAAGATCGGGGAAGGAACTGTTATCCAACCGGGTGCATTTATCGGAAACAATGTTGGTATCGGGAAAAACTGTATCATTCATTCCAATGTGAGCATTTACGATAATTCTGTTATCGGTGATAATGTAGTCATCCATGCCAATTCCGTATTGGGAGCTGATGCCTATTACTTTCAGAAAAAAAACAACAAATACCGTAAACTTGAATCCTGTGGAAAAGTGATTATAGAAGATGATGTTGAAATAGGTGCCCTTTGTGCTATTGACAAAGGAGTATCCGGTAATACTACAATTGGAGAAGGAACAAAAATGGATAACCATTGTCAGATAGGGCATGATACGGTGATCGGGAAAAATTGTTTGATCGGTTCGCATGCAGCCATTGCCGGCGTTACGAAAATTGAAGATGATGTGATCATCTGGGGACGGGTGGCTATTGATAAAGATCTCGTAATCGGAAAAGGCGCGGTGATATTAGCTACTTCTGCCACTGGGAAAAGCCTTCCGGGTGGAAAAACCTATTTTGGTCAGCCGGCTGTTGAGGTCAGAAAAAAGTGGAGAGAACTGGCAGCTATGCGCCAATTGCCTGATATTATTAAGAAATTATCCTAATTCTCCAGGGAAGAGTTCTGAGTTTGCTCGTTTTCAGTATCTTCCTTTCGCCTTACAAAATAAAGGTCAAGGGCAACGATTATGGCAATAAAGCCCCAGAATGGCACGGAAGCTTTATCGGTATCGAGAAAGTTATTCAGTAATCCATGCGTGAAATAGGTGATCAATCCAAGCAGGGTTACCAGTGAAATCAATTTCACTTCTCTGTTTACTGCATATTTATATACCCGCAGAGCTGTGTAAATAACAAATCCAACGAGAGCCATAACCGAGAGCATACCGATAACACCCATTTCTGACAGAGGGCCTATATACTCGCTATGCGCATTACCCATGTCACCGGCATTGGTACTAATGATAGTTTTTTCCTTTGAGCGCTGAAAAGGTGCATAAACAAACTGATAGGTTCCCGGTCCCCATCCGAAAAATGGTTTTTCTTCAAACATCCTAATGGCAGATTGCCAACGATTGATCCTTTCAAGATTTGATGCATCCGAAGAAATATTGGATATTGACTGTATATGTTCATAAAAATTAGCTGAAGAATCCTGTTTGTTTTCTTCAAGCCGGTCTAATATTTCATACTGGAAAGCAAAGAAAATCCCTGTTAGTAATACAAGAGTCAACAATATCCATTTGAATTTTATTTTTAGCATAATAACAATGTAAACTGCGAATGCCATTGCTACACTTATCCATGCTGCGCGACTGTATGAGAGTATAATTGCCAGAACCAGCACGGCAAAGATGCCAAAACAAATTAATCTGACAAAAAAGTTATACTTCTTGTTGAAGGTAAAACCCAGGACGACCGGTATAAACATGGCAAGAATTGCTCCGTAAGCTGTATGGTCATTATAAAAGGGATCCATTACCCAGTGCCCTGATTCTTCATCAAAACCAAACTTGGCATGATTGGAAATCGTATAGGCAATAACAATAAGTAAAGGGATAATATAAAGCCAATTAAACAATTTGATATTGTATGGTTTCTTGAACAATATCACAGCTACAAAATAAAAGGGAACTACAAACCAAAGTCTGGAAAGTAAGAACTTAAAGGAAATAAAAGGCAGTTCACTTGTTAGACTTGTTACGAACATCCACAATAACTGAAAAAGAATTACCAGCGTTACCGGATGCTTAAATATGCGCCGGTCATATTTGCTTTCGTGCAATAGTTTGAGGATAAAAACAATCAAAACCCCAAACATCAATGGCTCGGTTGGCAATGATATACCCAGGCCAAATTCAGCATCCCGGATATTAACTGCCAGAGGCGTGAGAAAGGTGATCAGAAAAATAATTTTGTCAAGTGAGGTTATATACAACAAAAATATCAGCAATACCAAAGGTGTGAGCAAAGCCCAATAAAAGTCTCTGGTAAGCAATAAGCAGTTAAGCACGATAAATATCGCGCTGATTCCGTAAACCCAACTTAATTTATATTTTTCAGTCAATTTATACTAAGCTTTATGATTCTTTGTTTTCAGGTTTCTTCTTTTCCTGTAAACAACAGGTATATAGGTTTTGAAGTTTTCGATAACAATAACAACCAGGCTTGATAGGAAGAGCGTAGCAATAACAGTTATTACAACGATCAACCATCTGACCGGATAGGATTTTTTATCAGCAGGATATGGAGCTGATACCACATTGAGGTGTGTAAGCTTGTCGGTATAGAACCTGTATGCCTGTTCATACTCCAGCCTGACTGATGCAAATGCTTCTGATTCGTATTTCAGCATATAAAATGCTGAAACCAGATCACCGGCTTTTTGTTCCATGGCCTTATTCAATTCGTTTATCTTGTTTTTGTTCAGGGCAGCAGGGTTGATGCCATCGGCAGTACCAAGTAATCCGCGTGTAATTTCTTCACTCTGGCTTTCATATTCGTATAAGCCATATTTCGTTCCCAATTCGCGCATGACCTGACGCAGTGAATCCATGTATTCTCGTTTGTGCTTCATCTGCTGCTTGTAAATATCTATTACTTCTTTCCACTTATCATTCTGTGAACGTCTTACTTTTTTATTATAAAAGTCCATGATGGCTTCCACAATCATACGGGCTGTGTCAGGATTTCTATCGTATACTTCTATTTCGGCTGATTCATAGGGCGTTTTCTTAATTGAAACATGTTCATCATATTCATACAAGATTGTTGAATAATAATAATTGAAACTGGTATCAATACCATAGTGCTTGCTCAGGTTGAACTTTTTGATCACGCTGTCTTTAATATCCCTTGATTGCAAAAATTGCAACATTTGTTCCGTTTCACTCTCTTCTGAGTAGGGAGCAACATTTGATGGGTATACCACTGCAAATGACTTGAATAATGGTGTAATGAAAGTCGGACCGGAAAATATCACTGCAAGCACAGCGGCAATAACCGTAATGATTGCCAGATGATATTTCCATTTGAACAGTAAACCCGTAATGCTTTTGTTACTAAAATAGTTTTCCATCTTATGATTGTTTTCGTAAATTCTTTTCTTCTTTAAATGATCGTTTTATTCTTTCAGTGTTTTCAACAATGGCAATAATGATCATGGCCAGCAATAATGCCGATATTGTTGTTATAACAACAATAAGCCACCGTATAGGATATGATTTCCGTTCAGCTTTGTACGCTTTACTAACAACAAATTTTTGAGGCAGAACCACTTCGGCATCCATTTTGGCTTCTTTGTATTTTGCCTTGATAATGCTAAATTGTTCAATATCATATTCAAGCTTGTTGGTAAGTGTGAGATAGGCACCTCCGTATTTAGCCAGGGACTCAAGCTTGTCTTCAAGTCGTTTCACAGCCGCACGGTTTCCATTTGCAAGTTCAATGGCAAGTTGTTGGTTGATCATCTCTGCCTGTGATTCATAGTCATGAACTCCATGAGACATCAAATCCCTGAGAGAATCCTGCAAAGCCTTTATTTCGTTTTCGAATTTTTTATATTCTGCTTCAACGATATTCAATGCCTGAACGGCTCTTTCTTTTTGTATTTCATTAACCGTTGAATCAACCAAAGCAGCAATATCATTTGCAATCATGGCAGCCGTATCCGGGTTTTTATCATAAACCGAAATTTTTACGGCCATGTATTCCGTGCGTTTGAAATTGATATTGCTTTCGTATATCTTAAATAACCGGGTGTTTTTATATTTGCTGTCGGGTTCTATTCCGTAATGTTTCATCAGATTATGTTTGCTGATTATCCTGTCGCGAATTCTGTTTGAATTAAGCACCTGCAACAATCTCTCCGTTTGTTCGTCTTCACCAAATTCAAGAATGTCTTTCTCTGAGCCGGTGTTTTCCGCGATTAGGGCTTTTGAAATGGAATTTGTAGAGGTTGGAAATAATACTACGGTTGATTTGTACAGGGGAGTAATAAATCCAGGTCCACTAAAAATAAAGGAGAGCACTATTGCCACTATGCCAATAATTATCAATGTGAACCGCCATTTATAGATCAAAATGGCCAGACTTGTTGATTGAAAATCTTCGTGTTCTGCTGTATTATTCATTTTTTTCTAATTTCTTAAAAAAGAGGTCAAAAATAGGAATTTTTATATAAGCAACAAACCTTTTTCTTCTGAAAAAAAAAGGCCTGTTACTGCTTTTCTTGTACTATGCGTATGATTTCCTTCATATTTAACAGTTTCATCATCAGCGCTGCCAGTAAAGACAGCAAAAATACAACAGCAAATTTTACAGGCCATGCCCAGGATAAAAATCCCGAAAGAAAATTAAACATCAATACCAGCAAAACAAAAGACACCAGTAAAATAATAAAGTTAACATTGATGCGAAATCTGAAAAAATGAACCGCTATGATCACCTGTGCAATGGCTGCAAACATTTGTGCCGTGAGGTTAGCATAAGCCGAGCCTAGTGCATATAAAAACGGAACGAGCGAAATGTTTAACACCAGGCTGATCATAACAGCGCCGGAATACACCAGGTTGAGTTGTTTCAGGCTGCCGTTTGCAGTGAGCAAAGTACCAAATACATAGGTTGATGAAACAGGGATAAAAGCAAACATAATAATTTCGAACATCCTGGCCGATTCTTCAATATGATCATTATACAAGAAATCCATAATCTCGTAGCTATAAAAGCATGATGTAAGACTAATAATCACCGAACCCGTAAACAGTAAGGTGAAAGCCAACTTGACAAGGTGTTCGACATTGTCTTTGGTTTTTATCATTCTTGAAAAAAGCGGAAGCAGTAAAACTGAAAATAAAAGTGCATAATTGCTGAAAGCATCCAGTAAGCGATAAGCATGGGCGTAAATACCGGCCTGGGTATCGCCCAACTGCCCCGGAAGTAATTTGTTTATGATCACTGTATCAACACGTTGGGTAAAGGTCATTAGCAAAACCAGTATCGCAAAAGGATAGGTGTTTTTAATTATAGATAAAATAAAAGGCCAATCCCAGTTGAGTCTTTTGAAACTTGCCTTTTTAATCACGATGCTAATTGCAATCAATGCAGTTAGAAGATAGGAAGTAGTTTGGGAATAAATAAACCACTCTATCCGGAATTCTTCCCCGGCTATACCACCCCATAACAAAGCTCCGCAAATAAGGATCATTAGTACGCGATCAAGCACTGAAAGTATACTGTCCGTTTTAAAAAGCAATAAACCTGAAACATTCGAGCGCAGGTATTGAATAAACATCAGCAGGAACTGATTAAAGGCCAGAAATCCCAGAAAATAAAATTGCTTCGTGCCATATCCGATAATAAAAGCTGCTGTAAAAGTGATCAGAAAATAGATCATTCCCAAAAACAACTTTACGATTAAAATGCTTGAAAAATGTCTGTTAAGTAAATTACTATCTCTGGCTATTGCCCGGTTGTTAAATTGTGTTATACCCAGATCCAACAGAATGTTGAACAAAAAAGAAAAGTTGAAAATTACGAAATAGAAACCATATTCATCAGAACCTACTGTGTTTTGCACACCCATGTCAATCCCAAATATGTAAAAGGGCTTAACCAGGATGTTAAGAAGTA
This sequence comes from uncultured Bacteroidales bacterium, assembly GCA_964611705.1. Taxonomy (GTDB): domain Bacteria; phylum Bacteroidota; class Bacteroidia; order Bacteroidales; family JAIOZK01; genus JAIOZK01. Next base: position 23,435 of record CAZTAW010000010.1, read on the forward strand.
ATAATAATGCAAGGTTCGTGAGAAATTTACGCTGCATGCCCCTTAATTATGAAAGCTTTTTTCGCATGGCTTACGGATTTTGCAATCAGAAAAACTCAGCGAAAAATCATACTTTTGTGCAAAGGTATTTAATAATTACTTAACACAATTATCATTATAAAAAATCAGGCAGATTGAGGATAGCAGTTAATACACGGTTGCTGATAAAAAATAAGCTGGAGGGTATCGGGTGGTTTACATTCGAAAACCTGAAACGAATAACTACGACTCATCCGGAGCATGAGTTCTTCTTTATTTTTGACAGAAAACATCATCCTGATTTTATTTTTTCCAAAAATACAACACCAATTGAAGTTTTCCCCCAGGCAAGGCATCCTTTATTATATTACTGCTGGTTTGAACATTCAATTCCTGCTGCGTTGAAGAAGATCAAAGCCGACATTTTTTTTTCTCCTGACGGATACCTTTCTCTGAAAACAAAAGTACCATCCATCAATGTTTTTCATGATCTTAATTTTGAACATTATCCCAAAGACCTTCCGTTTCTTGAGAGAAAATATTACAAATATTATTTTCCTAAGTTTGCCCGAAAAGCCAGAAAAATTGCAACGGTTTCCACCTATTCAAAAAATGATATCATTAAAAATTATAAAGTTGGTCCTGAGAAGATTGAAGTTGTGTACAATGGAGCAAGTGAAAACTATAAGCCGCTGAAAGCAGGTGATATAAAAACTGTTCGCAAAAAATATGCGCAGGGAAAACCCTATTTTGTATTTATAGGTTCTTTGCATCCCAGGAAAAATCTTGTAAATCTTTTCAAAGCTTATGATATTTTTAGAAAGAAAACTGATCAAGAGGTCAAGCTCCTGATTGTAGGTGAAAAAAAGTGGTGGACAACACCCATACGTGAAGCATACGAGAGATCGGATTTCAGGAAAGACATTGTTTTTACCGGACGATTGGAGATTCGGGAACTGAGTAAAATCCTGGCTTCTGCCCTGGCATTAACGTATGTTTCCTATTTCGAAGGCTTTGGAATACCGATAGTGGAATCATTCAGGTGTAATGTGCCAGTGATCACCTCCAACATAACTTCCATGCCGGAAGTTGCAGGTGAAGCAGCGTTACTGGTAGATCCCTTCAGCCCTGATGACATTGCTTCGGCGATGACAAAGATTGTCAAAGATGGTTCATTGAGAAAAGAATTAATTGAAAAAGGAAGTAAAAGAAAGGATATTTTTACCTGGAATAAATCAGCCGAAAGGCTTTGGAATACAATTGAAAGTTTAATCAAAGAAATAAATTAAGATCGTATGAATGTATTGATTATAGGTTCCGGAGGTCGTGAACATGCACTGGCATGGAAACTCGCACAAAGCCCCCAATTAACAAAGTTGTATATTGCTCCGGGAAATGCCGGTACGCAGAAGCATGGCGAAAATATACCGTTAGCTGTTGACGATTTTAAAGAAATTGGCAAATTCGTTCTTGAAAATAAGATTGAAATGCTTGTTGTTGGACCCGAGGCTCCGCTCGTGGATGGCATACACGATTATTTCCTTAAGCAGACAGAACTGAAAGATGTAATGGTGATCGGCCCTGAAAAACAGGCTGCCATTTTGGAGGGCAGTAAGGATTTTGCCAAAGAATTCATGAAAAAATACAACATTCCAACAGCTTCTTTTAAAACATTTACTAAAGACACTTTAATTGAGGGAATACAGTATCTTGAGGAGATAAAGCCTCCTTACGTATTGAAAGCCGATGGGCTGGCCGCCGGTAAAGGCGTTATTATCAGCAGTGATCTGCAAGAAGCAAGGGAAGTTTTGAAAGAAATGATTGCCGGAGAAAAATTCGGAGAGGCCTCTTCCAGGGTTCTGATCGAGGAGTTTATGCAGGGCATAGAACTTTCGGCTTTTGTATTGACCGATGGAAATTCATATATAATCCTGCCGAATGCTAAGGATTACAAAAGAATTAGTGAAGGCGATACCGGTTTGAATACCGGTGGCATGGGATCAATTTCGCCTGTGCCATTTGTTACGGAAGAATTCATGAACAAAATAGAAGAAAGAATCATAAAACCCACAATCGAAAGTCTGAAAAAGGAAGGCATGAGATACAAGGGCTTTATTTTTTTCGGATTGATAAACAGGGATAATGATCCTTATGTGATTGAATATAATGTGCGCATGGGCGATCCGGAAGCCGAATCGGTTATACCCCTTATTAAAACCGATTTGCTTGATTTGTTTATTCATGTTGGAAAAGAAACTCTTTCGGAAACCTCTGTCGAATTGGATAAAAGATACACAGCCGCAATTATGCTGGTTTCAGGAGGGTATCCGGGTAAATATGAAAAAGGAAAAATGATTACTTTTCCGGTAGTTGATGACAGTATTATTTTCATGGCTGGTGCAAAAAAGGATAAAGATGGCAGAATGGTAACCAGCGGTGGTAGAGTGCTTGCAGTTACTTCTTTTGGTGATTCTTTGCAGGAAGCCCTGAAGAAATCTTATTCCAATGCCGAAAAGATCGGTTTTGATAAAAAATATTACAGGGCCGACCTGGGCAAAGATCTCTTAAAATATTTATAAAATGATGTTCTGCAAATGCTGATACGATTTTTTAAGCATAGTTTCTTAACACAGTATGTTGCGCTGTTTCTGGTTCAGCTTGCTTTGTGGTTTCCTTCCTTTATGGAGATCACTGTTATGCCTGATCCATCAGGAGAAAATCCTTTCTATCAATTGATATTTAATATTTTCTCAGGTGCTAAATTACTTCCTGTTATTATCGGATTTGTATTGGTTTACTTCGAGGCTGTTTTGCTTAATTTCATACTTGCCCATCATGGACTTGTTCCCAAAAATACCCTGATCCCCGCTTTTCTTTTTATTCTTTTTACAGGTGTTTTCAAAGAAACCCATACGCTTCATCCTTTTGCCTTGATAACATTGATAATCATACTCCTTCTGAATCTCGGCTTTTCTTTTTATGAGGAACAAAAACAAACAAGAAAGAATTTGTTTTTAAGTGGTTTCCTTATCGGGATTGCTACCATGTTTTTTAGCTATGCATTTTATTTATTGATCATTCTTTATCTTGCTTTTGTTCTGATGCGTATTTATGAATGGCGCCAGTGGGTTATTCCGATTGTTGGTTTGTTTGTGCCTTTTTTGTTTACCGGTGTTTATTATTTTTTAGTGAATGAGTTTACCTTTTTCCTTCATTCGATAGTTTTGAATGGGCTTGATTTACAACTGGCTCATTTTGACATTGGTATTCAGATGTATGGTTTTCTTTCGCTTGTGTTATTGATTTTTATCCTTTCAGGATTTAACCTCCTGGTAAAACTAAGTGCCAAAAACATTGACATCCGAAAAAAATCCGACCTTGTATTTTATTACCTGCTGTTATTTATTCTGCTGTTGATTTTTTGCCCTTCAGGATATTTCTCTATTGCCTTTCTTTTTATACCATTAAGTATTCTGGTTAGCATCAGGATATCGGAGAAACAGAAATCTTTTTTTTATACCATCATGATCTGGCTTATTTTTGCAGTTGCAATATTTATGAATTACGAACTCATGTGGTGGCAAGGAGAATAACACTATGTTGAATCTTTTTTTACAAAAAAACCGTTTGGAGGCCGGGGTGGACGAAGCAGGCAGGGGGTGCCTGGCGGGTCCGGTTGTGGCTGCTGCTGTTATTTTACCTGCTGATTATGAAAATGAGATGATTAACGATTCAAAGCTTTTACATCCCGGGCAACGAAACCTGCTTCGTAAACTTATTGAAAAAGAGGCGATTACCTGGTCAGTGGCTTTCGTGGATAACAAGATTATAGATGAGATCAATATTTTAAATGCCACTTTTTCGGCTATGCATGAGGCCGTTAGAAGTTTAAAAACCACACCGGATTATTTGCTAATTGACGGAAACCGTTTTAATCCTTATCCGTCAATTCCTCATCAATGTATCATCCAGGGCGACAGCAAGTATCTATCTGTTGCAGCGGCATCTATTCTGGCCAAAACCCACCGTGATGAATATATGGAAAAAATAGGAAAAGATTTTCCCCGGTATTTCTGGCACACCAACAAAGGATATCCTACCCGGCAGCACCGGCGGTCTATTATACAATATGGCTATACTCCCTATCATCGTTTGAGCTTCAATCTCAATGAACAAATCAGACTTGAGTTTTAGCAGGCAATAACAATTAACAAAAGCATGTTAATTTATAATAAGTTACTACTGAAAATAGCATGCTTAATTCTTTACCTTTGACAGATAATGATTTAAAATCAGCAAATATGACTGAAAGAAGATCAGAGTACACTTATATTGTCATCGCAGCCATCGTAATAATTTTAATTTTTGCAGGTTTTTTCCTTTACAGGAATTTTACAGGGAAATCCATGAGCGGTATCAATGCTATTCCGTCTAAAACCCTCTTTTTTGTTGAAGTTAATGATATTGAATCACTATGGAAAGATGTGAATAACCACAATGAGATTTGGAGATCACTTTCAAAGATCAATGCAGTAGAAAGAATCAATCAACAATTACAACAATGGGATACTACACTTTTTCAGGATGAATACGCCCACGATTTACTGGAAAATGGTAAGTTGTATATTTCTGTCTTGTCCCGATCTTCTGACTCTCTTGCCTCCCTTTTTATTCTTGAAATGGATGGCAATAAATCTTATATAGAAAATTTTATTGAAAACCATTATGCCGGACCGTCTAAAATTGAGGAGCAAAAAATCCTGAAAAGGACTGTCTTTAGTGTTAATGACGAAGAGGGTAAGGCGGTTTTACATTATGTATTTGAAAAGGGTTTGTTTATTGCCTGTAAATATCCGGACATGATTGAACAGGCGCTGAAGGCAATAGATTCTGAAGTAAAAATCAGTCAAAATGAAAGTTTTAAAAGAGTTGCCAAAACAGCAGGGAAAAAAGTAAATTCACATATTTATTTGCATTTAAAAAATATTGGCGATTTTGTAAAAAAACTTGTTGATGAAGAATACCGGGAATCTGCTTCTTTACTGAATAATTTTGCTACATGGGGCGAATTGGATCTTATTCTAAAATCGGATGAATTACTGTTGAATGGTTATGCTGATGTATCGGATTCTGCCATGCAGTTCCTTGATATTTTTAAACAATCTCCGCCTCAAAAGATACAGTTAACCAGCATTATTCCTTTTAATACCAATTTGTTACTCTGGTTTGGGTATGATGATTTTAATAAAGTCAATAACAAGCTGGAAGAATATCTCAGGAAAAATAATCGCTTTGAAGATCATTATAACGAGATACTCAGATTGAATAAGAAATATAAAACCAATATTGAAACGAATATTTTTGGCTGGATAGGCAACGAGGCAGCGCTGGTGTCGCTGGCCGGGCGACCTTCTGAATTACGGGAAAAAACTTACTTTGTTGTTCACACACCTGACCCGACAAGAGCCAATCAGTTGTTAACCGAAATATATCATAATGCCAGCGGCAGCTCCATGCACAGATACAACAATTTTCTGATCAAGCATATTAATATCTCAGGGTTTATTCCGGGCGTTTTCGGTCAGGTATTCAGTCTGGTTAATCAAACATATTATGCTATTATTAATGAGTATATAATTTTTGCAAACAGCAGCGATGCCCTGGAGGAATTTATTAACGCTTATCAGTCAGGAAAAACATTGCAGGATAATATCAATTACAAAGAATTCTCGGATAATATTTCGGACAAATCCAATATTTATCTGTATTATAACTCCCGCAATGCTTTGCCGGTATTAGATGAATATGTACGTAATGATATCAGGTCGCAACTGAACATGAATGAGCAACACTTATCCAATTTTCATGCATTTGCGGTTCAGTTCAGCCTTGTAAACAATATGTTTTATACAAATGCCTACATCAGGTATAACCCCGAATATCGTGAAGAAAACCGGGCTTTATGGAAGACAAACCTTGATGGTGGAATTGCAACACAGCCGTTTCTGGTTAAAGATCATACAGATAAGACATATAATATTCTTGTGTCAGACGAAAATAATCAGCTTTACCTCATAGATAATAATGGTAACATTTTATGGAAAAGAAGTCTCGACGGGAAAATAATGAGCGAGATACATCCGGTTGATTATTACAAAAATCGCAAAATTCAG
>CAZTAW010000011.1:0-29298 GCA_964611705.1 uncultured Bacteroidales bacterium
CACTGTGATGATTCTGTTAACCATCATACAAGCTTTACAAATTCACTTACCGAATCAATAATAGCAGAAAACGCCAAGCTTGATCATTACAAACTTCAAAATCTGAATAATAACAGCACATTGATCAATTCGAGCTTTTTCACCCTTGATAAAGACAGTCAGTTGAAAACCAATGCCATCACACTCAATGGTGGTTTAATTCGAAATAATATCAATGTTTCATTAAACGGAGAAAATGGTTCTGCTGATGTTTCCGGTGTTTTCCTTCTTGATCGCGAACAACACACGGATAATCAGGTTTACATTGATCATAAAGTCCCGAATTGCTATAGTAACGAACTTTTTAAAGGTATTTTGGATGATCAGGCAACTGGCGTTTTCAATGGACACATTATGGTGAGAAGGGATGCACAACAAACAAACGCCTATCAGAATAATAAAAACCTGTTACTTACTGATGATGCCACCATGCACACCAGGCCATTCCTTGAAATTTATGCGGATGACGTGAAATGCTCTCATGGCGCTACCGTAGGGCAACTGGATGAAGATGCCATGTTTTACCTGAGATCACGTGGAATAGATGCCGATAAATCAAGAATGCTGTTGATGTATGCCTTTGCAGCAGAAGTTATAAAGAAAATTTCCATTGAACCTTTGAGGACCAGGATTGACGATATGGTGAAAAAACGTCTGAGAGGCGAATTATCGGTTTGTGATAAATGTGTACTGCACTGCAGCGACCCTGAAAAAGAAGTTAAATTTGACATTGACATGAGTAAAATTTAACTTAGCACAATGACAACATTCGATGTATATAAGATCAGGGAAGATTTTCCGGCGCTTAATCAGGAAATCTACGGTAAGCCTCTTGTATATTTTGATAATGCGGCCACAACCCAAAAGCCAATTCAGGTTATTGACAGGATAAGCGAATATTACAAGAAGGAAAATTGCAATATCCACCGGGGTGTACATTACCTGAGCCAGAGGGCTACAGAAGCATTTGAAACAACCCGGCAAAAAGTTCAGCACTTTATAAACGCTGAAAATGCCAAAGAGATCATTTTTACAAAAGGAACCACCGAATCAGTAAATCTTATTCGTTTTACTTTTGGGGAAAAATTCATTAAAAAGGGGGATGAAGTTATTATTTCCGCCCTGGAGCATCATTCCAATCTTGTACCCTGGCAATTGCTTTGTAAGAAAAAAGAGGCAACTTTAAAAATTATTCCTGTAAATGATAAAGGTGATCTGATTTTTGAGGAATTCGAAAAACAAATCAATGAAAAAACAAAGCTCCTGGCATTGACCCATATTTCCAATGCCCTTGGAACCATCGTTGATATAAAAAAATATATTGATAAAGCGCATGAACTTGATATACCGGTATTAATTGATGGCGCACAGGCAATCATGCATCAGAAAGTTGATGTACAAAAACTTGATTGCGATTTTTATACTTTCTCCGGACATAAAATGTACGCCCCCATGGGCGTTGGTGTCCTCTACGGTAAGCAAAAGTGGCTTGAGGAAATGCCTCCTTATCAGGCCGGTGGTGAGATGGTTGATCAGGTTTCTTATCAATCCACTACTTTCAACGAATTGCCTTTTAAGTTCGAAGCCGGAACGCCCAATGTGGAAAGCGTCCTGGGATTAGAATCAGCTATTATATATCTTGAAAATTTGGGATACGAAAACATTGCAAAATATGAGACCGAGCTTTTGCAATATGCAAATAAAAAACTCAATGAATCCGGTAATATCAGGATCATAGGTAATGCTGCACAAAAAGCCAGTCTGGTATCATTTCTTATAGATGATATTCATCCTTACGATGCCGGAACCATCATTGACAAACTCGGCATTGCAGTAAGAACAGGGCATCATTGTGCGCAACCGGTTCTTGACAGCTTCGGTATCCCGGGAACAGTGCGTGCCTCCTTTGTTTTTTATAACACAAAAGAAGAAATTGACCGCCTGACTGAAGCAATTCATCAGGTAAAAAAAATGTTTGCATAAAAAATTTTATATTATGTCTGTTAAAGAAGATACAGAACGAATAGTGGAAGAGTTTTCGCAGTTTGACGACTGGATGGACAAATACAACTATCTGATTGAAATGGGCAAAGACCTTCCGTTAATAAATCCGAAAAACAAAACGGAAAAATACCTGATATCAGGATGCCAGTCAAGGGTTTGGCTGCATGCCAAATATGAGCACGGACTGGTACATTTTTCTGCCGACAGCGATGCGGTGATCACCAAGGGAATAGCCGCATTGCTCATCAGGGTTTTCTCAGGCCGGAAGCCGGATGACATTATAGATGCCGATACCGATTTCATTGATAAGATCGGATTAAAGGAACATTTGTCCCCTACCCGCTCCAACGGCTTGATGTCAATGATCAAGCAAATGAAACTGTACGCATTGGTTTTCAAGACAAAAGGAAAGGAAGAATAGAAAACCGCAATTGTTTACTTATTGAGGTGTTGTTTTTTCTTTACCTGTAAAAAAGATTATTTGTTATGAGCAAAGCAATAGATAAAAAAGAAGTTGAAAAACAGATCATTCATGTGTTAAAAAATATTTATGATCCTGAAATCCCGGTCAACATCTATGAAATCGGATTGATTTACGAGATCAAAACAGATGACGATTTACATGTTAATATTCTGATGACCCTTACCTCTCCGAATTGCCCGGTAGCTGATAGTTTACCGGCTGAAGTAAAAGATAAAGTTGAGGACTTGAAAGGAGTTAAAAGTTGTGAAGTTGAACTCACATTTGATCCGCCCTGGTCGGAAGATATGTTGAGCGATGAAGCCAAACTGGATTTGGGACTATTGTAAAAGCCTGATATTACCCCCTTTACGAATTTAATGATAAAGACAATAATGATGCTGTTGACACTTCAGGCAATTTTTAAGTAATTTTGCGTTTTGGAAAAGAAAGCGGAAGGTTAAAATGACACCGGAAACCGGCAAAATATTAACACAAGTCAATTTCCCCGATGATCTGAAAAAGCTGAAAGAAGAAAGTCTTCCCGAGCTATGCAAGGAAATCCGTGATTTTATTCTTGATGTTACCTGCGCCAATCCCGGTCATGTGGGTGCCAGCCTTGGCACAGTTGAACTGGCTGTTGCCCTTCATTATATTTATAATACACCCAACGATAAGCTGATTTGGGATGTGGGTCATCAGGCTTATGCACATAAAATATTAACGGGACGTAAAAAGGATTTCCACACCCTCAGAAAATACAAAGGCGTGAGCGGTTTCCCGAAAATGGCTGAAAGCGGGTACGATGCTTTCGGTACGGGCCACTCCTCTACTTCTATTTCCGCAGCATTGGGTATGGCCATTGCAGACAAGATGAATGGCGTTACAAACAGAAACTACATTGCCGTGATCGGCGATGGAAGTATGACAGGCGGAATGGCCATTGAAGGTTTGAACAATGCCGGCGTTTCCAAGGCAAATTTATTGGTTGTTTTAAATGATAATGGAATTTCCATTGATCAAAGTGTTGGCGCTTTGAAAGAATACCTGCTTGATATTTCAACATCCCGAATGTATAACCGGATTAAAAATCTTGCCTGGAAAATACTTGGAAAAGCAAGTAAATACGGACCCAATTCACAAAGGATTTTTCAGCAAATCGAAAATGCGGTCAAGGGATCCATTTTAAAGAAAAGTAATCTCTTTGAATCATTTAATTTCAGATACTTTGGCCCGGTTGACGGACATGATGTAATCAGGCTTTCGAAGATCCTGAGTGACATGAAAAGGATCAAAGGGCCCAAGCTGCTGCATGTAATCACCAAAAAAGGAAAAGGATTTAAACGTGCCGAAAAAGACCAGACTGTTTTCCATTCACCCGGTGCATTTGACAGAAAAACGGGCGACATTGTAAAAGATACCTGTCCTGATAAAAAACCGCCCAAATACCAAACAGTCTTCGGACGCACCCTCATTGAACTGGCAGAACAAAATGCGAAGATCGTTGGCATCACGCCTGCCATGCCTACAGGGAGTTCATTAAACCTGATGATGGAAAAAATGCCCGACCGGGTTTTTGACGTTGGCATCGCCGAGCAACATGCCGTGACCTTTGCAGCAGGATTGGCTGCCCGGGGTTTGACACCCTATTGTAATATTTATTCCACTTTTATGCAACGTGCTTATGATCAGTTAATCCATGATGTGGCCATACAAAAACTGCATGTTGTTTTCTGCCTCGACCGCAGCGGACTGGTGGGAGAAGACGGTGCAACACATCACGGGGCTTACGACCTGGCTTATCTTCGTTCCATTCCCAACCTCATCGTTTCTTCACCCATGAACGAAGCCGAATTAAGAAACCTGATGTATACCGCACAACTTGAAAACATGGGTCCTTTTTCCATCCGGTACCCCAAAGGAAGAGGTGTAATGCCCGAGTGGAAAACACCCATGCAGAAAATTGAAATTGGCAAAGCAAGAAAATTACTTGATGGTAAAGATATCGCACTGATCTCTATCGGCCACGTCGGGAATTACGTGAATGAAGCTGCAAATATCCTGAAAGAAAAAAACATCCGTATTGCCCATTACGATATGCGTTTTTTAAAACCCATTGATGAGGATGTTTTACATGAAGTTTTTGAGAAATTTAAACATATCATCACCATTGAAGATGGTACTATTTTAGGAGGCCTGGGCAGCGCAGTTCTTGAATTTATGTCAGATCACAATTACAAAGCAAACATCATCCGCCTGGGCATCCCGGATCGTTTTATTGAACATGGCAGCACAGAGGAACTGCATAAAGAATGCGGATTTGATGCTGAGGGTATTGTTAAGACAGTTGAAGCTGTGATAGAACGCGGATGACCTGATAAAACAGATAACCACAGATCAGTTAATATTCATCACATCTGCCTGTATTTTCCCTTTATAATTATTTTGTATATTTGTGTTAAATATTTCATTATGAAAAATCCAATCCTGATATGCGTATTCGGCTTTTTCACACTAAGCATATCCGCCCAGGAACAACAGGTAGTTCCTTATACCCTGGCTGATCGGGACCGTCTTAGCAGGGTGGAAGCTGAGATTGAAATTTTAAGCACCAAGATTACATCCCTGGAGGAAAAAATGGATGTGAAATTTGAGGCTGTAAATGCTCGTTTTGATTCAGTGAATGAACGCATTGATTCTTTGTTCTGGATGATGGGACTAATGGCAGCATTTATGATCTTTTTATTAGGATATACCATCTGGGACAGAAGAACTGCCCTGAAACCGGCCCTCGAAAAATCCGCATCAGCCGAAGACAAAAACAAAAACCTTATTATCGCCCTCCGTGAATATGCCCGAAAACACCCTGATCTTGCCGATATTCTTAAAACACATGGTCTGCTTTAGCTTATTTTGTAAATCATCCGTATGCCATTAAAACTCAATTCAAAACCTGTCATTGCCTGATAATTTTTCTTGTAACTGACTCATTATCAAACCTTAACTGTACAAAATATAAACCCGGAAATAGTCCCGTATCATGCAATACAAGCTGGTAATCTCCTGCAGCTTGCCAGGAAATCATTTCTGATTTTACTTTTCTGCCATTAATATCAAAAATATTAAGTACGGGTGAACCGGGCTGTTTGAGTGTATAATTTATTCTGAGATCACTTTGATAAGGATTAGGAATAACATCTATCTTTTGAGTAATAGAACGCGGATGACACCGATACAACTGATATCCAAAGATCAGCGAAAATCCGTCTAATCTGTGTCATCCGTATGCCATTAAAACCACCCTCCGCTTTTGTATTTCCATTTTCTTCCCTATTTTTACCGAAAATCTTGGGTGTGAGGAAAGGAATATTTACAGGATTCATCTTTGTTTTGACTTTGTTGATGGGGATCACAGACACTTTTTCCCAAACCAGAGATTCCGCTGATATTTTCTCTTTCAGGCAAAATGATTTTGAAATAAGTTATTTCCCAATTATTGTTAAAGATGTTGCCGTTGATTTCACGATCAGGGTAAAAGATTCAACGCTAAGTGAAAAGCTCAGTTTTGAAACAATTCCTTTTACGATTAATGATTCTGTTCATAAGCTGGAGATCATTCATGGAAAAGCTGTTTTCAGTTTTACCTTTCATCAGAAAGAAACATTAACAATTAAATCCGGTGATTTTGAGTTCAGTGACAAAATCAACCCCATTCCTTTATGGTTTTCTATCCTTCCGCCTTTGATTGCCATTATGATGGCCCTGATCTTTCGGGAAGTCTATTCTGCTTTGTTTACAGGTCTTCTGGTAGGGACAACCATTATTTTTTGTTACCAGGGATTTTCAATTTTTGAAGCCATCTTTAAAGGTGTTTTTTCAATAGCTGATACTTACATCCTTGAATCCATGAGTGATACAGGGCATCTTGCCATCATTATTTTTACCATGCTGATCGGTTCTATGGTGGGATTGATCACAAGCAACGGAGGCATGAAAGGTGTCGTTAACAAACTCTCAGGGTTTGCACGTTCAGCCCGTTCAGGGCAACTGGTAACCTGGTTTCTGGGTATCATCATCTTTTTTGATGATTATGCCAATACCCTGGTGGTTGGCAATACCATGCGCCCGGTCACCGACAGGTTGAAAATTTCAAGGGAAAAGCTGGCCTATATTGTTGATTCAACGGCTGCTCCCATTGCAGCTATCGCCTTTGTTACAACCTGGATAGGTGCCGAATTAAGCTACATACAGGATGGCGTAAACGAGATCGGGATCAATGAAAATGCCTACAATATATTTTTCAGTTCTCTGGCTTATTCGTTTTATCCGGTATTTACCCTTTTCTTTATTCTGATGCTGGTGATCAGAAAAGTGGATTACGGCCCCATGCTGAAAGCCGAACGAAGAACAAGAAAAGGCATTATCGGAAAGATACATGAAAACCTAAGCAATGAAATATCTGAAAATAATAAGAAAGTTAGTCCGGTAAGTAATATCAAGCCTCGTTGGTATAATGCCGTAATTCCTGTGTCGGTCATCATTTTTGGCACTTTTGCCGGATTGTTATATACAGGATGGGATACAGAAACATGGAACAATGAAACCGTAGGTTTTGGCAGGAAAATCTCAATTTTTATCGGCAATTCCGATTCATACAAAGCCTTGCTCTGGTCTTCGATTTCGGGAGTGATTGTAGCTGTGTTGCTAACCCTCGGGCAAAGGCTTCTCAGCCTGAAAGAAAGCATGGAAAGCCTGATCAGCGGTTTTAAAACCATGCTCACAGCAGTTTTGATTTTGATCCTGGCCTGGTCACTGGCGCTGATCACCGAACATATGCATACAGCAGATTTTATTTCACTGAGCATGCTGAAAATATCTCTTTCGCCCTATTTTGTACCTGCCATTACTTTTATTCTCTCGGCCCTGGTTTCCTTTTCCACAGGCTCATCCTGGGGAACCATGGCAATTCTCTATCCATTGCTTTTACCGGCTTCCTGGCTTATCACACAGGATTACGGGATGAGCTACGACGAATCCATGCTGATCTTTTACAATGTAGTTTCCTGTGTTCTTGCCGGCTCTGTTCTGGGCGACCACTGTTCCCCTATTTCAGACACAACCATTTTAAGTTCCCTGGCAAGTTCCTGTTATCATATCGAACACGTTAGAACCCAGTTACCATATGCACTTACGGTAGGTATTACAGGCATTGTGATTGGAACTATACCTTCCGCATATGGAATGTCTTCATGGATACTTTTCCCGGCGGGTTTGATCATCCTGTATCTGGCAACTGTATTTTTAGGAAAGAAAACAGAAGTAATAAAACAAGAAATAAAATCTGATCAATGAATATTGCAGAAATAATCATATTACTGGTTGCAGGAGTATTTGTAGGATTTATCAATACACTGGCCGGTGGAGGATCCATAGTCTCGCTTTCTGTTTTTATGATCATGGGCTTACCACCAATGGTTGCAAACGGAACCAACAGGATAACCATTTTAATGCAAACCACAACCGCTGTTTCGAGTTTCAGGAAACAAAAAGTACTGGATCATAAAAAAGCACTGATTCTATCAATCCCTGCTGTTGTGGGGTCTGTGATTGGTGCATTTGTTGCCGTGGACGTAAAGGAGGAACTTTTTGAAAAAGCTTTTGCCGTCATCATGCTGATCATGCTGGTATTCATTCTTTACAAACCGCAAAAATATCTTTATGGAAGAAAAGAGCTTCAGGATAAAAAAATATCAGCATGGCAAATTATCATTTTCTTTTTTATTGGCCTGTACGGTGGATTTATCCATGTGGGAATCGGGTATTTTCTGCTGGCCGGAATTGTTTTGGGAGCCGGTTATGACCTTATAAAAGCGAATGCGATTAAAGTAACAATTGCTTTATTTATTACTGTTGTTGCATTGATTGTATTTATCACTGAAATCAAAATTTACTGGCTTCATGGAATTATCATGGGTATCGGATCAATTGCCGGTGCATTGATCGCATCCAATCTGGCAGTAAAAAAAGGAGTGAATTTCGTGAGATGGGTGATCGTAATTCTGATCCTGATCTTTTCAGCACATTTCCTTGACCTGTTTAATATCAATGAATTAATCAAAGGAATCATATAAATCTATTATCATGAAGAATATTCTTTTTCTTATTGTTGTGTTGGTGTTTATTTCCTGTGGAACAGAAACCAAAAAACAGAATCATCAGAAAGAAAAACCTGAATATGTTCTTGTAATTCACGGGGGCGCGGGATATATAACAAAAGACCGGTATTCTCAGGAACAAGAAGCTGAATATATCAATAAATTGACAGAGGCACTGGAAACAGGTGACTCAATGCTGAGAAATGGAGCCCCGGGTTTGGATGTTGTTGTTGCCGTGATCTCAATGATGGAAAATTGCCCTTTGTTCAATGCAGGAAAAGGAGCTGTATTTACAGCCGCCGGTGAAAATGAAATGGACGCCTCCATTATGGATGGCAAAACCCTCAATGCGGGGGCGGTTGCCGGTGTAAAAACCATTAAAAATCCCATACATGCTGCCCGTTATGTTATGGATAGCTCCAAACATGTTTTGCTTGGCGGAGCAGGCGCAGAATTGTTTGCTTCAGAAAAAGGACTTAAAATTGTTGATCCTTCCTATTTTTATACCGAAAAATCCTGGAATAGCCTGCAAAGGGTACTGGAAAGTGAAAACAAAAAAGAAAAGCACGGAACTGTAGGTGCTGTTGTGCTTGATAAATATGGCAACCTTTCAGCAGGAACTTCAACCGGGGGGATGACGAATAAAATGTTTGGCCGCATCGGTGATTCTCCGATAATCGGAGCAGGAACCTATGCTGAAAATGATGTATGCGCCATTTCGGGAACCGGGCATGGAGAATTTTTTATCAGAAATGTTGTGGCCTACCAAATCGCAGCAATGATGAAATACAAACAAACAAGTCTGAAAGAGGCAGCGGATTATGTGATCAATAACCTATTCAAATCACAAAAAGCGGGCGGAGGGGTGATTGGTGTTGACCAAAACGGAAATATCACCATGACTTTCAATACACCGGGTATGTTCAGAGGTTACGTTAACTCCTTGGGAAAAAAGGAAGTTAAGCTTTACGGAGAGGAAAATGAATAAGCTGGAATTTGCCTTTTCAAAACATTATCTTTGCAATGAATAAGAACTCCGAACCGGCAATCCTATGGTAAAAAATGATTTTATTTGTCCACAATGTCAGGGTCATCTTCAACCTGCTGATAACATAATTTTCACGATCAAAACCAGGGATGGCAGAAAAGGTCTTTTATTGCTCAGTCCCCAACTGGGAGAATACACAATCATCAAGCATCATTCGTTCAAATTGAGACAGGGTGAACATCTTGATTTTTTTTGCCCGCTCTGTCATGAAAGTCTTTCTTCTTTTGAAGAACATATCAATCTTGCAAAGATATATATGATTGGTCATGAAGGTAAAAGATCGGAGATTGCCTTTTCAAAAATAGTAGGCGAAGAATGCACTTACAAAATTCAGGATGATAAAGCGGAAGGCTACGGACCCGATTCACCGGAATACAAAAATTACTGGGGTGAAGGACCCACTTATTAATATCCAATATCCAAATCCCTCTTGTGCAAGACGCTTGATTTGTTGATTTTTTATTGACATTATTTTATACCGATTCGGAACAGGTTTGCAATGATTGATCTTATACTCCAATCGGTATAACTGCATCAAACAGAAAAATGCTTTGCGATTTTTGTAAGATTCAGTATACATAAGTATTCTGAAGAAAAACAAGATGAAATGGATATATAGAATAGTCTGTTATTGTTATTTCCCTGATCGGACATTGGACATTGGATATTGGTGTCTAAAACACATCCTCTTTCAATTTACCTCTTGTTTTCCTCAAGAAATATTATCTTTGTAAGCTAATGTGAATATTTACCGGCTTATGAAAGTACCACCAGTAAAGATTTATAAACCAAAGAATCATATTCGTATTGTTACGGCAACCTCCTTATTTGACGGGCATGATGCAAGCATTAATATCATGAGAAGGATCATTCAGTCATCAGGCGCCGAAGTGATCCATCTGGGCCATAACAGATCCGTGCAGGAAATCGTTGATTGTGCAATACAGGAAGATGTTCAGGCTATTGCCATAACTTCTTACCAGGGAGGACATATTGAATTTTTTAAATACATGTATGACCTGCTGCATGAAAAAAATTGCGGACACATCAAGATATTCGGAGGAGGCGGTGGCGTGATTCTTCCCGAAGAAGTTAATGAACTTCACGATTATGGAATCACAAGAATATACTCCCCTGATGATGGCCGTTCTATGGGGCTGCAAGGGATGATCAATGATCTGCTTGAAAAATGTGATTATCCTACCGGGAAAAACCCGGATATCCAACTCAACGGGGAGTTGACAAAAGACCCCAAAACATTGGGTCAGATCATTTCCGCTGCTGAAAATTTCCCCGAAAAAAACAAAGAAATACTTGATACGATCAGAAAGAAAGCAGAAGCAAATAAATCACCGGTACTCGGTATTACCGGAACAGGCGGCTCCGGTAAATCTTCACTTGTTGATGAACTGGTCAGAAGGTTTCTTGAAGATTTCTCGGATAAGACCCTGGCCATTATTTCCGTTGATCCTTCCAAAAGAAAATCAGGCGGTGCTTTGCTGGGCGACAGGATCAGAATGAACTCCATCAACAATCCCAGGATTTATATGCGCTCCCTGGCTACACGTCAGTCTAATCTGGCCATGTCGAAGCATATTAAAGATGCTGAAGCCATTGCACAGGCTGCCAATTTCGATCTTATCATTCTCGAAACATCAGGAATCGGACAATCCGATACGGAGATCGTTGACCACAGTGATCTTTCGCTGTACGTGATGACCCCGGAATACGGAGCAGCAACACAGCTCGAGAAAATTGACATGCTGGATTTCGCGGATATGATCGCTATCAATAAATTTGATAAACGCGGTGCACAGGATGCATTACGGGATGTGCGAAAGCAATACGCACGCAACCATCAACGCTGGCATGATGATCCTGAAACCATGCCTGTTTACGGAACCATAGCATCTCAATTCAATGACCCGGGCATCAATCAGCTCTATAGGGCATTATTAGCTAAAATTAAAGAAAGAACCGGAGTTGATTTTGTTTCCCAGCGTGAAACAAAATTAATTACTTCTGAGAAAATTGATGTTATACCACCAAACCGGATTCGATATCTTTCCGAAATATCCGAAACAGTCAGGAATTATAACAAATGGGCCAAAGAGCAGGCTGATGTTGCCGAACGTCTTTACAGTATTAAACAAACCCTGGAAATGATCAGGGAACAATCAGGTAAAAAGGAAACCATTAAAGAACTCGATGAAACATTTAGTAAAGAACTTCTTAATCTTGATCCGCATAACAAAAAAATCATTGACAACTGGGATAAAAAAGTAAAAGCATACAAGAAAAAACAATTTGTTTTTATAGTCAGGGATAAGGAAATTAAAGTTGATACGCATTCCGAATCCCTTTCTCACCTTCAAATACCTAAAGTATCACTTCCCAAAGAAAACAACTGGGGGGTTATTTTAAAATATGTCCTCACAGAAAATGTTCCGGGTGAATTTCCTTTTGCTGCCGGAGTATTTCCTTTTAAAAGGGAAGGTGAAGACCCCACCCGTATGTTTGCCGGCGAAGGCGGACCGGAAAGAACAAACAAAAGATTTCATTATGTATCTTACGGCCTTCCTGCCAGAAGGCTTTCAACCGCTTTCGACTCCGTAACCCTTTATGGTTTTGACCCCGACAGAAGACCAGACATTTACGGAAAAATAGGTAATTCGGGCGTATCCATCTGCTGCCTGGATGATGCCAAAAGACTATATTCAGGATTCGACCTGGCTGATCCGAAAACTTCCGTTTCAATGACCATTAACGGCCCGGCGCCTGCTATGGTCGGATTTTTTATGAATGCTGCCATTGACCAGCAATGTGAAAAATACATCATGGAAAATGGTCTGGAAAATGAAGTGAATCAAAAGATTGAAAAAATCTATGAAAAACACAACACCGACAGACCGGTTTATCATGGCGACCTTCCACAGGGAAACGACGGACTGGGATTGATGCTGCTGGGCATTACAGGCGAGCAGGTGCTGCCGAAAGATGTTTATGAAAACATAAAAAAGGATACCATTTGTCGTGTGAGAGGTACGGTTCAGGCAGATATTCTGAAAGAGGACCAGGCTCAAAACACCTGTATTTTTTCAACCGATTTTGCCTTGAAAATGATGGGTGATATTCAGGAATATTTCAGCCTGAATAATGTCAGAAATTTCTATTCCGTATCCATATCGGGTTATCATATTGCAGAAGCAGGTGCAAATCCCATTACCCAACTGGCTTTGACATTGGCAAACGGATTTACCTATGTTGAATATTATGCCAGCCGGGGTATGGACATTAATAAATTTGCACCCAATCTTTCATTCTTTTTCTCCAATGGAATTGATCCGGAATTTTCAGTAATCGGAAGAGTTGGCAGATTGATCTGGGCCAAAGCATTAAAATTGAAATACGGCGCCAACGAAAGATCCCAAAAACTGAAGTATCATATCCAGACTTCAGGCCGTTCATTGCATGCCCAGGAAATTGACTTCAATGATATCAGAACCACACTACAGGCTCTTTATGCCATTTACGACAACTGTAACTCCCTGCACACCAATGCTTATGATGAAGCCATAACCACACCTACCGAAGAATCGGTAAGAAGGGCGATGGCGATACAATTGATCATCAACCACGAATTGGGACTGGCCAAAAACCAAAATCCCTTGCAAGGTTCTTATATCATTGAAGAATTAACCGAACTGGTTGAAGAAGCTGTTATGGCAGAATTCGACAGGCTCACGGAACGAGGAGGAGTGCTTGGCGCCATGGAAACCATGTACCAGCGAAGCAAAATTCAGGAAGAATCCTTGTATTACGAAACCATGAAACATACGGGCAAACTACCGATCATGGGGGTTAATACATTCCTGTCATCAAAAGGATCCCCGACTGTGATTCCCGGCGAAGTGATCAGGGCAACAAAGGAAGAAAAAGAAAGACAGCTTCACTCGCTTGAAAATCTTCATAAAACATACAAAAAAGAAGCAAAAGAACATTTGAACGAATTGAAAAACTACGCCATCGAAAACAAAAACATTTTTGAAAACCTGATGGAAACCACCAAATACTGCTCCATCGGGCAGATCACAAATGCCTTGTTTGAAGTGGGTGGTCAATACAGAAGAAATATGTAAATTGGACGCGAATTAAAAATCACGTATATGTTATCAGCTAAAATACTTGTTGTTTACCCGGCCATTAAATCCACATATTTATCGGTATACAGAAGCACTGACCTGATCTTTTTAAAAAACATAAAGCATTCACCGGAAGAACTTGAACACTTTGATGATGTGATGGACCAATCCGGATTCAGACAGGAAAAAATCATGCATGTCCTGAAAGAAAATGATATTGATATCAGTAAGATTGAACTGTTAATGGCCAGAAGCGGTTTGATCAAACCCATGGCATCAGGTATTTACGAAGTGAACGAAAGAATGCTTGAAGATTTAAGGGCCGGATTGCAGGGTGTGCACGCAACAAACCTTGGAGGCGTGATTGCTTACGATATCGCCAAACAGATTGGTAAAAAAGCATACATGGCCGACCCGGTGGTTGTTGATGAAATGGATGAAATAGCCAAAGTTACCGGCCACCCTGAATTTAAACGCCGTTCGGTATTTCATGCCTTAAGCCACAAGCACTTTGCCAGGAAATATGCCAAATCAATCAACAGGCCTTATGAAGAATTAAACCTGATTGTGGCGCATGTAGGAACGGCAGGAATATCAATCGGGGCGCACAAGAACGGAAAAGTAATTGATGTTAACAACTCTTTTGATGGTGATGGTCCGTTCGGAATTCAACGTAGTGGTACATTACCTATGGGCGACCTGGTAAAACTCTGTTTCAGCGGCAAATATACCGAAGAAGAAATTACAAGAATGATCACCAAGGAAGGCGGTTATACAGCTTATCTCGGAACAAGTGATCTGGATGAAATTGACAAGAAAGTTTTATCCGGTGACGAAACCACCTTGTTTATTTCCAATGCGCTTTCGTACCAGGTTTCTAAAGAAATCGGTGCGATGTACACAGCGCTGGAATGTAAAGTGGATGCAATATTACTTACCGGTAATATTTTTAATAGCGAAAGATTTCTTTCAAATGTTTCGAGAAGGGTGAAAGAAATAGCCCCAATTGCCCTGTATCCCAGCCAGAATGATTTCGATGCCATGGCAATGAATGGTTTGAGGGTACTGAAAGGTGAAGTAGAGGTACTTGAGTATAAATAACAATTACAAAGATGACGCATTGGTTAGACGAAGCGGAAAGCAGATCATCTTCAAAAAAATCCCGCGGTCGCAGCGCCGGATTTCTCGACCGGAAGATGAGAGTTAAAAAAAACCTTGACAAAAACAAGGAGCAATACGATCAATTCATTGATAAGCTTAAAAAATTGATTGATCGGGCCAATCAATTACCCCTCGAACAAAAAGAACCCTATGGTCATATTGACGTGAAATTCAAAGACACCAAGCTCGGAAATAAGATGTATGTTTTCAGGAGTAGCAGAAGATACCAGCGGCAATTGCCCAAGAAGATTGTAAAGCGATTATTGGAATTATCCGTCTTTAAACTTTTCCGGCCTTCACATTTTAAGCATATACGGGTAATCTATCTGACACTGAGCAGTAAAATAGACCAGGTTGGCTTTGAATTAAAAGAAGAAGTTCAGCTCAAACAACGCGTAGTAGTTGACAAAGAAATTGCAAAAGACAAAGTAAAATACTACGACAAAAACCGCATCCACGATTACTTTAACTCCGAAATCTCCGGCCTCAACGAAGACCTCGCCCTGCAAATACTGGATTATCTGGCATTTAAGATTGACGCAAGGGGGTTGGGGTTTGTGGGGAAGTGATAAGTATTAATCAACCTTCCATACATCTGATATTATCTAAAAAGCTGTTAACAGTAACAACTTTGGTTTTAATACCGGGATAAAGCTTTTCAATTGTATTAAACGACCGGGGTCTTTTATTATCCTTCCATTTAACTTCTATCGCGCACAATTCACCTTTTGATTGCAAAATGAAATCAATTTCAGTTTTGTTTGAAGTTCTCCAGAAATTTATTTTATCCATCGAATAAAAATCACCGGAAATCAATTCAAGGAGGTAGAAGTTCTCAAACATACATCCCTTATCATTTCTCATATCCGGATTATTAAAATTGTTTAAAATAAAATTTCTTAAACCCAGATCCATAAAAAATAATTTAGGTGTTTTTGTTATTTCCTTATTGTAATTTTTATGAAATGGATGGATTTTTTTTGTAACAAATGTATATATAAGAATATTCAAAAATTTTTCGGTTGTATTTTTGCTGATTCCTAATGAATTTGAAATGGAATGAATGTTTAATAGTTCTCCGGTTTGTAAGGCTATTCTTGTTAAAAACTTATTAAATAAATCCACATCATTTAAATTCAGAAAATCCACAAGGTCTTTTTGTACATAAGCCTGAAAAATATCTTTAATTCTTAATTGTTTCTCCATAGAGGATTTTTGTTTTGCAACAGCCGGATATGAGCCATAAAGAAGAATCTCATTCAGGGCTTCATTTTTTGTTATGGGAGCTGCAAAATCAATGTATTCATTAAAAGACAGGCGATTGATAACAAAAGTCCGCGAACGCCCTACCAGGTGTTCTTTTGTTTTTGATTTCACTTCCAGTTGTGATGAGCCGCTGTAAATTATTTTGATGTTTCTTTTCAGATCATAAATTTCTTTTAAAAATAAACCAGGTGATTTTAGCCTTTGGATCTCGTCTATAAAAACAAATTTTTTTTCCTCATTCTTTCCAATAAATTCAATGAATTCCGGAATAGAAGAAAAAAGCTGATGAAGCTTAAAATCATCCAGATTGAAATAGAAAACATTTTCAGAGGGAATTCCTGACTTTAACAGTTTCTCAATAAGTAAAAAAAGCAATGAACTTTTACCAACCTGTCTGCTTCCAACAAGTCCTATTATAAGCTCATTATCAATATTTTGTAAAAGTATGTTGAGAATATTTCTTTTTTTCAGATTAAAAGAATAGTCTTTGTTCTCACGCCATGGATTTTGCAGTACGAATATTTCCTTTAACATATTATCCAGATAATTTATTAGCTAAGGTACAAAATTATCTGGATAATTTAACACAGTCCTTAAAAAATCTTTCCCTTAATATTAGTATTGGTTATTCGCTAGATTTTTTGGTTTTTCCCAAATAAACTCTTAACAGGTAAACAACAACCATTGACAACATAATTGCAATAGAAAACAGAACCAGTCCCACTTTAACTTTGATGGAAATTATCCCTGAATCAAATTTAAAGCTGATCAATAATAATGCAACAATAAAAACATCAATCATTGACCATCTGCCTATTTCAGCAATTAAAGCGTCTCGCATAAGTAACCGCTTTTTAACAAGTGATAAAACAATAATCATGTATTTTGAAACCGGGAATAAAAGGGTAAAGGAAAAGATAAGCACCGACAGATAATATTCTTTCATTTGCCAAAGTTCAACAATAGTACCCCATAAGCTCACTTCTTTGATCCAAAACAGGAAGCGTTCGGATTTATACAAAGGTGCAAACAAACCCATGAAATATAGGGCAATGGAAATCAGGGTCAGGGACCAGATGATCAGAAGTCTGGTGTTCAAAATGGTTTTAAGAAATATCACATCAAATATTTTTGCTGCAATGTATTAAAAAAAGCTGTATACAAAACATCCGCATAACTGAAAATTTAGCATTACAATTTTTATCCATAGAAGTGTCTCACGGAACCAGGTACCATTTTTTCAGATTTTGGGTTATTTTTCCAAGGTCAACCCTGTCAAAAAATCCATCTATATCTCCCAGACCATTCAGTGCACCGATAAACATTTCTTTATTAACATCACCATCACTAAGCAAATACTCTTCAACAATTATTTCTCTGCTTATTCCTGTTAAAGTTAAAATTATACCGATCACAATTCCGGTGCGGTCTTTTCCTGAAAGACAATGAACAAAAACAGGATGCTTTAAAGCAGGATTTTCAAAAGTTCTGAAAATATCATTCAACCACATCCTGACTTCATATTTTGTGGTTATGTATTTTTCATGATCATTGGATATGGGGAAATGAAGATTTTTAGCTTTAAAACTTTTTTTGTCTTCACCTTTTCGCAGGTTTATAATGGTCTTTGGATTACCGATTTCATTTGCTGTTTCACAGAAATCTGTTTTTCCTCCCCTGAATAAGACGCCTTCATTCATGAGTTTTTTGCCGGCGATCAGGTTTACAAATTCTCCCACATCCCGGAAATTAACTGAACCGATGGTGTAATCAAGTGGCATTTAATTTTTTTTGCTTCAGTTTTTTTATTTGTCTGTATTATACTTCTCAAATTCTGTTACCGATCATTTCGAACAACTTGTAAATCACAGTACCCGAATAATATAGTTGTAAGTAATATTGTTCGGGTTTCGTGCTGAGAATCACATCACCACTTTTCGGTAACTGGTTGTAAAATGAAGCATATTGATGAAGCTTCTGATAAAGTTGATTTAACTCCTCTTTGTCATTATTGCCTTTAGCTTTCACAATGTCAATTACAAGAATCGTAACCTGCTTAAACAATTCCTTTTCTGATAGAAGGTTGATGATCTTAAAAGCCTCTTCATTATTATGCATTTTCAGGATGGAATCATTTGCTGCCAGATATGCATCATAAGATTCTTTCATTACATCGTAAGAAGGCTTATTATTCATTTTGAAGAAAAAGGTTATGGATTTGATCCATAGATTTTTAAGCTTAATAATATTTAAGGGATTCTCATCTTTCACGTAAGCATTCAGCAACGAATCCGAATTTCCGATCATATTTCTTCTAACATTGAAGAAATTCATTACAGGATATTCCGCATGCTGCATGAGTGTTCTTGTATAAGACATACCCAGAAATACATGCGTTCCGGCATTATAAACCTTTGCCAGGGAATGCCTGAAATACAAATCCCCTGATTCCTCAACCACCATTTCCAATAAGCTATCAGCGTATTCATAATGAGCAACAGAAGCAATATCATTATCAACCAAATGTGCTTTTTTGATCAATATCATGTTATCCTCTATCAGCATCTTAACAAAAAAAGTCTGATACGATAATGGATTTTGATCTTTGATATCGCCTTCTTCCTTTTGCTTGTTACCGGCGCATGAAATAAACAGCAGAAAAATAAGTATGTAATAAATGCTATTCCATAATTTCCTTGTCATTAATACCGTTATTTTAATATTCATACAAATCTAAAACTTAAGGAATTGTTTAGGTGGAACCCCCACAAACATCTAAATAATCCGTGTTATAACCATACAAACCAGCGTAAGCCGTAAAGTCAAAATGGCAATCATTTCGCCAGTTAAGATCAAAGGTTTTCCGGGATTGTGCAGCAACTGTACCCAAAGATTTGCTGTCCGATCCATTAATACTATGAATGGTGACACTAACAGAACTGTTGAGGTTGTTGATTATGGTAATGCTTTGCTCACCATAGATTTCATAATGCATTTTTTTGCAACCTGATTGGCTAATAAACACCAAAAAGCATAATAATAACAATACCTTTATCCGTCTCCAGTTCTTTTTCATCACTTTTAATTTTTTCTCCGGTAAGATTTTTTAAATGTTTCATACATCTTTGCTGTTAATAAGTTACCCCCCATTCATCCTTTTCTAATTGATAAACAACTTTATCGCATATTTTATTGAAGTCGTTTAATAATTGTATCTTCATAAATCACCAATTTTTATAAAGATAAATATTTAACAAAACATAGAATAAAAAGTGACTTGACTATTGTATAAAAGTAGGTGCTTTGTGTATGAACAGTTTTGTATTTTGTATAACGAGCATCAAATACAAAATCTATGCTACTCACTTACAACACTTTTAAGCTATGAGATATCATAAAATACTTTTACTCTCCATTGGATATTCAACAATTGTTTTTAGATTTGTAAAAGGTACAAAGACATTAATTTGTTTACAATTAAAAACTTTCAAAAATGCCAGAATCAGCTTATTACTCCAAAAGTGTCAGAATCAAGTCTCCTTTGTTAATTTTCGGGTTGGTTAGAGTTCTTATTGGTGTTGTTGTTTTTTTCATTACACTACCCCAAGTCATTAATTATTCAGAAACTTTAATGGCCAACGTAGATAATTTTAAAGATCAACACACCATAATTGTTTTGTTGTTAATAATTAATTCCATTATTCTGCTTGTTGGATTGGGAATGGCTCTTGGCAGCATTAAACATTTGAGAAATATAAATATGTCACCAGATATACCACCTAAATTTGATGATTATGATACAGTTATTGATACTTTCCTTGAAGGGAAAATGGATATTTACAAAATGCCTTCTCATGGTCCCATGAAAATGGCTTATCAGTATATCAGCGACAAAGTACCTTACCTTACCCCTCAAGCCAGAAGAGTTGTTGAAAGTATTATTCAGGGGAGTAAAAGGTTTATCTTTTTACTAATTCTTGTCATCATTGTTTTTTTTGCGCAAAACTATATCCCTGATGAGATATACAATGATGCGGGAATTAATTACAGTTTTAGTTTCCCTGTCTTTTTCCTTCTGGGATTGTTGATTTTTGTTATTGCCGGATTTCTCTCCATTAAAATGTTAATTCCAGGATACATACCCAAGCACGAAATCTCGGAAAGTTTTGTTAGCACAAAAGGTGGTGGAGACCCTAACAATTTTTGTCCGCTTATCGAAAAAGCTTACCAGGAATTAAGATATAAAGGTTTACCTAACCGAAAATATAAAACCGGTTTCAAGAAAGTTGAAGAACTCAGCCTTAATGAAACCGGTAGCTTCAACGGACAATTTATTATTGAAACCCACCCAAACATTATCAAATACAATATTCCCGCTGCAATTTATATCTATCTTGCTATAGGTGTAATAGCTGTTACTGCAGGTACAATTATTCTCTCCAACATTCAACCTTTATTAAATATACCGGGTACATTCATCGAAGGTGCCTTTGCATTGATCGGAGGTATTATTTTCTTCAACACCGGTTCAATTAATCTGAAGCGAGCTGAATTATTACTTAATACTTATAAATACGAATCGCTTGTATCGTTTATTGATATTGAAGGAACAATTGGTAAATCGGAAGTTACGGCTGGCAAAGCCATTACCGATTCTCTTGAATCAAAGAATGTAGTTATACGGAGTGATGCGCAACTTAAAATTTATACATCAAAAGTTTTAACAGAG
Organism: uncultured Bacteroidales bacterium; assembly: GCA_964611705.1. Lineage (GTDB taxonomy): Bacteria > Bacteroidota > Bacteroidia > Bacteroidales > JAIOZK01 > JAIOZK01. The sequence continues at coordinate 21,005 of CAZTAW010000011.1, forward strand.
AATTATACGCTACATGGAAAACGGTATATTTCGGCGATGATAATGGATGAGGACGCCCAAAGAGCCGGGCAACTCGTTAAAGATAAAGTTGAAGAGTTTGGTTCTGAAGGCATTACAGTACGAGGAATTGATGTTGGAAGCAAAAGTGTATCAGAACTAACACAAGCTAACTTAATGGTGCAGCAGGCAAAAAAGAAAAACAAAACAGTTGGTGAATTAGAACAAATCAAAGATCAACCCCAGCTTACCGATAAACAAAACGATAATGATAAGACTGACACCAAGGAATGCCCTTACTGTGCCGAAACCATTAAAGCAAAAGCTAAATTATGCCGGTTTTGCGGACGTGATTTGGAAGAATAACTTAAAAACCAAAATAAATGAAAAAATTTTTCATCTTCACAATTATATCCTTAACAGCAGCAATTACTCACAGTGGTTTTTCACAGGATATCAGGTTTTACAGAGATCTTTTTATTACAGGAATTATCACCGACAGCGAAGGAATTGAACATGACCTGACCAACATTACTTTTGTTGAATGGGAGTTCAGATACGGCGGAATTATAGATTATTACGATTACCGTTTTGATTTTTTCGGTAAATATGGTGATTCAAAAGTGGAGGTGCCCGTTGAAAAAATCAGAAAGATTATATTTGTTAAACAACACGAAGGCGATTATATCAACTTTATTGCAAAAATCACCTTACTGAATGGGAATACCCGAGACTTGCTTATGGGCAGGTTTCCTGAAAAAACAAAAAGAGGTCCCACCTATTCATTTGCCGGCAAATCTGATTTTGGAGATGAGGTGATCAAACTCTGGGATATAAAAGAAGTTGTTTTTACTTCCTTTAATAAAGCCGGGAAACCTGAAAAGGTTGAATAAAAAACAACAGAAGGATATGTGGATAACCCAATGCAACATTCTGGTCCCATTTTTCATATGCAGTGCATCGGGGAATTAACCGGACAGTAATGATTGTTTAAGTATTAAGAAAATTCAATTCATAATTTTTTCGCTCCAAAGCCTTCTTCAGTCTTTTCATAATGACCTGAGGACCAACAATAATGATTTTATCCGGCAACAATTGTAGGGTTATCTTTGAAAAGTCGAATGATTTGAACCAAAAATCTTTATGTTTGATATGTATAAAATTACCACTAACAATAGGTGTATCCACCTTAACACCAAATTCTTTGGACGATTGTGAAATTACCTGTATGTCATTGATAAAGCGCTCCCTGTCAAATTCTTTGATCATCATGACCGAACTCCTCCAAAGAACACTAAAAAGAATGGTATTCAATACAAATGAGGCCAAAAAGACGTACAGCAGTGTATCTGAGAAAACTTCTGATGTATTTCTGTTGCCATACATTAAAAGCATCAGGATATAAATAACAATGGCCATTAAAAAAACCATCGTAATGTTGAAGAGGATAACACTCAGGTAAAAATCCCTGTTATTAAGTTTTTTCAATTCTTGTTTCATAAAAATACTGTTTTAAATTAATTTTTTCATAAGTGTTTTTATTTTTTGAATCCTGTGTTTCATTTTCTAATGCCCACTGAAAAAAATGCTTCTTCAGATGACTAATTATCAGAAGCTGGAGATTATATTCGCGTTGATAATTGAGTAACATCCACTCACTTTTTGATTTGCCAATTTAGTAAAAATCACATAAATAATGAAAAAATTATTTTTTATTGGCAATTAATGTATGAATGCATGGCATCAATGTATAAAACCAGGGATCTTGTGTAGGAACATTCTTAAAAAAACAGCAGGCCTTCCGGTTTATTACCTACTAAGTCTGCTGTTTTATCAGCGAATTTCGTCTCTACTGAGCAGAGATCAGGACAATGGCCTGTTCATTAACCGACATCCGACTGTGTTCATGAGCTGAGGGCAAGACGAAAACCCAGGTTGTTGTTGCTGTTGTCCGGGTTGTTCCTGTTACGGTTTGCTACACGGCAGTTCCTGGCGATGTTGTTCTGTGATGAATTTTATTTATAAGAGTATTTGAAAGGTTTAGGAAAATATTAAAACTTTCATTCGCCGATAGTTTTTCATCAATAAGTTGTTGAACTCCTTTTTTCTTTAGTTCTTTAATTTCATTAAGAGCTTCTATATCAGTATAATTAGTATCATCATCATATTTTTTCTCAATTTCTATTAGCTTACGATAATAAACATCTACCCTGTTTTTCTTTCGTGTATTATGAATTTTAATTAAAGCAGCACCAGCACCTGCTAGAGCAATTAATATAGAAATTATAACACTAAATATTTCTGCATATCTCTCTAAAAATGAAGGTTTATTTCTTTCCAGATACATTAATGTACCTTCGTGTAAAGGAAAGCTTAATATATTTCTATCGTATTGATCAGTAATTGCACTTAATAGCGGATCCATCTCAGCCAGTATGTTTTTTTGCTTATAAATCTCACGGGTAATTTCATAAACCGTATTTTTATCAATTGAAGTCTGACAAAGTAATACTGCATCAATGGCAATAGTAACAACAGGTTGGGAAGGTTTGCTGCCAAAAGTGTTTTCCGGAATTATATATGGCCTGGATGATGGGTAATTCAAACAAAATCCCTCCACTGATGAACCCCTTTTGAATAGATCAATATTACTTAAACTAAAAATCTTACAGTTTTGGTTTTTCAACATTGAAATTACCTGAGGTGAATTAAACCCTGAAACCGTCACGCTAACATCAATATCTTGTGAGATCAAATTCTCAGACCATTTTTTGTGTATTGTTTGATATTGTGTTGAGTCAATTCCAAAATGATTGAGTAGCTTTTTAAAAAAAATGGAAGTACCACTATTTGCTGGTCCAAGACCAATTTTTCTGCCAACAATTAAATCTTTTAAGTCTTTAGGATTTATCGTGTCAGCATGAATAATATAAAGTATTTCAGGAAATAATGGCATTATTGTTCTGATTCTGGAATCAGTAATACTCATGCTCTCTTTAAGAAAATCAGTTGCTCTTGTGTCATTCTGTGCAATGGCAAAATCGGCTTTCCCTTTCCATAGCATTTTACAGTTCTCATACGAGCCGAGTTCACTACCACTTATAACTGACATTTCGATGTCAATTGGTTTAATGATTTCAGAAATAGCAAAAGCACTTGAATAATAGCTTGTTCCTTTTTCTAAAGCAGCAATTTTATAGTCATTCGGAATATTAGAACACGAGATCAATAAAAGGCAAAAAAAAGTAAAGAAAACTTGTAATTTATTACTCATGGTTAAAACTATGTTGTTTTGTTGACAAATATATTATTATGTTATTCTTAACTATTACTCATCTGATGGATTTTTTGATACACTAGTTTTCCTCATTACCTTTAATTAATAAATCTTTGTTAACATTTAAATCTACATATGTGTCTATTCCTTGAATTTTTCCTCTTGGAGAATATTGCCAAATTACCCAATCAAAACTATCAGGTAACTTTGGTGAACAAAAAATAGAGCGAATCCATATTTTATTTTTAAAATCCATATGCTTATAGTATTTTTCAAATGATTCATAGGTCAGATAGAAAATAGGTTCCATTTTAAAATGTTTATTAATCAGTTTTACAAAAACACTAAGTTCTATTTCTAAGTTTTGTAATAAAGGAACTGAATCACAATTTCCTACAAATTCCAAATCAATTGCAGGAGGAAGGTCAATATCATCTGTATTAACATTGTTTATGAAATTTTCAGCCTGATCCCTACCAGATCTACAAAATGTAAAATAATGATATGCACCCACATATAACCCATTCTTCTTTGCTTCCTTTATATTTCGCAAATATAAATCATCTTTCCAGTTTTTACCTTCGGTTGCTTTAACATATACAAAATCAATCTTATTATTGCTTTTTACTATACTCCAATCAATCTTTCCTTGATGATGAGAAACATCAATTCCTCGAATGGGATACTTTTTACTATCCGGAGTATTGCACCAATATAAACCATAATAATGCAAAATCAAAAGTATAAAAATACAAATAAGTAAACATATTATCGTTGCTATTATTAACTTTTTTGTTTTCATATTAATAAAATTAAATATATTTACAATACTCTTTAATTTTGTATTTCAAACGATCAGCAAGATAATCATTTTTGGAAGATAAAGAATCGAGTATTCTTCCAGACTCAAAATAATAAGCTTTAACTTTTGCTTTACTCCAATTTTCCGGTGGTTTCTGAAGATTCGTGATTCTGTCTGCAAGTTTAACCAGTCCTACTTCATTCCCAAGCAAATTGATTCTTTCTAAACTATCATCCATTTTATCTTTTTTATTAGAAATAAAAGTTTTTTTTGTTAATGCATCAACAGCATCAGCAATATCTTTTCCAAATTGATTTTTTAGTTCTTGATATGACGTATTCGTATCCTCAAGTGTATCATGCAATACTGCAAGCTGAATAGAAAATTTCAAATCAAAGTTTTCTTTAAATTTATATGCCATCATAACTTCAATTACGACATTAGAAATGTGGACCAGGTAGTTTATATCTGAACCAGGTAACTTCTGAGGTCCATGCTTAATAGCAGCAAATCGAATAGCATTCTGAAATAATTCCTGAATCATTAATTCTTATATTTTAGTATTCTTGAAATAATTTCTTAACAGGTAAACAACAACCATAGACAACATTATTGCAATTGAAAATAAAACCAATCCCACTTTGACCTTGATGGAAATTATCCCTGAATCAAATTTAAAGCTGATCAATAACAAGGCAACAATAAAAACATCAATCATTGACCATCTGCCTATCTCCGCAATTAAAGCATCCCGCATAAGCAGGCGTTTTTTAATAAGTGATAAAACAATAATCATGTATTTTGATATCGGGAACAATAAGGTAAAGGAGAATATCAGTATTGACAGATAATACTCTTTCATTTGCCACAGTTCAACTATGGTACCCCATAAGCTTACTTCTTTGATCCAAAAAACGAAGCGTTCCGAGCGGTACAGTGGAGCAAACAAACCTATTGTATATAAGGTAATTGACATTAGTGTTAATAACCAAATGATTACCAAATTGCTTTTCATCACTTATAGTTTTTATTTTCCAATACAAACAATTCCTTGGATATTTTATAAAAAACATCTTTTAGACCCCAGAATAATACTGACTCTTTAAGCAAGCTATTTTCATATCCTTGATCTTTCTGAAAATGAGTTAGTATCTTATCAAAACTGCTCGGAGCATATTTCATAACTAAATGTTTTACATCTGTTTTCCCATACTGCATAGTTATATTATTACAATGAAAAAACTCAAGCAAATCACAATCCTCTGTCAGCATGTTCACCAAATCATAAATCTCACTCAAAGCAGATTCCCTGGTTTTTTTTAATCCTGTTTTCCTCATCTGAATACAAGCACTAAATACATTAGATATGTCATCTTTTGGTTCTATGCATTGCGATTTTTTTTCTATATCCATATTATGATAATTCTCATTAATTAATCTATTCATTCCCCCTATAGCGATTGCTTCTTGTGGATTAGATAAACAACATACCTGAAATATATCAGGAGTCTCATTCTTGGTAAACTTTGTAAACAATAAATTTGTGTATTGACTAATACTTGTTTCTCTTGTATTCATATCCATTGCATCAGGAAATAAAATTTTCAAATATTCACATCCAAAACCGGAAATAACAATATATGCCGGTGTTCTTAGATTGTTCTTTGTTAATTGCCGGGAGATGTAATAAATAACTGAAGAATAATGCAGGATAAACAAGGAGGGAATAAATCTTGTTTCGGATAGATATTTGGAAAATTTAAAAATATTGTCATATTTAAACAAAAAGCTTGTCATATCTGCCGAATTAAATGTAGGGTTTTTATAGAAAGTCTGATAGTAGTTCTTAATTCTACCATCAAGTTTTATTTCTTCTTTATCAATCTTACTCTTCATTAATAGGAAGAATCCGTTATCTTTAGGAAATTTTCTTTTTGATACTGATTGTACCCCATCTCCCCACAGATCATCAGACCCAAACTGTAATGATGAGTAGAGTATGCCATTTGGGGATCCGTTACAAAAAACCACATTGCTCTTTCGAAATCCAACATCAATGGTTAATGCATCCACTGAAGGATAAAAACTAAAAAAAGATCGGGCATATTGATAACGATTCGGCCTTCCGTCATAAATAAAAAGTTTACAGGCATCTTCCGTAAATACCTCTGCAAATGCGAATTGCACAATTTGCTTATACTTTTCAAGAGCTCGATTATTCTTGATATCGGGTTGGTTCCATGCAATTTTTGATTTGCTTATATTACCCTGATTTAAAACAATTTTGTTTTTTATCATCCAGAACAACTGAACAAAATATAAGAAAATTCTTTTTTGCTCAATTTCTGCTAAAGGTTGTTCCTTGAATAATTTGGCAACATACCTGATATGATCAAGAGTTTTTTCTTCAAAAGGATGATAAAACCCAATATTCATGGATCCAAAAAGAATTATGGGATTTTTCATTGCATTTTTGCTTTCAGCAACTACTGTATTAACAGGAAAAGAAATGCTGGAATCTTCGCCAATGATGGATGGCATAAATTCTCGGATTTTTATCGCGATCATCTGGTAAAACTGACCAAAGCCATAGTAGTTAAAGGATTCTCCCAGGTTTTGCGCTCCTGAAGTATCTTTACCTCTTGAATTCAGCATTATCATCTGTATATCCTTTTTCCCAATGTCGAGTGACTTAATTGTTGGTTCAGTCTGAGTATTATAAACTATATGAGTTGTACAATTGTTTGTATCAATGGAAAAATTGTACTCTTCCCAGCATCCTTTGTATTCAATTTTTCTGAATTTTGGAATAACAAGGCCTTTTTGTTTACCCCCAAGGTTCACCTCGATAAAATCAAATGCATTGTTTTCATTAAAACATAATTCATAATAAATTGAGCCTGCCATATCTTCGGTTTTTGGTTGCCTGATTTTTTCTATGGCATGCAACTTAACAAGCTCATTATTTTCAATGCGGTAGAAGGAAAGTTTTACGTCAAATTCACCAAAATCTACCAGTAAAACGGAATATCTGTTCAATTCATACTGATCGGTAATTCTGTAGAATGGGAAAATTCCCATACCGAATCCCATCGTTGGATCAGGGAGTTTAAGAACATCTTTCTTTTTTTTATAAACCGGCAAATCACATTTTAACTTTTTACGTAATTTATTTTTCCCTTTGTCAAGTATCTCAATAGATTCATCTAAAATTTTTACTTGAACATTCTCAATTAGTTCATCAATTGAACATAAACAAAAGATTTCCTTTTTAAAGGGCAAAATATATTCGGTTCTACCATTAGAAAATGTATGAAAGTAGTCATGGTTTATTTCATATGGCATTTCAATTATTTTAGTTTCAAAGAATCTGTTCTGATATTTCCCTTTCATAACAAATTGGCAATTTACCTGGTTTTTTCTATTTCGATTTTGTAAATATATGTTTTTTGGCAGAACATTCAGAAAACAATGAGTTGCTTTTTTCATAATTATACTTCCTGCACTCTTCATACAGAAATAATATCTGTTTATACAATAGACAAGTCATTTATAAATTTCATTCTTAAAACCATGCCTTCTCTTTTGTTTTTTTCTTACATTTGTAATAACATTAATTCAAAAGCATGCAGCTTAAGATATTAAATAGCATTTGCTTCAGTAAAACAAACACATCTGTTTCTATCCTCCCGACACATCCGGGATCAATGCATATAGTCAACAATTATCTTTCTTCTAAGACATTAATTAACCAAAACATAAAAGCTATGAAGAAATTAAATCTTTTTATTTTATCCGTTTCAATTGTGATAATGACAATTGGCTGTACAAGTAAAAGCGAAGTAGAAAACGACCTTGATGGTTATGGTTTAAAAGGGAAAGTAAAAGAAGCAAAGTATAATTATTATGATGCGATTGAAAAATTTGGGGAGGTTGCAAAAGGGGACTTATTAGAGAAATTTGGAAGTGATAAAAACGCAACTTTACTATTTAATGAAGATGGGTATTTAATCGAAGAAACAGAATATCATGTTGATGGCAGTATTTATCTACGTACCATTTACGAACTCGATGATACCAACAGGTGTATTAAAGTGAACTATTATAACAATGAAGGGAAGCTTGTTTTTTATGAAGCACCCGAATTTAACGAAAAAGGGAACAAGGAACGTACAATCATTTATCTTGATGACCAACCAATATTAACTTATAAAATGA
>CAZTAW010000012.1:0-15622 GCA_964611705.1 uncultured Bacteroidales bacterium
AATTTGCTCATTTTCAAATTTTCTCCCAAGGAGTCCTTCGGACAAATTAATATAGAACCTTTGGAACTAAGCTGGAAAGAACGTAGAAAAAAAGAACTGGCATTAATGGAAGACCTGGCGCCTCAATTAAAAAAATTAGCCCAGGGTCGAGAAATATCAGGATTAGCAGCTTATGATGTCTGAACATGATTTTTAAGATGATTAAGATAAACATGATAATGGTTGAAATTAAAGCTATTGTAAAACTGGAAGGTGTGCACAAAGCTCAAGCTATCAATTATTGCGAAGCTTACAATATTGCAGATGGCTTGCTCATTAATTTCGGGGCTAAAAGGCTGCAGTATCACAGGGTATTTAATAAGAAACTAAAGTCTGAACACGATTCATAAGATAAATATGATTTACACGATGAAAAAAACATGAACCGAAATCAATCTTGTCTATCCTGCCATCTTACACATCATGTTCAGACAATGAATGCAGACAAATGAGTAAGGGAATAAAACAATAGAGAATGAAGAAAAGTACAAACATTAATGTTCAGGGCATGCAGATTGGATTTATGCAATCTGAACAAAAGGATTATATCTGTGTCACTGATATTGCAAAACACAAAAACCCGGAAGCTCCCAGAGACATCATTAAAAATTGGATGCGAAGTAAAAATACCATTGAATTGCTTGGGCTTTGGGAAAAATTACACAATCCGGATTTTAAACTGGTCGAATTCGACCTGTTTAAAAATGAAGCAGGGTTCCTATAAAAAACAGTAATTGAAATGAACAAAAAAAATAAACAGATTAGCGTTTTAGGCAAAACCATAACCATTGATAAACAAGATTATGTCTCTTTAACAGATATGCTTAAGGCAAAAGACGGAGATTTCTTTATTTCAGATTGGTTAAGAAATAGAAATACCCTGGAATATCTTGGGATATGGGAGCGAATTCACAACCCCGATTTTAATTATGGCGAATTCGCCATAATTAAAAGTCAGGCAGGATTAAACAGTTATAAGATAAGTGTAAAAGAGTGGGTGCAAAAGACAAATGCTATTGGGTTAAAAGCAACAGCGGGCCGCTATGGAGGCACATATGCACACGCTGATATTGCATTTGAATTTGGTATGTGGATAAGTGCTGAATTTAAAATATACTTGGTTAAAGAATTCCAGCGCTTAAAAGAAAATGAGATAAAAGAACTTGATTGGGATGTTAAATGTCAGTTAACCAAAATAAACTACCGAATACATACCGATGCTATTAAGGAAAACCTGATTCTCGATAACCTCACCCCGCAACAAATTAGCTATGTTTATGCCAATGAGGCCGATGTGCTAAACATGGCACTGTTTGGCAAAACAGCCGGGCAGTGGCGCGATGAAAACCCCGGTAAAAAAGGGAATATCCGCGATTATGCCAATGTTTCGCAATTGGTATGCCTGGCAAATCTCGAAAACCTGAATGCCGTGCTTATCAACGAGGAACTTACACAGCCCGACAGGTTAAAAAAACTAAACCAAATTGCCATTCATCAAATGAAAATTCTTTTATCAGACGGTAACATTGAAAAACTGAATGCGCATGAATAAGGAAAAAAAATGATACCCCGAATTGCGGTTTCCTGAGTTTGTGAAACTAATGGATAATTGATAATGGATAAAAAAAATATTATAAAAGATAAGTCATTTGCTTTTGCATTACGGATTGTTAAGCTCTCTCAGTTTTTGTGCAAGACAAAAAATGAGTATGTATTATCAAAACAGATTTTGAGAAGTGGAACTTCAATTGGTGCTAATGTGCGTGAAAGCGAGCACGGTCAAAGCAAAGCGGATTTTATACATAAAATTTCAATTGCTCTCAAAGAAGCAAACGAAACGGATTATTGGTTAGATTTACTTTTTCAGGCTGGTTATTTGGAAGAAAAAATGTACCTATCCTTAAAACAAGACGGTGAAGCGATTTTGAAAATACTGACAGCTATTGTGAAAACAAGTAAGGGTAATTGATAATGGATAATTAATAATTGATAATGGAGAATGAGAGAAAAATAGTGCCGGAACTTTGTTTTCCGGGTTTTGATGAGCCTTGGGTTGCTACTCGTTTGGGTGATGTGTGCGAAATTACAAACGGAAAGGCAAATGCACAAGACCATATTCAAAATGGAAAATACCCTTTATTTGATCGCTCAGAGGTTATTAAAGCATCTAATGAATATATCTTAGATTGTGAGGCTGTAATTATTCCGGGGGAAGGAATGAGATTTGTTCCAAAATATTTTAAAGGGAAGTTTAATCTCCATCAGAGAGCTTATGCATTAAAGGAATTTAAAATCGATAGTAAGTTCGCTTACTACTTTTTAGAACATAATCAGAAAATGATTGCAGATAAAGCTGTTCAATCTACCGTACTATCATTAAGACTTCCAATCATACAAAACCTAATTATCCATTATCCATTATCCATTCAAAAAAAATCGCCTCCTGCCTTTCTTCTCTCGATGAACTGATAAGTGCCCACAACGATAAGCGGCAAGCCCTCAAAGACCACAAAAAAGGACTGATGCAAAATCTTTTTCCGCCCATCGGCAGCAGTCATTCCGGGCCTGACCCGGAATCCCCCAAAACCCCCAACTACCGTTTTCCGGAGTTTGAAAAGGATGGGGAGTGGGTGGTAAGAAAGTTAGGAGAATTAGGTTATTTTTTAGGAGGCGGGACACCTTCAAAATCAAATACTGAATATTGGGTTGGCGAAATTCCATGGATTTCAAGTTCTGATATTTTTGAAGATGATATTCACAATATTTCTATTTCTCGTTTCATCAATGAGAATGCAATAAATCAATCTGCGACAAAAACAATTCCTAAAGGAAGTGTATTATTTGTATCGCGAGTTGGAGTAGGCAAATTGGCAATTAATGAATGTAAAATATGTACAAGCCAAGATTTTACAAGTTTCGTTTCTGAATCGGTTCATAATTATTTCATTGGATATTATTTTTTAGCAAACAAACACCTTTTACAATCAATGAATCAAGGAACCTCAATTAAAGGCTTCTCTATGAGTGACTTAGAAAATTATGTTTTGTCTTATCCTATAAATCCAAAAGAACAACAAAAAATCGCTTCCTGCCTTTCGGCTTTGGATGAATTAATTACGGCACAATCAGAAAAATAGAGCAGTTGCAGCAGCATAAAAAAGGCTTGATGCAGGGTTTGTTTCCCTCTGCCACTACCCGTCATTCCGGGATTGACCCGGAGTCCCATAAAAAAACAATAGCATGAGCAGGCAAGGCTACATATATTTTATAACCAATCAGAATAAATGACACAAAAAGAACAACAACAACTGGGTAAAACCCTTTGGAATATAGCCGACCAACTGCGTGGAGCAATGAATGCGGATGATTTTCGTGATTATATGCTTTCGTTCCTTTTTCTAAAATATTTATCGACCAATTACGAAGAGTCTGCAAAAAAAGAATTGGGGCGAGATTACCCGAGCGATACACCTCCGGATGAGATGTCGAAACTTAGGGTAAAACCACCCTTAGAGAAATGGTATAAAGAAAACCCTGATGATGTGGTGGATTTCGAAAAGCAAATGCGCAGAAAAGTGCATTATGTGATTAAGCCGGAATTCTTGTGGAATAACATTACCGAATTGGCCCGTACACAAGACGGAGAATTGCTTGAAACGCTGGTCAAAGGGTTTAAATACATAGAAAATGAATCCTTTGATAATTCTTTCCAGGGCTTGTTTTCGGAAATTAACCTTAACTCCGAAAAGCTTGGAAAAACACCCACCGACCGAAACAAAAAACTCTGCACCATAATCCAGAAAATTGCAGAAGGAATAGCTGATTTTTCAACAGACTCAGACACGCTTGGAGATGCCTACGAATATCTGATTGGTCAGTTTGCCGCAGGTTCGGGCAAAAAAGCAGGAGAGTTCTATACGCCTCAACAAATCTCCACCATTCTTTCAGAAATTGTTACGCTTGACAGTCAAGACCCAAGTACCGGCAAGAAAAGTAAATTAGATAAAGTGTTGGATTTTGCCTGTGGTTCGGGTTCATTGCTGTTGAATGTGAGGAAACGCATCAAGGACAATGACGGCAGTGTCGGTAAAATTTACGGACAGGAAAAAAATATTACTACCCACAACCTTGCGCGTATGAACATGCTTTTGCACGGCATGAAAGATACCGAGTTTGATATATTTCATGGGGACACTTTGCTTAATCAATGGGATATACTTAACGAAATGAATCCGTCCAAAAAAATGGAGTTTGATGCCATTGTTGCCAATCCACCTTTTAGTTTGCGTTGGGAGCCAAATGATACCCTGGCAGAAGATTTCCGTTTCAAAAGTTATGGTCTTGCTCCAAAATCAGCAGCCGATTTTGCTTTCCTGTTACACGGTTTTCATTTTTTAAGTGGTGAAGGGACAATGGCAATTATTTTACCTCATGGAGTCCTATTCCGTGGCGGTGCTGAAGAACGAATCCGCACCAAACTTTTAAAAGATAACAACATTGATACGGTTATCGAATTGCCTTCAAAATTGTTCTATTCAACGGGAATACCTGTTTGCATTCTTGTACTAAAGAAATGCAAAAAAGAAGACGATGTTTTATTTATCAATGCCGGTGAGCAGTATGAAAATGGGAAACGTCAGAACAGCCTGGGTAAAAAACATATAAAAAACATTGTAGAGACATATAAATATAGGCAAGAAACCGAACGCTTTTCAAGAAAGGTTTCAATGGAGGAAATTGAAAAGAAAGGCTACAACCTGAACATTTCGAGATATGTGAGCACATCAGAAGATGAGGTACAAATTAACCTGGATAAAGTTAATGAGCGTTTTACTTCAATAAATGAAAGGATTAAAACCAACACGGACAAACACAATGAATTATTGAAAGAAAATACACAAGATATAACGCCCGATTGATCATTAATCATTTGAAAATACTAAATTTGTAGGCTCTAATAAATTAAACACCAATAACTATGAAAAAAATGAACAGACTAATTTTTACATTAGGATTGATCGCCTTTTTGTTTCCTGCTGTTTATGCACAGGAAGAGGAAGAAAAAGAAGATGAAAAAGGTTATGAATTTACAATTACAAAAGAGGTTTCGCATACTCCCGTTAAAAACCAGTATCGCTCGGGAACTTGCTGGAGCTTTTCAACAATTGGATTGCTTGAAGCTGAGCTGATAAGAATGGGAAAAGGAGAATATGATCTTTCGGAAATATTTGTAGTTCGTAATGCCTACCCGGCAAAAGCCAGAAAATATGTTCGTTTTCACGGTCACCTCAATTTTGCAGGTGGTGGCGGAAACAGCGATGTGGTATGGTGCCTGAAAGAAAAAGGCATGGTTCCTGAAGAAGCTTATAGTGGTAAAGTGATTGGTGAAGAAAATCACGTACATGGAGAAATGGATCAGGTTTTTAAGGATTATGTTGATGGTGTGATCAAAAACAAGAACAAGAAACTTACACCGGTTTGGCATGAAGGTTTTTTGGCACTGGCCGATACATATTTGGGTGCTTACCCTGATACATTCATATACGAAGGGCTTGAATACACACCTGTAAGCTTTGCCGAAGAGCTCGGGCTGAACGCGGATGATTACATTGAGCTCAGCTCATACACACATCATCCTTTTCATGAAAAGTTTATTCTCGAAGTACCGGATAACTGGATGTACAGCTATGTATACAATGTTCCCATTGAGGAGTTGATGGAAACAATTGATTATGCACTGTTTAATGGCTATACGGTTGCCTGGGGTGCCGATGTGAGCGAAAAAGGATTTTCCTGGAAAAATGGTGTTGCCATTGTTCCCGATGAAGAAAAACCTGAGCTGTCAGGAACGGAGAAAGAAAGATGGGAAGCTTTAACTTCAAAGGAAAAGAAAAAAACTTTATACAGTTTTGATAAACCAGTAAAGGAAAAGGAGATCACACAGGAAATGCGTCAAAAAGCATTTAACAATTATACAACTACCGACGATCACGGCATGTTGATCGTTGGTAAGGCCGTTGACCAGAAAGGAAATGAATATTACCGTGTGAAGAACTCATGGGGAACCGAAGGGCATATTTATGATGGATATTTTTACGCGTCAAAACCATTTGTCAAATATAAAACCATGAATATCATGGTAAATAAAGATGCAATTCCTAAAAAAATTAAAAGAAGTCTCAAGCTATAAAACCTCATCAAATTATTTATGAATAAGATTCAGCCCATGACATGGATTTTTACATTGCTCAGCGGGCTGATTCTTTTTTTTATTGTCGGGCCCATCATTGGAATGTTCCTGGCCACTTCCGGCACCGATATTTTTGAAACTACCCGGGACCCGCAGGTTGCACAAAGTATTTGGCTCACCATCCGGACTTCCGTTACCGGAACGGTAGTTTTTGCCATCGCAGCAATTCCGTTTTCATATCTTCTGGCCAGAAAGAACTTTATAGGCAAAGAACTTATTTTAGGTATTATTAACCTTCCGATTGTTATTCCGCATACCGCAGCAGGTATTGCATTGCTGGGATTTCTTTCACGCGATTCAATGATCGGGCAAATAGCTTCAAAAATTGGACTGGATTTTGTGAGCCACCCCGCAGGTATTGCGGTTGCTATGGCTTTTGTTAGCATTCCATTTCTGATCATCTCAGCCAAAGATGGTTTTGAATCCGTTCCTGTTAAGCTCGAAAAAGCTGCGATGAATTTAGGTGCTTCCCGGGCCAAAGTGTTTTTTACAATTTCTGTTCCCCTGGCATGGCGAAATATCGTAAGCGGGCTGATACTCATGTTTGCACGTGGGTTGAGCGAGTTTGGCGCTGTTGTGATCATTGCTTATCACCCTATGATTACACCGGTGCTAATCTATGAACGATTCGGAGCTTTCGGACTGAAATATGCCAGGCCCGTTGCTGCAGTTTTTATTGTTGTAAGCTTGTTTGTATTTATTGTTATGCGTATCATCTCCAAAAGAAATAATAATGCTTGAGCTGATCAACATATCAAAAAAGATAGGATCATTCTCCATAAGTAATGTGAACCTGAAAGTAGAAAAAGGTGACTATTATGTCTTACTCGGGAAATCGGGCTCCGGGAAATCAATGTTGCTCGAAATAATAACAGGCCTGCAAAAACCTGATAGCGGCAGGATCATTTACGAAGGAAAAGATATTACATCCGAACAGATCAGAAAACGCAAAATTGGTTTGCTTTACCAGGATTTTGCTTTGTTTCCGCATATGACAGTATTTAAAAACATTGTCTACCCCCTTCGGAATCAACATCGCTCAAAATCGGAAAGTAAAGAAATTGTTGAACAGCTTGCCATCAAGTTCGGGATCAGGAAACTACTGGAACGTAAACCCGGAAATCTTTCAGGAGGAGAAAAGCAACGCGTTGCATTGGCAAGAACCCTTGCTTTGAAACCGGCTATTCTTTTACTTGACGAGCCCCTGACTTCTTTGGATGTGCAAATAAAAAACAAGATAAGAAACAAATTCAGAAAACTTTCGAAAGAGGGACAGACCATTATTCACGTAACGCATGATTTTCAGGAGGCGATCATGCTTTCTGATAAAGTTGCTATTCTGCATAACGGAGCAGTTTTACAGAAAGGTAAAACAAAAGATGTTTTTAAAAAACCTGCCAATGAATTTGTGGCTAATCTTACGGGTATTCAAAACTATTTTCCGGCCAGGATTCAATCTACGGAAAATAGTTCATTAAAGCTGGCAATTGTAAATGACAGATTTTTCTGCGAGGCATTAACAGAAAATAATATTCGGAAAGGATATATTCTTCTGCGTAATGAGGATATCATATTGAGCAGGCAGCAACTTCAAAGCAGTCTGGTAAACAATAAGCAGGGTAAAATAATGGATATTCTGCCCCGGCAATATGGCATTGAAGTATTGATTGATGTTGGTGTTGATCTTTATGCAACTATCAGCAGGGAATCCATGCTTGAGCTCAATCTTAAAAATAAGGATACTATTTGGGTATCATTCAAAGCTTCAGCGGTTAAATTGTTGAAATAGTGAGCTTTAATTCGCTTCTACATTTGGGTAACAAACTGATTTTTGTTTATTAAGACAAATTCAATATTTTTGGTTTTCGTTAATGATGATCCATTTAACAAACAAATAAAACATGGAAAACAGTAAGAAATTCAGGAATATTTTAATGGCTATTGCCGTTGGCATCTGGTTTATTGTATTTCAGAATCTGATATATTAAGCCTGGGGAAGGATTTACCGACGTGGTATCAGAAAGTTTTTAATCTGAGCGCAATAGAAGGTTATACACATCAGGAAATTGGGAACATGCTCAATATATCGAAAGGAACCTCCAAATCGCAGCTTAACAGAGCAAGAACTACCTTGAAAATCTGGTTATCCGATCCTCTGCCTGTAAAAGGTAAATTAGAGGAACAGACAATAATGGAAAATTAGTATTGATTTCTTTTCATAAAAAATTAATCCCGACTTGATAATCAATTACTATTTTTGGCCATGTTAAAATTAGCAGGCTAATGTTAATAACAGTTGACTGGATAATAATTTTCGGGTTTTTTCTTTTCACCATCATCATTGGAATATATACTTCCAGGAAAGCAGGAAAGAGTTATGCCGAATTTTTCCTGTCAGGAAGAAATATGCCCTGGTGGGTGCTGGGGATTTCCATGGTAGCCACTACCTTTTCGTGCGATACCCCCAATCTTGTCACGGATATTGTGAGACAGGACGGAGTAGCCGGTAACTGGGTATGGTGGGCATTTTTGTTAACCGGAATGCTTACGGTATTTGTTTATGCAAAATTGTGGCGACGATCCGGAATAAATACCGACCTGGAATTTTACGAAATACGATATAGCGGTAAAATGGCAGCTTTCCTGCGTGGCTTCCGGGCAATTTACCTGGGGGTGATATTTAATGTAGTTGTAATGGCAACAGTTGGCCTGGCTATGATCAAGATCGGAGCTACCATGCTCAACTGGTCGCCTGAGAAAACCTTGATCGTTGCTTTATCCATCACAGTAATTTATAGCACCCTTGGTGGATTGCGAGGTATTTTACTAACGGATTTCTTTCAATTTGTCATTTCAATGATCGGGGCCATTGGTGCTGCCCTTATTTTAGTTAATAGTGAAATCGGAAATTTTTCTACTTTGTTTGAAAACGAGTTAGTGCAATCTAAAATGAACCTGCTGCCTGATTTCTTTGACAGGAATGCACTGGTATCTTTACTGGTTTTGCCCATTGCCATACAATGGTGGAGTGTATGGTATCCCGGTGCGGAACCCGGAGGTGGAGGTTACATTGCCCAGCGCATGTTATCTGCAAAAAATGAAAAAGGTGCTATTGGGGCCACATTGCTGTTTAATGTGGCGCATTATGCCTTAAGACCATGGCCATGGATTATTGTAGCTCTTGCTTCCCTGGTCGTTTTTCCGAATATTGAATCAATGCAGCAGGCTTTTCCCCATGCCAATGCTGCTATTGTAAAAGAAGATTTTGCCTATCCGGCAATGCTGACCAAATTACCACATGGATTCCTCGGACTCGTTGTAGCTTCCCTCATTGCAGCTTTTATGTCAACCATATCCACGCATCTGAATTGGGGGTCTTCTTATGTTGTGAATGATTTTTATAAACGCTTTGTCAATCCCAGGGCATCAGAAAAAAAGCTGGTATTAATAGGAAAATCAACTACTGTTTTATTGATGATCATAACATTTGGACTGGCTTTATTACTGAATAATGCAAAGCAGTCGTTCGATATTATTTTACAGATTGGTGCAGGTACCGGACTGATCTACATCTTGCGTTGGTTTTGGTGGCGCATCAATGCGTTTAGCGAAATTACAGCCATGATCGTTTCTTTTCTGATCGCTATTTATTTTGAGATCATTCATCCCCTTACCGTATTACCCGGGGTTGACATAGCTTTTAAGCTTCTTGTCGGGGTGGGGCTTACCACTGTTTTCTGGCTGGGTGTTACTTATTTAACAAAACCGGTTGATTATAAAACCCTTATCAATTTTTATAACACAGTTTTTCCCGGCGGTCCGGGATGGAAAAAAGTGTTGACTGAAGCAATGAAAAGAGGCATCAAAATAGAAAAATACAAAAAAGGCTGGGATGTTCCGGTTGGCATATTGTGTATGATAATTGGGTGTTTTGCTGTTTACAGCGCACTGTTTGCAACCGGAAACTGGATTTATGGAAAATATGGGATTGCCCTTATTTTAACTTATGTGGCAATTATTTCTACATTTATTTTGACAAGATTATGGAATCAATTAAAAATGCGATAATATGAAACCTACATTATTAATTCTTGCAGCAGGTATTGGAAGCCGTTACGGAGGCGTTAAGCAAATGGACAAGATCGGACCTTCAGGCGAATCCATCATTGATTATTCAATTTATGATGCCATCAAGGCCGGATTCGGCAAAGTGGTTTTTGTCCTGAATCGAAAAATTGAAATAGACTTCATGGAAATGATCCTACCTAAATTGAAAGGTAAAATTGAGGTCGAATATGTTTTACAGGAAGTTGATAATATACCTGAAGAGTTTGAGATCAATCCTGAACGTATAAAACCATGGGGAACAGGCCATGCAATTCTGGTAGCAAAAGATAAAATACAGGAGCCTTTTGCAGCAATCAATGCCGATGATTACTATGGTCCCAGCGCCTTTGCGATGGTCAGTGAATTTTTTAACAGTATTGACCCCAAAACAAACCAATATTGCATGGTTGGTTATAAACTTGCAAATACCCTTTCGGAACATGGTTCTGTGTCGCGTGGTGTTTGTAATATTGACAATGAGGGATTTTTACGCCAGGTAACTGAGCATACAAAAATCGAAAAAACAAATGATGCCATTGGCTACCAGGACGAAAACGGTAATTGGGATATGCTGCCTGGAAATAGCATCGTTTCAATGAATTTCTGGGGATTCACAAACGGTATCTTTGATTTTCTTGAAGAAGGTTTTGAAGCTTTTATACGTGAAAATGCTTATGACCCCAAAGCAGAGTATTTTATTCCATCTGTTGTAACCGAATTAATCCAAAAAATGGATGCAACGGTAAAGGTTCTTAAATCAAGTGATCAGTGGTTTGGTGTAACTTATAAAGAAGATAAGCAGGCATCTGTTAGCAGGATCAATAAACTGGTTGAAGAATGTGTGTATCCCACAAGTTTATGGAGTGTTTAATTATTTTGAAACGGTTTCTTTCCTGATTTTATACCGATACGGATCAGGTTTGCAAGAAATATAAATCTGATCCTATCGGCATAACTGAATCTAAACGAAAATTGCTTTGCATTTTCACTAAGATTCAGTATATTTGAATATCCAGGTAGTGTCATTGAACCTGATTCTTTCAAAATCAGGAAATGATTTTTCATCATCCATTTTCGTAGCGAGGTCATAATTATTTTTTAATGTGGCTTTCTTTGTTTTGTTGAAGGATAATTTCTTCCGCTTTTTTCAACTCAGCCCTTGAATTGATATTCAGAAAAAGATCCTTATCGTATCCTGAAAAAAGATTCAGGTCGAAAGCCTTGAATTTAACTTCCTTAAAAACATCGGGTATCCTGTAATGCTTTCTCGTGATAAATTCAAACAAAACACCAAGCAGTTTTTTATCGTAGTATGCGCATAAAGGCTCATATAGTTTTTTACCATGCCACGGAACAATCAAATTATAATCGTTAGAAAATGCAAGTATATTTTTAAGCAAACTACGTGTAATAAAGGGTATGTCACAAGATACAACCAGGTTTTTTTGAGTGGAAGAATGTTGCAGGCAGGAATAAATACCACCCATTGGCCCGGAATCGGGATAAATATCAGCTATCACTTCATAATCTTTATCATGATAGGCATTGCTATTACTGCTTATGATGATTTTTCCCACAACAGGTTTCAGGACTTCGATAACATAACTGATCAGTTTTTTCCCGTGCAGTTCAACCAGGCCTTTCTCTTTGCCCATCCTCTTGCTCTTACCGCCAGCAAGTATTATTCCCGTTATATCCTGATTTTTCAATATGATTTTTTTACAAAAGTACGTTTAGGCAGCATTTCGTGATGCATACGCTGCTTTTTTGTTTCTTAAATAAAAATATTTCCTTCCAGATAAGTAACTACTTTACCTTTAATTTCAACCCTGTTATTCAAAAGATCACACCATAGTTTTCCAACTCGTTTTGAAAGTTGCAATGCCGTAAGCTTATTCTTTCCCAGTTTTTCAGCCCAGTAAGGTATTAATAAAGTATGTGCGGAGCCTGTTACAGGGTCTTCGTTAATCCCCATCCGGGGGGCAAAAAATCTCGAAACAAAATCAACATCAATGCCCTTTGCCGTGACGATGACGCCAATTGCATTCAGTTTACCAAGTTTTTCGTAATCCGGGCGGACGTTTTTTACATCTTCCTCCGAATTCAATAACACCATAAACTTTCCACCAAGATGTGTTTCGATGGGTTCCGTGCGAATGCCCTCAACCAGTTCTTTTGGTGCAAGTGTTTCATTAAACTTTGTAATCGGAAAATCCATAACTATCTTATCGCCTTCTTTCTTTACGATTAATTCTCCTCTTTTAACCGTTTGAAAGTGAATTTCGTTTTCTCTATAGCCCAGGTGGTTGAACAAAACATGCCCTGAAGCAAGTGTAGCATGTCCGCAAAGATCAACTTCAACTGTGGGTGTGAACCACCGGATTTTGTAATGACCACCTTCTCTGACGAAAAAAGCAGTTTCTGACAGGTTATTCTCTGCAGCTATATTTTGCATTGTTTCTTCATCCGTCCATTTCTCCAGCGGACATACACATGCAGGATTTCCCCCAAAAACTTTATCTGTAAATGCATCTGCCTGATAAACTTTAAGTTTCATATTTTAAGTTATAAGTTTGCTTAAATTTACAATTATTTCTTTATCAGGGTATGATTTGGGGAAGTTTTATTTTTTATTTTTGCTGTTGATACAAGTTTTTATTTATTTTTGGTATAATCGAAAAACAAAATCAAAATGAAAAAATACGCCCTTCCTTTTTTTACCATAATCATCGCGTTTGGTATGCTTATGGTTTCATGCAGTACGGATGAAGACGAAGATATTGACAATGGTGATGACCGTGATAAATTTATTGGAACCTGGAGTGTAAATGAAACATGCTCAAAAAGAATTTATTCTGTGGTGATTTCTGCCGATCCCAATAATTCATCCAGGGTGTTTATTCAGAATTTTGCTGATCCCGGCACGGGTGATCCGGCTGTTGGTATTGTTGCCAACAATCACATTGAAATAGATCCTAATCATAAAATAGGGGATAACTGGACGGTGACAGGCGATGGCACCCTAGTCAACGACAAAAGAATGGAGTGGACTTACTCCCTGATTATTTCAGGTTCGGAACAAAACTGCACGGCCATATACTCAAGATAAAGTTTACCGGTTTTGCAGTTCATTTTTCATCGCCCTTAATTCTCTAATAACTTCACCGTATATTTCATTAAGTAGATATAGATGACTTTTATAAAAATCGAGGCTACGTTCAAATTTTTCCCTGTTTATATTGTGTTTTTCAAAAACATGGTTGAAATAAAAATCTTTCAGAGGAAGATACGCCTGACCGATTGACCGTTTCAGGATAAGTGCACCTTCAACCAGTTGCAGGTCAACCAGCACATCTATCATTCTTTCCTTTTCCAGTACATCATCGGGGATTATAATTTTATCATCATTGTTTCCGGGCGAACAAGCCATAACAAAGATCAGGATTAAAAAAAGATATTGTTTCTTCATAACTAATTACCCAGTTCGGAAATAAACTTAATCCTCATCAAACGGATCTCTTCCTCAGTATATTCGCCTTCGCCGAGTTCTTCAAGCGCTTCCTGGATTGAGTCGGATTCTGTCCTGTGGAAATAATCGTAAATTTCCTCCTGATGATACTCATCAACATATTCACTTATGTAATAGTTAATATCAATCTTGGTGCCTGAAGATACAATGCGGTCAATCTCTGTTAGTAGTTCATCAATCGTAAGGCTTTTGGTAGCTGCTATGTCCTCAAGAGCAAGTTTACGGTCAATGCTCTGGATTATATAAACTTTAAGGCCTGATTTGTTGACAACCGATTTAACGATCATATCATTGGGCCTGATAATATCATTTTCATCAACATAATTGTTGATCAGCTCAAGGAATGGTTTTCCGTATTTCCTGGCTTTTCCGGTCCCCACACCTGTAATTTGCCGTAGCTCCTCCTCCTCTATGGGGTATTGAATGGCCATATCTTCAAGCGAAGGATCCTGGAAAATAACAAAGGGAGGCAAGTCTTCCTTGCGACTGATATCCTTGCGCAAATCCTTCAACATCATAAACAAGGTTTTGTCTGCAGTACTGGTTTTGTGGCCTCCTCCTGAAGTCATAATGTCATCATCTTCACTTTTGTCGTAATCATGATCTTTGGTCAGCATGATGGAATACGGCTCTTTCAGGAATTTTTTACCTTCAGGGGTAATTTTAAGCAATCCGTAATTTTCAATATCTTTTACAAGCAAATGATGGATCAATGATTGCCTGATCACAGCATTCCAGAATTTTTCATCATTGCCCATTCCCGAGCCGAAAACCTCAAGCTTATTATGTTTAAAAGACTTGATGGAAGTAGTATTTTTTCCTGCCAGGATATTTACAATGTGTTTTGCCTTAAAAATCTGCTTCACAGCCAGAACGGCCTTCAGAACTTGTATAACATACTCTTTACCCTCGAATTTTGTTTTGGGATGCAGGCAGTTGTCGCAAGCCCCGCAATTATCAAGTGTATATTCCTCCCCGAAATAATGAAGCAATAATTTGTGTCTGCATACTGATGATTCGGCGTAAGCAGTGGTTTCCTGAAGCAGTTCTTTGGCAATTTCCTGTTCGGCAACAGGTTTGTCTTTCATAAACTTTTCCAGTTTCTGTATATCATCATAGCTGTAAAAGCAAATACAGTTACCTTCACCATCATCTCTTCCGGCCCGCCCTGTTTCCTGGTAATAGCTTTCAATGCTTTTAGGTATATCATGATGGATCACATAACGAACATCGGGTTTATCAATGCCCATTCCGAAGGCAATGGTAGCAACGATCACATCCACCTGTTCCATTAAAAATCTGTCCTGGTTTGTACGCCGGGTTACCGAATCCAATCCGGCATGATAAGGAAGGGCTTTTATACCATTAACCTGCAGGGTTTCGGCCATCTCTTCTACTTTTTTACGGCTCAGGCAATAAACGATCCCGGACTTTCCCAGGTTGTTTTTAATGAATTTAATGATGTCCTTTACAACGGTTTTTGTTTTGGGACGGATTTCATAATACAGGTTCGGACGGTCGAAAGATGATTTAAAAACCCTGGCATTCAATATTTCGAGGTTTTTCTGAATATCAGTCTGAACCTTAACCGTTGCAGTAGCTGTAAGAGCTATAATGGGAACATCCTGTCCGATGGCATTAATGATAGGCCTGATTCTTCTGTATTCCGGCCTGAAATCGTGACCCCATTCCGAAAT
>CAZTAW010000012.1:15632-28874 GCA_964611705.1 uncultured Bacteroidales bacterium
TCGTCAACTGCATAAAAAGATATGCGAATGGTTTTCAGAAAATCAACATTATCTTCTTTTGTTAATGATTCGGGTGCAACATACAATAGCTTTGTTCTTCCTGCCGTCAGGTCACTTTTTACCTGTACCACTTCCGACTTTGTAAGTGAAGAGTTCATAAAATGAGCTATTCCCCGCTCGGTTCCAAAGTTCCGTATCGAATCAACCTGGTTTTTCATCAAAGCAATCAAGGGTGAGATAATGATAGCTGTTCCTTCTTTCATAATAGCAGGAAGCTGGTAGCACATTGATTTACCTCCTCCTGTTGGCATGATAACAAAAGTATTATAGCCATCCAAAATGCTTTTGATAATAGCTTCCTGGTTTCCCTTGAATGAATCAAATCCAAACACCTTCTTTAAAACACTGTGTAATTGATATTCAACTACTTCTGCCATTTCAATTCCATCTTAAAAAATCAATATCTTTGTTTCGCTATTTTTGTTCAAAGTAATAATAAACATACTTTTGAGGAGTTTATTATGTAATTCATAAGTTAGTGATTATTAAGGTTTCACTAGTGCTCTTATACAAATATAGTAATAAAAAAACTTTGCAAAAGCAAAAAAGAGAAAATAATCAAGTTTTGAAGAAAAAAGAAGAAATCAAACAAATTGCAATCAATGCTATAAACACTGAAGCAGAGGCGATTGCCCGCTTACAGGATCAGGTCACAGAAAGTTTTGCAGAAGCCACAGAAACCATTTATAAGACAACAGGACGGGTCATTATAACCGGAATTGGCAAGAGCGCCAACATTGCACAAAAGATCGTCTCAACACTTAACTCAACCGGAACACCTGCTATTTTTATGCATGCTGCTGATGCTATTCACGGCGATTTAGGGATTATTCAAAAAGACGATGTGATCATTTGTATTTCTAAGAGTGGTGAAACACCGGAAATCAAAGTATTGGTTCCCTTACTGAATGCACGAGGAAACAAACTGATTGCTATTGTCGGCAACATGGAATCCTACCTGGCCAAACAAGCTGATTTTTGTCTTAATGCAAGTGTTAAAAAAGAAGCTTGCCCCAATAATCTTGCCCCCACTTCGAGTACTACTGCGCAATTGGTCATGGGTGATGCCCTGGCCATTGCCCTGATTGAATGCCGGGGTTTTTCACAGGATGATTTTGCAAAAATTCATCCCGGCGGTGCACTGGGTAAAAAGATGTATATGAAGGTATCAGATCTTTACGCAAGAAATGAAAAACCGGAAGTGCCTTTTGATGCCAATTATAAGACCGTTATCCTCGAGGTAAGTTCAAAGCGGCTTGGTGCAACTGCTGTGATGGAAAATGGAAAGCTGATCGGTATTATTACCGATGGTGACCTGAGAAGATTAATGCACAATGAACCTGACCTGAACAAGGTTACTGCAAAAGATATTATGACTGCAAATCCTAAAACGATCAATGCAGGAGAGCTGGTAGTTAATGCATTGAGCCTGATGAGAAACAACAATATTACCCAATTGCCGGTTTTTAAAAAGAACAAATATGTTGGCATCATTCATATTCATGATATTCTGAAGGAAGGAATATTGTAATCATTTATCAACAATATTTCACCTTTGTTTTTGGTTTATATCCTTTAATATTTTCTCATGAACCTGCAGTGGAAGTATAAAGTTATTTTGGTGATAGGGTTGTTGCTCTTAACATGCTTCCAATCCTACTCCCAGGCAACCAAAATCATGGGAACCATTACCGATGCCAATACCAGTGAACCTGTTCCGTTTGCCAACATAGTTATAAAGGGAACATCAATCGGTGCTACTTCGGGTTTTGACGGGTATTTCTCAATCGAAACGATAAAAACTAATATCCCTGATACCCTGGTTATTTCATATATCGGTTATCAAACTCAAAAAATAAAAATCAGCCAGGGAGTTTATCAGGAACTTAGTATTCAACTCATGCCTTCGGAATTTACTCTGAGGGAAGTGGAAATCGTTCCTGGTGAAAATCCGGCAGAAGTTATTTTAAGAAAGATCATAGCAAATAAAGACAGCAACAACAGGCATAATTTCGAAGCATTTCAGTATGAAGTATACACCAAAGTACAGCTTGATCTGAACAATATCACTGATAAGCTAAAAAACAGAAAGGTATTGAAACCTTTCAAATTCATTTTCAATTATGTTGATACAAGCACGGTAAACGGAAAACCCTACCTTCCGGTTTTTCTTTCGGAATCACTTTCTGATGTGTATTTTCAGCGAAGCCCGAAAGTCAGGAAGGAAATCATTAAAGCCACCAAAGTATCCGGCCTCGAAAACGAGAGCATCTCACAATTCCTGGGAGACATGTACCAGAATATAAACATCTACGACAACCACATCATGTTGTTTGAGAAAAACTTTGTAAGTCCGGTTGCCAATTTCGGGTTGGTTTTTTACAAGTATTATCTGATAGACAGTGCCATAATTGATAACAAATGGTGCTACCAGATCATGTTTAAACCTCGTCGAAAACAGGAACTTACTTTTACAGGTGAGTTTTGGGTAAATGATACAAGCTGGGCCATTAAAGAGGTAAACATGCGGATTATTGAAGATGCCAACATCAACTTTATCAATGATATAACCGTAAAACAGGAATATGATAAAATTCATGAAAAATACTGGATGATCACCCGTGATTATTTTGTTGTAGATTTTAACGTAATAGAGAATACAAAACGTACCGTTGGATTATATGGACATAAAACAGCTACTTACGATCATTTTGTTTTCAATGAGCCCAAACCCCGTGAATTTTATCAATCTCCGCTGGATGTTTATGTTGAAGAAGATTCGTATGAAAAACCCGAAGAATTCTGGGAAGATACAAGGCATGAAGTCCTGACAACAAAAGAAAAAAATATATACCAGATGGTTGATTCCATTAAAAGGATTCCCATTTTCAGAACATGGGTTGATTTGTTTTACCTTTTAACCAATGGTTACCTTGTCTGGGGCCCGGTTGAAATCGGCCCTTTATACAAATCCATCAGTTACAATCCTGAAGAAGGCGTTCGTTTGCGGATTGGTGGGCGAACAAGCAATCAGTTCAGCACCAACATCATGTTGAACGGACATGTTGCATACGGTATCAACGATAAAAAGTTTAAATACGGCTTGGGCATGATCAATATCTTCAGTAAAAATCCAAGAAGAGCTTTCGGGGCTTCCTATACATATGACCTTGAGCAATTGGGGCAAAGCCAGAATGCCTTTAGTGAAGATAACCTTTTTGCAACTTTTTTCAGACGAAACCCGGCTGACAAGCTTTCAATGGTAAAAGAGTATAAAATGTATTACGAACACGAATGGTTCACAGGATTTTCAAATACCCTTAACCTGATCCATCGTGATATTACTCCTTATGGCACTACACATTTTATTATTCATGATGATAACCAAACTGTTGTAAAAAATTCAATCACCAGTGCGGAAATAAGAATAGATGCACGATTGGCTTACAACGAAAAATTCGTAATGGGTGAATTCGAGCGCATTAGTCTGGGTACGGTTTATCCAATTCTTGGAATTCAGTATGGCATTGGTATTCCCGATTTCCTGGATGGAGAATACAGATATCATCGTTTGCAGCTTAGCCTCAGACAATGGTTTAATGTTTTCGCTTTTGGATGGTCAAAATACATCATCGAAACGGGTAAAACCTGGGGAAAGCTGCCATATCCCTTATTAAAGTTACATCCTGGTAACGAAACTTTTATTTTTGATGAGTATGCTTATAACCTGATGAACTATTATGAATTTGTCAGCGATCAGTATATCAGTATCTATTACACTCATCATTTCGACGGCTTATTCCTTAATCGCATTCCACTTATGCGAAAACTAAAGTTCCGCGAAGTTGCATTTATTCAGGGAGTTTGGGGTACCCTCAGCAAAACCAACAAAGATTATTCTAAACTTCCGGATGGTACTTTCACATTAGAAAAACCATATATAGAAGTCGGCGTTGGTATTGAGAATATTTTAAAGATTTTCAGGATTGATGCTATCTGGAGATTATCGCATTTAAACAATCCCGACATCAATAAATTTGCACTTTTCTTCAGCTTCCATTTTTCCTTTTAAAATATACCGATTTGGAACCGCTTAGCAATGATTTATCTTTTTCTCTCATCGGCATAACTGATTCTAACAGAAAAATGCTTTGCATTTTTTGTAAGATTCAGTATATATACTTACATTTGATCGTTATTTGTTGATTATGATCCTCGGAACCGATAAAATAGTTAAGAAATACAGACAACGCACCGTTGTGAATGAGGTAACGCTCAAAGTTAAACAGGGGGAGATAGTAGGTTTGCTTGGGCCTAACGGAGCTGGCAAAACCACTTCTTTTTACATTATTGTTGGATTAATAAAGCCTTTTTCAGGACGTGTTTACCTTAACCAAACCGACATTACAAATGAGCCAATGTACAGGCGTGCCCAGAAAGGTATTGGTTATCTCGCGCAGGAAGCTTCTGTTTTCCGGCAATTGAGTGTTGAAGATAATTTAAAAGCCGTACTTGAGTTTACAAAGTTTTCGAAAGCCGAACAAACAGAAAGACTAGAATCTCTTATTGAGGAATTCGGACTGAATCATGTCAGGAAGAGTAAAGGCATAACACTTTCAGGAGGGGAAAGAAGAAGAACGGAAATTGCCCGTGCCCTGGCTGTTGATCCCAAATTTATTTTACTCGATGAACCTTTCGCAGGTGTTGATCCCATCGCTGTTGAAGATATTCAGAATATCGTATCCAAATTAAAGGAAAAAAACATTGGTGTTTTAATCACCGACCATAATGTACACGAAACCCTTGATATTACTGACCGCTCGTATTTGCTTTTCGAAGGAAGTATACTGAAATCAGGTACCTCACAAGAACTTGCAGAAGACGAGCATGTGCGTCAGGTTTATCTGGGTGAGAAATTTGAATTAAGAAGATAAACTACCGAAATACTATGGCTTCCGGTTTACAAAATAATTTCCAATTGAAATAATAAAATATATCAGGATTATCAATAGTATTCCTTTGAAATAAAACAATGCGAGTGATAAAATGCTCAATCCCGTAAAAACAAGACGTAATCGGTTTGCAGGTCCGTTTTTGTCGAATTTTAAAGCGATCAAAGGAATTTCCGAAACCAGAAGTAAAGAAAACAAAACAGCAAAAGCCATTAAGAACCAGTGATTTGTAATCACCATTGTCAACCATGTAAAATCAGACGCTTCCTGAAAGTATATCAAGTGAAAGGATGCGATCAGAATGGCATTGGCAGGTACCGGTAATCCCAGGAAAGAATTCTTTTGCCGGGTATCAATATTGAACTTTGCCAGCCGTATTGCAGAGCAAACGGGAATCAGAAAAGCAATAAATCTTAACCATGTATAATTATCAGTAAAACCGGCATGTAACTCAAACATTTTGAAAACAATAAAACCGGGTGCTACCCCGAATGAAACTAAATCGGCCAGTGAATCGAGCTGTAAGCCTAAATCGGATTTTGCCTTGAAAATTCTTGCGGCCACGCCATCAAGAAAATCAGCAAGGGCTGCGAATAAAATTAAAATTCCTGCTTCATACAGGTCATTCCTGAAGACTGACAGAATTGCAAAACAGCCCAGCACCAAATTTACAAGTGTTATTCCGTTGGGAATATGTTTTGTAAGTTTTACCATTTTTATCTTTTATTACAAAGATAAACAGATTAATAAAGCTTTACATGCTGTTTGTATCTTTTAGGCTTTGGAAGTTTTCATTTACTTTTGTCAGTGGATTCAAAACAATGAAAGATCTTAAATCAATAAAAACAGAACAATACAACTACGATCTTCCCGGGCATCGCATTGCCAAATTCCCACTGGAAGAAAGGCATAATTCGAAACTATTGATATTAAGGGATGATAAAATTTCCGAAGATGTCTTTATCAATATGCCTGATTATCTTCCCAGGGAGAGTCTGCTGGTTTTCAACCAGACCCGCGTTATTCAATCCCGTTTGTTTTTTAGAAAAGCAACCGGGTCAATCATCGAAATTTTTTGTCTTGAGCCGTTTTCGCCTTATCCTGATTTTCAAAGGGCATTCCAGGTAAAGAAAAAAACAATATGGAAATGTTTTGTTGGAAATTCCAAAAGATGGAAATCGGGCAATTTAACTTTAAATGCAAAAGCCGGAAATATATCATTTAAGTTAACAGTTTCAAGAATCAGGAAACAGGAAACAGCCAGCGAAATTG
This sequence comes from uncultured Bacteroidales bacterium, assembly GCA_964611705.1. Classification (GTDB taxonomy): domain Bacteria; phylum Bacteroidota; class Bacteroidia; order Bacteroidales; family JAIOZK01; genus JAIOZK01. Next base: position 21,917 of record CAZTAW010000012.1, read on the forward strand.
AATTTACCTGGTTGCCCGGACATTTTACCTTCGGTGAAGTGCTTGATGCAGCCGGTTCGATCCCCATTCCACCTTATCTGAAAAGAAAATCTGTTGAATCTGATAAACAAAGATACCAGACTGTTTTTGCGCGCAACACTGGTTCTGTGGCTGCCCCGACTGCCGGGCTCCATTTTACCGAACAGGTTTTTGAAAAATTAAGCAAATCAGGAATTGAAGGTGGTAAGATAACCTTACATGTTGGCGCCGGAACCTTTAAACCTGTTATCTCAGATACCATTGAAGAACATGAAATGCATTTCGAGAAGGTCATGGTTGATAAAAATCTGATCCTCAATCTTCATTCATACGCAAATAAAAAAATCATCCCGGTAGGAACAACTTCCGTGAGGACGCTTGAAAGTTTGTATTGGTTTGCAGTAAAACAAATGAAAAACGGTTTTCGGGATAATGAGCTGCACATTAATCAATGGGAACCTTACGAAATGAATGATTTAAAATTAACCCGAACAGCAGTATGTGATATTATCCTGAAATGGATGAAACATAAGGATAAAGAAATTCTGACAGGCTCAACTCAATTGATGATCGTTCCCGGGTATTGGTATAAAATGATGGATGGGATGCTGACTAACTTCCATCAGCCAAAAAGCACCTTGTTGTTGTTGGTTGCAGCTTTTATTGGTGAAAAGTGGAAAAATGTTTACGATTATGCTCTTGCAAAGGATTTCAGGATGTTGAGTTATGGGGATAGTTGTTTGTTTCTTAGGGAATAATTTACCTTTGTAAAAAGATTCATGAAAAGCAAAATTAACATGAAAACAGAAATCGTTATAATCATTATTTCAGCATTATTAACAATGCCCTTTCTGGCAGAAAGTCAAATATCTGCTGATGATCCGGAGAAAACAATAAAAAGAAAAATAGAATGGGATGCCACAAATCATGATTTTCAAACCGTGAAAGCATATAATCAGGTTAAGCACAAATTCAGCTTTACCAACAATAGCGATGAGCCTGTTCTTATTTCAAGGGTGAAATCATCATGTGGCTGCACTGTTGCCGGTTATCAAAAGAAACCCGTAGCTCCTGACAGTACCGGAACCGTGAGTGTTGCTTTCCGATACGGAAGAACAGGGAATTTTCGAAAAAGCGTTGTTGTGCAATTCGGCTCAGGAGAGAAATATTTTTTAGTAGTGAAAGGTACTGTTGAGAAGTAACCGTTAAAATTTCAAAATACGTAAGCAAAGGTGATTCTATCATTTGAAATTTTTTTTAATAATTCCTTTGTAATTACCTTTCTCAGTAGTAATTGGATTTGTTATTTATCAATAACCTCCATCCCAAAAGGCTTAACCGCCAGAGCTGCGAGCTTAAAATGCTGCTTTGCAAAAGGAATCCCAATGATCGTGATAAATAAAATGATGCTTGAAATAAAATACTCAAGCGCAATGATAAGTCCACCAAAGATCAGCCATAAAATATTTCCTAAAATTTTTATGATTTACGTTTTGGTTTTAAAAAAAATATGTGTGTTTCATTTTGATAATTTCTCCAGAATATTGCGAACCAACCTGCTGGCTCCAATTCTGAAATATTCATTATTCAGCCAATCGTTACCTAAAACTTTTTTAACAAGATGATAATAACGCAAGGCTGATTCCCAGGTGGAAATGCCTCCTGCCGGCTTGATTCCGATTTTCTTTCCTGTATTTTTATGATGTTTTTTAATTTCTTCAAGCATAACCAGGCAAGCTTTTTCGGTTGCAGCAACTTGTATTTTCCCGGTTGAAGTTTTTATAAAATCAGCGCCGGCATCCATAGCCAATCGGCTTGCTTTTTGAATATTTTCAACGGTTTCCAGTTCCCCGGTTTCGAGGATAACCTTTAAATGAATATCGTGGCAAATATCTTTTATAACTGAAATTTCCTGCGAAACATAATCATAATCACCTGCTAAAAATCTTCCTCTTGAGATTACCATATCAATTTCATCGGCTCCCTCTTCAATTACATAATCAACTTCTTTGATTTTTATTTCCAGTGATGTTTGCCCGAATGGAAATCCGCTTGCAACAGATGCAACAGCAATATCTTGATCTTTAAGTATGGCTTTTGCTCGCGCTACGAAGTTTGGAAATACACAAACGGCAGCCACATTAGGGATATCTTTGCTTATATCTTTAATGCTTATGGCAGATTTGCAAAGCTCTTCAATGGATTTCTCATTATCTGTTCCGTTGAGGGAAGTATAATCAATCAGGTTGATGATCTTTTTTAAATCCTTTTCAGTAGCCTTTTGCGGGTTAAAATCAGAAAAGATTTCCGTAAGTTTATTATCAATATGTTTTGAAAGATTGGTACTTTGCATAATTATAAAATTATATATTTCAGAATTGTATTAACTTTATCCTCATTATTTTTCATCATCAGTTGTAAAAAAACAAAGTTAAGGAATGAATACTGAAAAGCATCCCCTGGTTTCAATAATCACAATTAACTTCAATCAGTTGCAGGTCACCTGCGACTTGTTAGAATCTATAAAAAAAGTTACCTATCCTAATCTGGAAGTCATTGTTGTTGATAATGCTTCCCATGAAGATCCATCATCCGTTATATATGAGAATTTCCCTGATGTAAGGTTAATCAAAAGCAGGGATAATCTTGGTTTCGCCGGGGGAAATAACCTGGGCATTAAAAGATCGAAGGGCAAATACCTGATGATGTTGAATAATGATACTGAAGTTGACCCGGGTTTTCTGGAACCACTGCTAGAAATGATGGAAAGCAACCCCAAAATCGGGATGGTGGGTTGCAAGGTCAGGTTTTTTGACATGCCTGATACAATACAGTATGCAGGAGCCACACCCATGTCGCGTTTTACGGCAACCAGTCATTTTATTGGCTTCAATACCAAAGATGAAGGGCAATATGATAAAGCGCATGCAACACCCTTTGCTTCCGGCGCTGCCATGATGACTTCAAGGGAGGTTTGCAAAACCGTTGGGTTGATGGCCAACTTTTTCTTTTTGTATTATGAAGAGCTCGACTGGCAGGAAAGAATTCGTAATGCCGGATATGAAATCCGGTATGTTCCTCAGTCACTTGTATTTCATAAAGAAAGTGTATCTGTGGGACGAGAAAGTCCGCTACAGGCCTATTGGAAAACCCGCAACCGATTGTTGTTGATAAGGAGAAATAACAAAAAAATGGAGGTGATTGTAAGTCTTATCTACATTACTTTTATCTCTACTCCGTATAATATTCTTAAATATTTATTAAAAGGCCGTTTTCGTTTGATCAAAGTTCATCTGATCGCCATAGCCTGGCATTATTATAATTTATTTAACAGGAATCGGATACATCAGAACAATTACTTACACCCCTAAGCTCCCTCAACAAAAAAAATCCCAAAGCAAATATAACAAATGAGAAGATAACATATATGTATTATTATTTACCGTATGTTGATTTTCATAACAGCCCATGTCAATTCTGAAATTTACAATCCTATAACCACCAGCTAAATCCGTTGCCGGATAAATATGACTTGAAGCATCAGGATCGCCTGAATCAATGCATGGAGATGAAAGTTTTAACTGATAATATCCATCGGAAGGTTCAACAAACATTGGATCCTTGTCAATGTTTCCTTCCAGCCAGTTCAGGATAATGGTGGTGTCAGCCATAAATACTACATAAAGATTATTTTTAATATAAACGATAGCACCGCCTGGAGCGATACTATCGTTTGAATTAAATTTTTTCCATCCGGCCATTTAAAAAGTATTCTTTTCCCAAATTATTTTATCCTTATTTTTGCTATAAATTTTGACCTATTTAAAACAAGTAAAAATATTCGGTCATAATTTTTGATTAAAAATAAATAACTATATTTGCCGTTCATGAAACAATTAAAACATTAATTATCAACAGATAGAAAATCAAAATCTTAAGTAAAATTAATAACCGTTAACTATGAAAAAGTTATTTGCCTTTTTGACAATAGCAGGAATGCTAACATTTGGTGCTTCTAATTTTGTTGTTGCACAGCAAGAAGAAGGTGCTGAGGAAACCAGCACCGAAATGACTGCGGAACAAGACTCAACCGCTGTTGACTCTGCAGCAGTTGAAGAAGCTACCAAGCCCACAACAACACTGGAAGCAGAGGATGAAGACAAGCCTCAAAGTTTCCAGCAGGTTCTTAAAGAACAATTCATTGCCGGTGACTGGAAATTTATGGGTATCGTATTGCTCACCCTTGTTTTTGGTTTGGCCCTGGCCATTGAGAGAATTATTTACCTGAACCTTTCAACAACCAACAACCAGAAATTGCTCAACAAGGTAGAAAATGCATTGCAATCAGGTGGTGTTGATTCCGCCAAGGATATTTGCCGCAATACAAGAGGCCCTGTGGCCAGCATCTTCTTCCAGGGTCTGGACAGGTTTGACGAAGGTATTGATGTGGTAGAAAAATCAATTGTTTCATACGGCAGTGTTTTAATGGGTCGCCTTGAAAAAGGCCTGTCATGGATTTCGCTGTTCATCGCCATTGCACCTATGCTTGGTTTTATGGGTACGGTAATCGGTATGATCATGGCTTTCGACTCCATTGAAGCTGCAGGTGATATTTCACCTACCATTGTTGCAGGTGGTATGAAGGTTGCTCTTTTGACTACTGTATTTGGTTTGATCGTAGCTATCATCCTCCAGATATTCTACAATTATCTTGTAGCTAAAGTTGACGGCCTCGTTAACGACATGGAAGATAGCACCATTTCATTTATAGACATTTTGACCAAATATAATACTAAAAAATAATCAACATCATGACTAAGATTGCAAACAGAATATTACAAACTATTTTATTTGTACTGCTTGCTGCATCAGTAGTATTATTCATCTTTTTTTACATCAAAGGTGAACCCATGGCAGATACAGTACTTAGCTGGGGACAAATATTACTGGTTATTACAGTGGCATTGCTGATAATATTCCCGATACTGCACTTTTTCAAAAATCCGAAAAGTGCCCTTAAGTTTCTGGGTGTTGTTGTGATCTTCGGAGTAGTTTTCCTGATCTCTTTTCTGCTTTCAAGCAGCAGTGTAGAAGGAGATATCTACATTAAGGAAGGCATTACACCAGCAACTTCAAGAATCATCGGATCGGGATTGATAATGATTTATATACTGGCAGGTGTGGCATTGATCTCTATCATAGTATCTGCTATTATAAACGCGTTTAAATAATATAAAAGGAAAAGCTATGGCAAGAAAAGTTCCTGAAGTAAATGCAGGTTCAATGGCCGACATTGCATTCCTGTTGCTCATCTTCTTCCTGGTAACTACTACCATGGATGTAGACACGGGTATCATCAGGGTGCTTCCACCACCATTGCCCAAAGACATGCCGGAACCACCCAAGGTTAAAGACAGAAATATCATGAAAATCCTTGTAAACAGCAGTGATAAGCTACTTGTAAATGGTGAGCCCGGAGACATTCGAAATCTGCGAGGTGAAGTTAAAGACTTTATGGACATTCATGAGGGAGATGCTTCATACCCGGAGGTTGAGTACAAAAAAATTGAAGGCTTTAAGGAAGAAGTGCCCACATCAAAAGGCATTATCTCGTTGAAGAACGACAGGGGAACTTCATATGCGATGTACATCAAAGTGCAAAATGAGCTGGCAGCAGCATTCCGGGAGTTAAGGGATGGGCTGGCAAATGAGAAATTCGGAAGGAATTACGATGACCTTGTGATTGAAGAGCAAAAGAAGGCCATTGAAAAGGCAATCCCATTGAGAATTTCAGAAGCCGAACCTGAAGATATAGGAGGAAATTAACCATGTCAAGATTTAAATCAAGTAAATCAAAAGAAACACCAGGAATCAGTACATCTTCACTGCCTGATATTATTTTTATGTTGCTGTTCTTTTTCATGGTTACAACCACCATGCGTGAAACAACGGTTTATGTTAATATCACAGCCCCAACAGCTACAGAGGTACAAAAGTTAGAGAAGAAATCCATGGTAAGTTATATCTATATCGGATCTCCAAGAGATAAAAAGCTCGGAACGGATGCGCGTATTCAGCTAAACGATGCTTTTGCGCCGGTTAGTGAAATTCCTGAGTTTATCGAGAAGGAAAGGGCTGCACGTGACGAAGTTGACAGGAAATTCCTTACTACATCACTGAAAGTTGACGAGAATACAAGAATGGGAATCGTTACCGATGTGAAGCAAGAGCTTAGAAAAGTTGGTGCATTCAAGATCAACTACTCAACACGAAAAGTCAAAACAATGGATTTTTAAGATATTGATTTTCATTTGTTGGTTTTGAGTATATAATCTTTTTTAAGAATTAACATTCAGATGCTATTGAAAAGGAGTTTGGATTTCCCGATTCTGATCTTTCACCAATTCATGAATGATACCCATTACTATTTGAAACCGATTGTTTTCTTTTTCTGATATTTCCAAAATACCGCCATCAACATTGCAAAAATCAAAATACTTCCGATTATCATTACAGGATTGTCAGAAACTGCCACGGATTCAAGGCTTACAGGCTGTTCCAGAAGATTGGCATTATACATATAAACAACGGCAAATGCATTATTAATGAAGTGTACAATAACAGGTATCCACAGATTGCCCGACCAAACAAACAGGTAACCCAAAAACATGCCCAGAAACAAACGGGGCAAAAAACCGTAAAATTGCAAGTGAAAAGCGCTGAACAATATTGAAGAAATGATTACTGCAAGATGAATATTCTTCGTCCATTCCCTGAACAATCGTAAAACAACTCCCCTGAAAAACAGTTCTTCACCTATACCGGGAATTATTGCGATCATGATCAGATTAACTATAAAACCGCTTGTACTTGTTGTACTTAAAAACGACTCCATCATTTCCCTTGTCTCTGTTTCTGATTCCTGCATCCATGCCTCCAC
>CAZTAW010000013.1:0-27765 GCA_964611705.1 uncultured Bacteroidales bacterium
TCAACACCTGCGGAAAGATCGGCTCTTTACTGGCTGGTAATGTTATTGAGTTTAGTGGGGCTAAAATTCACTCTGACAGATGGTTAGCTATAAAAGAAAAAGTCAGGAGGATTCAACAAGAGAAAGCACCAAATTTCAATGATCAAATGACCTGAACAATAATCCTGTGATAAACCTATTCTCCTGTTTTGAATTTGGGATCTTGGTCATTGTGATTTAATTGAAATTTGATGCTTGTGATTTGTTATTTACACTTACTTTTTCAAATAACTCTCATGTACCCAGCTTCCTTCAGGCCTAATATCATAGGTTATCATCATCAGATCTTTACCTGAATCGGTTATTTCAATCCTCGTGATAATGTTTACATTTTTGTTTTCCTGTTTGCCGTTTGTGGCACTCCGTAACCAGTTTTTTATTTCAACATTACTTTTGTGCTTATAAGCAATTTCTTCATCATACTCTGCAATGGCCTCAACGGCAGAGGCCTCAATCAGTTTGTACCAAAGTTTCCCAAACAAAACATCACTGTTGTATACTTCGCCGCTGTTGATTTCGCCATTAATTGTATAAACCATGCCGATAACATCATCATGGTTTTCATAAATTCCGGTAAAATATTCAATATAACTCTTTACTCTTTTTTCAAGCTCTTCGTTTTCGAGGGTCAACTGCAGACTTGATTCCGATTCTGCTGACTCCACCCTTGTACCCATATTTCTGTTTAGCTTATCCTGAACAACCTCAACATTATCCCAAACTTCTTGTTGGGATGAATTATCATATGCAGCAACTTTCAGATCTTTGGAAGCGATTCTTTTGGAGCTGCTGTTAAAGTAGTCAAGATCTTCATTCCCGCGCTTTGACCACCTTCCATGTTCAACACAAAATGATTCAATAGGTATCTGACCTGACTTCCCGGGTAGTATCAGGTCATAAGCCAACACCCGGTCTTGTTTACCTCCTTTAACAATATCGCCAGCCTGAATAAAAACATCCTGGTTGGAGAGGTTTTCAATTGAAAGCTCATTTACATCCTGTGTTTCGTAAACTTTGACTTTACCTTCTTTCATGGCTTGGTCAAGAGTGAGGATGTCGTCATACTTTTCATATACCTGTCCTGTAACAAAATAGACCGTAAGATTTTGATAAGTATTCGCTTTGGTGATTTTGAAGTTTTTCCATTGTGTTTCCTGAGCATTACTTTTTACACCCGGACACATTAAACCGACTAGAGCCAGTAAGGCTAATACGTGTGTTTTCATAATATGTTCTCTTTAATTGGTTAGTAATTTTTTACTTAAAGGGTAGATATGGGCATAAAAATAATTTGTCTTTTGAATTCCAATATTGTGCCAAAAAATCTTTGTCTATGTTTGTCCCGAGACAAACAATAAAAGATAAAACTTCAACATACAGCATAAGGTAACCGATCAACAATATAAATTATCCAAATTAGTTATACCTTTGCGCTGGCTTTAAAACATTAATTATGAACATTATCATTGCAGGAGACGGAGAAGTTGGATTACATTTAGCCAAGGAACTGGCAAATGAAAACCACAACATCACCATCGTAGATCCGCATGAGGAATTGCTTAAAATGGTAGAATCGCATACCGACCTGATGACCATAACCGGTGATTCAACTTCTATTGATGTGTTGAAAAATGCCAATGTAAAAAAAGCGGATTTGCTCATATCTGTTGTTCATAATGAACAAATCAATATCATAACCGCAATTATGGGCAAAAAGCTGGGTGCAAAAAAAACCATAGCCCGTGTAAACAGCCTTGAAAATCTTACCGAAGAAAACCGCAATATTTACAGCGAACTGGGTATTGATGCGCTCGTTTGCCCGGAAGCCATCGCTTCTCAAGAGATCATACATCTTTTACACCAAACGGCAGCCACTGAGGTTTTCGATTTTTCAGGTGGTAAGCTTTCCCTGTTTCTGATCAAGCTTGAAAAAGGTGCTCCTGCAATCAACAAAACACTAAATGATATAGCCAATGAGTATTCACACCTGGATTTCAGGGCGGTTGCTATTCATCGTAATTCGAACACCATTATTCCCCGTGGAGAAGATGTTTTTCTGGCCAATGATCTATCATATGTGATCACCAAACCAGAAGGTGTTGATGAGCTCATGAAACTGGGCGGTAAACAAAAAATTGATATTCGTAATATTATGATCGTCGGTGGTGGCCGGGTTGGAAGAACTGCAGCCAAACAGCTTGAAAAAGAAATGAACATCAAGCTTTTCGAGATTGATAAAAACAGATGCATATATCTTACCGACTATCTTCGCGATACACTGATCATCAATGGAGATGCGCGTGATATTCAGTTGCTGGAAGACGAAGATATTCGCAGCATGGATGCTTTTATCGCCGTAACGGACAATTCCGAAACCAATATCCTGACCTGTTTGCATGCCAGAAAATACGGCGTGAAAAAAACAATCGCCCTGGTTGAAAACATTGATTATATTGACATTTCTCAAAACATCGGTATTGATACCATTATCAATAAAAAACTGATTACGGCAAGCTACATTGTACGTTTTACCATGGGAGCCGAGGTTACTTCCATTAAATGCCTGAGCGGAATTGACGCCGAAGTGCTTGAATTTATTGCCAAACCCGGCTCTCAAATCACCAAAAAACCCTTGCGAAACCTTAAGGTTCCTGATGGAAGCCTGATCGGAGGAATCGTGCGAGGTAAAGAAAGTTATATTGCAACCGGTGATTTTTGGATCAAGGAAGGAGATCATGTTGTTGTATTTACTCTGCCTAAAGCAATAAGTAAAGTTGAAAAACTTTTTTAAGTATTGATTTTTTCTTTCACTTCCTTTTTTAAGTTAATTTAATAAATTCGTACCCAAAATAAAGCAAACATAACATGCTGAGCTGGTCGGAAGTAAATATTAAAATGATCATCCGTGTAATAGCTTTTCTGCTGCTTGTGGAAGGTGGTTTTATGATTTTGGGGCTGCCTTTCGCCCTGTACTATTGCGATGGTGATTGTTATGCACTGGTTTATTCAGCATTAATTACTTCGGGTGCGGGTGGTATTTTAATGTTTTTTACCAGAAAGCTCGAAAGAAAAAACATCGGGAAACGTGAAGGCTATATCATTGTATCATTTACCTGGATCATCATATCATTATTCGGTACCCTGCCCTACTTATTCAGTGGAGTAATTACAAACTTCACGGATGCTTTTTTCGAAACCATGTCAGGATTTACAACCACGGGAGCAACTATTCTGGAGGAAATAGAATTGGTTCCCAAAGGGGTATTGTTTTGGCGTAGCCTGACACACTGGATCGGCGGAATGGGTATTATTGTTTTGTCTGTTGCGATTTTACCGGTACTGGGCATTGGAGGCATGCAGCTATTTGTTGCGGAAATGCCCGGTGTGCAGCATGATAAAATCCACCCTCGCATCACACAAACAGCCAAAAGACTTTGGGCGATTTACCTGTTGTTAACCGTTGTGGAAACAATCTTGTTGCTTTTTGGTGGTATGAACCTGTTTGATTCACTCTGTCATACTTTCGGCACTGTGGCTACCGGTGGATTTTCTACCAGAGATACCAGTATCGCCGGGTTTTCGCCATATATTCAATATGTGATCATGATATTTATGGTTCTGGCAGGAACCAGTTTTACCCTTCATTATTTCGCTTTACATGGAAATTTTAAAAAAGTCTGGCAAAACGAAGAGTTTAGAAAATATGTCGGTCTGATTCTCATCGTCGGGATTATAGTAACAAGCCTGCTGGTTTTGCTGAGCAATGAAAGCATTGAACGTGCCATACGTGATGCATTTTTTCAGGTGATATCAATTATTACTACAACCGGTTATATCACATCCGACTATCTTGAATGGAATACAAGCATTAACCTTTGGATCATTGTTTTCTTGCTGATGTTTGTGGGAGGAAGTGCCGGATCAACCGGAGGTGGTATTAAAGTTATACGTCAGCTTTTGTTGTTCAGGAACGGAGGCATGGAACTGAAACGGCTTGTTCATCCCAGCGCAATGATCCCTGTGAGGTATAATGGTAAAGCTGTACCTCAGGAAATCATTCATAAGGTTATGGCCTTCCTGATTATTTATATAACAATTTTTGCTTTCGGAACCATGATCATGGCATTTCTGGGCCTGGATTATGAAACAGCAATAGGTTCCACGGTAGCAACACTTGGAAATATAGGTCCGGGAATTGGTGATGTAGGACCAGTTGGCAACTATGCTGAAATACCAATATTCGGAAAATGGTTTCTGAGTTTTCTTATGCTATTGGGAAGACTTGAGCTATTTACCGTATTGATTATTCTTACACCTGCATTCTGGAAAAGATAAATCCCTGATCTGTTTGATACCGATTTCTTTGTTAAATTTATTGCGTTTCAATTATTGTACCTTTGCAGATTATTTCAAATGAAATTTGGGTATGTCGTTATTATCCGCAGTGATCATAACATACAATGAAGAAAAAAATATCGGAAGATGTCTTGAATCCATAAAAGACCTGGCCGATGAGATTATTGTGGTGGACTCCAACTCTGCTGATAACACCGAAAAGATTTGCAAAAACTATCCCGTACATTTTATCAAACATGAATTTGAAGGTTATATTGAACAAAAGAGATATGCCCTGAAACTGGCAAATAACGATTTTGTACTTTCACTGGATGCCGATGAAGCCCTTTCGGAAGAATTACAACAATCCATCATGAATATAAAAACGAACTTCGAATGCGATGGTTATTCCATGAACCGTCTGACGAAATATTGCGGCAAATGGATCAGACATTGTAACTGGTACCCCGATAGAAAACTACGTCTCTTTAATAAAGCAAAAGGGAACTGGAGTGGTGAAAACCCACATGATAAAGTAATGCTAAAATCCGGCTCCAAAACTTGTCACTTAAAGGGTGATATTTTACATTATTCCTATTATACTTTGGATGATCATTACAAGCAAATTGAGAATTTTACAACCATATCTTCAAAAACGCTTTTTGAAAAAGGCCGCAAAAGCACCTTTATTAAACTTTATCTTGCCCCTGTAGCCAAGTTCATCCGGGATTATTTCTTCAACCTGGGATTCCTGGATGGTAAGGCAGGTTTTACGATTTGCTGGCTTTCGGCAGGTGCGACATATAAGAAATACAAAAAACTTAAACTGTTCACTAAAAAATACGCTAATGCAAATTAAAAAAATACTCATTAGTCGTACCGACAGCATCGGGGATGTAATTCTTACCTTACCAATTACAGGGATTCTTAAAGAAAAATTTCCATATTGCAAGATACACTTCCTGGGCAAATCATATACACAAGCCGTAGTTGACACCTGCAAGCATATTGATCATTTCATTAACTATTCCAAACTTGCTGAAAAAGGCAAACAAGAACAAATAGAATTTATCAGAAATAAGAAATTTGATACCGTTATCCATGTTTTCCCAAGAGCGGAAATTGCCAGGCTCATGAAAGCTGCCGTCATACCCTGGCGTATTGGCACAACCAACAGACTTTACCACTGGAATACATGCAATAAGCTACTTCGTTTTTCGCGAAGAAAGTCATCATTACATGAAGCACAGCTAAATACGAAATTGCTGAAACCTTTTGGCATTGGAAATGATTTCGGTTTATCCGAACTGACAAAATATTTTGGAATAAAAAATATTCCCCCGCTTTCGGAGAAATTCAGCAAGCTGCTTGATCAGAAAAAATTCAATCTGATCTTACATCCCAAATCAAAAGGTAGTGCAAGAGAATGGGGGATTGAAAATTTCAATGAACTGATCAAAATCCTGCCGGAGGATAAAATAAAAATATTCATAACAGGAACCCAACAGGAAGGATATCTCATACGCTCTTTTCTTCTTGAAAAACACAAAAAGATAACAGACCTCACAGGCAAAATGAGCCTGATTGAGTTGTTCAGTTTTATTCGCGAATCGGATGGCTTGATCGCAGCCAGCACCGGTCCACTTCACATAGCAGCAGCAACAGGAAAGACCGTAATCGGCATCTACCCTCCCATTCGTCCCATGCATCCCGGAAGATGGGCCCCTGTGGGTGAAAATGCACATTATCTGGTAATTGATAAAGTTTGTTCAGATTGCAGAAAAAGCGGTGACTGCCACTGCATCAGGCAAATCAGCCCTGAAATGGTTAAAAACAAATTGATGGAGGTAATATATTGACAGCAGATGTGAAGAAAAAATGGTTGGTTGTTGTTAATCCCAATGCAGGAAGACGCAAGGTTGAACGGGATTGGAAAGAGATTTCTTCCCTCCTCATGGATGAAGGTTTTGATTTTGATCATTTTATGACTGAGGGGAAACTGCATGCCATTCAAATTGCAAAAGAAAACATAGAAAAAGGTTATAAAAAAATCATCGTTGTAGGTGGTGATGGTACGTTGAATGAAGTTGTAAACGGTGTTTTTCTTCAGAAAAGATTTCCTGCAAAAGATATTCTCCTTGGTATAGTAACCATCGGTACAGGCAATGACTGGGGAAGGATGTATAAAATCCCTGCCAAATACAAGAAAGCTGTCAAAGTTTTGAAAAAAGGAAAAACAATCATTCAGGATGCCGGATACGTTGATTATCACCTTAATAAAACCATCAACCGCAGGTATTTTATCAATATGGCCGGAATGGGTTACGATGCATTGGTAGCACAAAAAACCAACCGGATGAAAGAAAAAGGAAAGGGAGGCCCGTTTGCCTATTTTTATAATCTTATTACAGGTTTATACCAGTACAAAAACACTTTTCTTGAAATTACAATAAATGATAAAAAAGTTTTTGAGGGAAATATTTTCAGCATGAGCCTCGGAATCTGCAAATACAATGGCGGCGGGATGATGCAGTTGCCCTTTGCTATTCCTGATGATGGTATTTTTGATGTTACCATCGTTAAAAAAACAACAAAATTCAGGGTGCTTCGAAATATTAAAAATCTTTATGACGGAACCTTCACGGATCTGCCTGAAGTGGAATTGTTTAAAGGTCGTAAGATTAGTATCGTATCCCGTCCTGAAAATTCAATATCTCTGGAAACCGATGGAGAATCGCTAGGGCATTCCCCACTAAATTTCAACATAATCCCCCGATGCATACAGCTAATCGTAAACAAAAAATACTTTCAGCAATAAATGATTTATCAGGAAATTTTTACCGATTCGGAACAGGTTTGCAATAATTGATCTTATGCTCCAATCGGTATAACTGCATATAATAAGAAATGTAATTCCAGAAGTTTAAAGGTTTAATTCTCCGGTTTTACCTCTGTCCAATCTCCGTTTTCCTTAATCATTTTTACCAGTGTTTCAACAGCTTTGCCTGCATCCACATTTTTATAAATGTTCTGCTTATTTTTATAAAGGGTAACCTTATTTCTGCCCGAACCAACATAACCATAGTCGGCATCGGCCATTTCACCTGGACCGTTTACAATGCAACCCATTACGGCAATTTTCAATCCTTTCAGGTGAGAAGTCGCATTTTTTACTTTCTGAAGCTCTGTTTGAATGTCAAATAAGGTTCTTCCACAAGAAGGACAAGCAATAAATTCTGTTTTTGAGATTCTTAATCCGGTAGCCTGTAAAATGTCAAAAGAAGTTTGTAAAGTTAACCTGGAGTATTTTGAATGCTTAATGCAAATACCATGTATGTTTTTCTCTAGCAACGGAGAAGTAAAATCCATTGCCGCTTTTACAATAAAAGCTTCCATGTCATCATCAGAATATTCTTTTGTTAAAATGATAATACCGGATGAATGTTCTGTTGTATTGTCAGCATCTTTTATTAAATACCTTTTTCCCTGTTTATCAACAACATAATCATCGAATATGCTCAAATCCGCATTTATAATATCTTCCTGGCTAATCACTAATGGGCTACCGCTATGATCATAGTTTTCGATTTGTTGGAGACAGGGTTTTTCATCTTTGTATGTTTTCACATAATCAATGATCTTACGGCAAACAGGAATTTCATGAACAGGATCTTCCGTTAAAGAAACCCGTATGGTATCTCCTATTCCTTTCATTAACAGACTTCCTATGCCGGCAGCGGATTTTATTCTGCCGTCTTCGGCATCACCGGCTTCGGTCACACCTAAATGCAATGGGTAATGCATGTCATTTTCAATAAATTTTCTAACAAGCAACAGGTAGGCCTCTATCATAATTCTGATGTTGCTTGATTTAAGGGATAAAACAAGCTCATGAAAGTTGAAACTTCTGCATATATCAATGTACTCAAGCGCAGAAGCAACCATGCCTTCCGGGGTATTCCCGTACTCATGTAATATCCTTTTAGAAAGAGAACCATGATTCACACCAATTCTCACAGCAGTCCCATATTCTTTGCAAATCTTAAGCAAGGGTATCAGCTTATCACTGATTATTTCCAATTCAAAATTCACATCTCCGGGAGTTGCTCTCTGATCAATAAAATTGCCAGGATTGATCCTGATCTTTTCAACAATACGGGAAGCCACACCAGCCGCTTTGGGATTAAAATGAATATCCGCAATAATGGGTGTTTGATAACCGGCCTGCCTGATTTTCTTTTTTATAACGGAAAGGTTCTCTGCAGCTTTAACAGATGGTGCGGTAATACGCACATATTCACATCCTTGCCTGATCAGTTCAAGCGATTGCGCAACGGTTCTTTTCGTATCCAGTGTATCGGTAGAAGTCATGGATTGTATACGAACCGGGTTGCCCCCACCAAGGGGAATGTTTCCGATATTTACACTGCATGATTTATACTGCATTGCTTAAGCCATTTATATTGGCAAAAGTAAGGAAAAGCTCAAAACACAGGTAATTCATGTATATTGAAAAGCATTATCCTGTTTTACTAATTTTTTCAAGATGCGGTCTGTTAAGTATCTTAAAATGATTTCCTTCCACACTGATGGTTTTATTCTCTTTCAGGTCTTTCAGTATCCTGATGGCACTTTACTTGGTCATAGCAGTCATTTCTGCAAGGTCTTGTCGTGAGATGGGAGCCACAAAATCATCCTTACCAAAAATAACATCTGCCATGTGAAAGCTCATCTTTATCCAACAATCCAAAGAAATCAAGCTTGTATGGACAATATACACAACTGAGGTTTCTAAATGTTTTAGTCATATTAATTCTTTTCAATACTTCATGCCAAATTATAAAATATTTTCTACTTTAGTAAACCAGGATGGATTTATCAATACATAGCTATATGTTTTTTTTACGAAATGAACAGAAAATAAGAACAATCTGCATTTCTGTAATTCTTTTATTAATTCCCCTGGCAAGTTTTAGTCTGAATGATGCCACACTGCAACAAGAGAAAAAAATCTCATTAGCAAAAGCGGATACCTTTTATAATAGAGGGATGGATTTTCTTATTGGCAATGCAACGGATAGTGCCTACATTTATTTCAACAAAGCGAAAAATCTTTACAGGCAAAACGGCCTGAACGAAAAAGTTTTTTCGTGTATTGAAGCAATTGGTGATATATATTTTAATTCCGGCAGGCTTGTTAAAGCAATTACTCAGTATGAAGAAGCTTATGAGTATGCATTGCAGAACAATAAAACGAATAAATGTATTGAACTATTAAAAATAATTGGCTCAACATATAAGTTAACCGGGGATTACGAAAATGCCATGCGAACTTTTCAACAAGCATTGGAAATGTTACAGCAAAGTGATAGCCTTATATTGAAGGCCGACTTGTTTAATACAATCGGACACTTTTATATCACCATCAAAGATGAAAGAAGTGCCAAAAAATTTTTTAAGGATGCGCTTGCGATATTTAAAGAAAAGAATGACACAACAAATTTGATAAAAACATTCAGAAGTATAGGTCAGGCTTTTGAGTTAATTAATGATTATGATAGTTCATCATGGTACTATCAGCAAGGTTTGAATTTAGCCCGGCAAAGCATCAATTACGAAAAAATGGCCGAAATGCTTGAAAATCTTGGTAAAAATCAACTTTATCAGAAAAAATTCGATCGAGCCCTTTTTTATTTCAGAAAAGTTGTGGATTTACGAAAAACATTTAAATTTAAACAACCGCTTGCTTATGCATACAATTACATGGGAGAAGTGTACCTGAAAAAAGGCAATTATCAAACAGCCATTGATTATTTTAACAAAGCCATTGAAATACAAGAGAAACATGGCGTATTGTATGGATTAATTCTGTTCAATGTTAATCTTGCAGAAGCATATTCCCGAAAAGGGAACCCGGTAACCGCCAACAGATACCTTCTCAATGCCCTTGCCATATCAAAAGAATCAAATTTCAACATTACCATACTGGAAGTTTATAAATTATTATCTGACAACTACAGGGTTTTAAATGATCACAAAACAGCTTTAATTTACCTTGAGGAATATCTTAAAATGCAGGATTCAATTTATTCTAAAGAATTACAGCAAGCTGTAACCAATGCAAAGATAAAATATGAAACTGAAAAACGCGACAGAATAATCAATGAGCTCAAACTTAAGGAAAAGGAAAACCAGCTTCGCCAGAAGAATAACATCATTATCCTTTTTATAATTATTATTTTCGTAATGCTTGTACTCGCTGTTACGATATTTCTTTTTTACAGGCAAAGAAACCGATATGCCAAATCACTCGAAAAGGAAATTGAAGAAAGAAAACTACTTGAAAAAGATATTATCAGGGCACGTAATAAAGCCCAGGAATCAGATCGTGTAAAAACCAGTTTGCTTGCCAACATGAGCCATGAATTCAGGACACCTTTAAACGGCATACTTGGTTTTGCTGAAATTATTAAGAATGACAGTGAATCAAAAGATATAAAAGAAAGCTCGGGCTATATCATCGAATCAGGAGAAAGGCTTATGAATACGATCAATTCAATTATGTTGCTCTCCCAACTGGAATCAGGTATCTCCGAAGAAAATATTAAACGCATTAACTTCAACGTATGTGAGTTGCTTTCCGATTTAGCAGAAAAATACAAAGCAGAAGCTAAAAACAGGAAACTCAATCTTCAGCTTCATACGGAAAAAGTTCCTCAAATTAACGCAGATAAAAACCTGATTAATCTTGCCTTGTCGAACATCATTGAAAACGCCCTGAAGTTCACAAACAAAGGCAGCGTTGAGATTGATTGCCGAAACATGATGAAAGAAAAAAAGGTAAGTATTGCAATCAAAGATACGGGTATAGGAATTGACCGAAAACATCTATCCACGATATTCAAGGAATTCAGACAGGGAAGCGAGGGATATGGCAGACAATACGAAGGTAGCGGATTGGGCTTATCTATTTCCAAAAAAATTATTACCCTCTTTGGTGGAAAGATATATGCACAGAGTGAAAGTGGAAAAGGAACCACTTTTACGATACATCTTCCTGCATCAGATAACCCAAAAATAACTTCCGAAGATAAAAAGGATGTTCAGCCCGTTACACGCAAAAAACCCCTCATCTTAATTGTGGAAGACAACAAAGCAAATGTGCATTTGATTTATCACTTGCTTAAAGATAAGTGCGAATTGGATCATGCTTTCAACGGAACTGAAGCCATGGAAAAAGCCCGTGATCAGCAATACGATCTCTTCCTGATTGATATCAATCTGGGTGAAGGACCTGATGGGATAGAAACTACCCGAACAATTAAAAAAATGAAAAAATATCAAAAAACGCCTTTTGTTGCAATAACCGGATATACAATGATTGGCGATGAAGAAAAAATCAAGTCCCGGGGATTGAATGATTATCTTGGGAAACCATTCACAAAAAAGCAGCTCGTCTCACTCATCAAGAAGTATTGTAATCCTCATTGATACTGTCTTAAAAAATATCTTAAAAATCATAAAAAATGCTCAACACCTCATTTATTGAAATAAGCAAAAATGCGCTGAACAGCAATATTCAGCATATCAGAAAAAGAATTGGTAGAGATGTAAGATACTCCATGGTTGTAAAAGCCAACGCATACGGGCATGGTATTGAAGCGATTTTGCCATTAATTGAAGATTGCGGCGTAGATCATCTTGCGGTTTTTAGTGTGGCGGAAGCTATGCGCGCATGGGAAATCAAGAAGGATTCATGCGAACTGATGATCATGGGCTTTATTGATGATGATTATATTGAATGGGCTATCGAAAAAGATGTTTCATTTTTTGTATTCACACATCACAGGCTCAATCAAGTAATTGAGGTTGCCCGTAAAGTTGGTAAAGCTGCCAAAATACATATCGAACTGGAAACCGGCATGCACCGCACAGGCTTTTGCGAAGATCAGTTAGAGGAAGTGACCGGGCTTCTCAATAAACATTCGAAATATCTCAAAATCGAAGGAATTTGTTCTCATCTGGCAGGAGCCGAAAGTATTGTCAATTATAAACGTATTACCAATCAGATTGAGACTTTTAAAAAGCTTTGCAACTGGTTTCATGATCAGGGTTTCCAACCGAGATACAGGCATCTGGCATGTTCTGCCGGGGTGTTGAATTATCCTGAATCCATCATGGATATGGTGAGGGTGGGAATATCAAACTATGGATTCTGGCCCAGTGATGAATCCATGATGATGCATATGAAAAAAGAAGGCTTTGAAGAAGACCCACTAAACAGGGTCTTATCATGGAAAAGTGAAATTATGAGTGTAAATAAAGTTGCATCTGAGAACTATGTCAGTTATGGCAGAAGCTACCTTACCAACCGTGATAGTTTGATAGCAACTGTGCCGGTTGGTTATGGATATGGTTTCAGCCGGACCCTGAGCAATAATGGCCATGTTTTGGTCAATGGAAGAAGAGTACCTGTTGTGGGAACCGTGAACATGAATATGATCGTAATTGATGTAACGGATATTGAAAATGTGAAAGTTGGCGATGAGGTGGTTTTAATCGGAACTCAAAACGATACGGTTATTTCCGTGAGCTCCTTCAGCGATATGAACAACAGCATGAATTACGAACTTTTAACCCGTTTGCCCAATCATATTCCCAGAAAGGTTGTGGCGTAGATCAAAAAATACATTTATAACAAAAACCATCCCGAATCCCGATCATATGCCAAAATGTATTTACTTTGCAATGAATTAAATCCAGAAACAATGAAAACTACTTTACAGACTATTTTCCTGATTTTTACTTTCAGCATTTCAGGTATTGCACAGCAGATCACCTCTGAGGAAGCCAGCCTTGTTGCTCACAACAGCATGTATGAAAAGATCAATAAATACGGAACAGCTACCGGATTCGATGAAATAAATCCTGTTTTGTCTTACACACATTATACAGATAAAATCCCGGCATATTATGTTTTCGAAATGAATGATCAGGGTTTTGTTATTGTCGCAGCGCAAAAAACCATACATCCTATCATCGGTTATTCCTTCACAGGGAAATTCCCGCATCAGCCTGACCCATTCAGCAATTTCGGAAGCTTTATGACAAGCTATACCGAAATGATACAATACAGCCTCGAAAACAAGATCGAAGCTTCTGATGAAGTTAAACAAGCATGGGCGCATCTGTCAACATCCGATATTACACAGCTCAACACCTCATCAAAAAAAGATTATACAACTCCGCTGGTAAGCTCTCTGTGGAATCAGGATTACCCATACAACATTATGGCACCCGAAGACCCTGAAGGGCCCGGCGGACATGCCTATGCCGGATGCGTTGCCACCGCCATGTCGCAGGTTATGCATTACTGGAGATATCCACACACCGGACAGGGAACGCATTCCTATTATTCCAATTACGGCTATTTAAGTGTTAATTACGGAGAAACCGGTTACGACTGGAGCGGTATGCTCAATGTGATTACCTATACAAACCCCTGGCCGATTGCCGAACTACAATACCATGCAGGCGTAGGTGTTGACATGAACTACACCCCAAACGGATCGGGATCGAATATGGTAAGGGCAAGAGATGCCATGGACAACTATTTCAAGTACGCTGAAAGCAAGCTGAACTTTAAAGAAGATTATACCCATCAGGGCTGGATTGACCTTTTGAAAGAACAAATAAACAATGGTTACCCGATAGCTTATGCCGGCTATTCAAGCAATTCCGGTCATGCATTTGTTTGCGACGGATACCAGGATGATTATTTTCATTTTAACTTCGGATGGAGCGGTACCGCTAACGGTTTTTATTCGCTGAGTAGCGTAAACGGTTTCAGCAACGGGCAGCAGGGCGTGATGGATGTATACCCGGTTGATCCTGAGTATCCTTACTTTATTACAGAAGATGTTGAACTGAACGAAAAATCAGCTTCTTTTACCGATGGCAGCGGGCCGGTAGAAGATTACAAAAACAATACCTCAGCTTCCTGGCTGATCAATCCCCAGACAGCAGCAGATTCAATCTCAAACATTATTCTGGAAATTAGTCAGTTTGAACTGGGCGCCAATGATAATTTACTGGTTTACGACGGGGAAACTACTTCTGCCCCTTTGCTCGGTACGTACTCAGGTACGGACGGACCGGGAACGATCACCTCAACCGGAAACAAAATGCTTGTTGTACTCCAGGCGGATGCATCGGGAACAGGACCCGGTTTCTATGCCGAATACCGCTCTGTAATACCGGAGTATTGCCAGAGCATGGCAGTTTTTTCAGACCAAAACGGAACTGTATCAGACGGCAGCGGCACTTTTAATTACAACAACAATACTGTTTGCTATTACCAGATTAAACCCGAAACCGATAAGAATATCATCCTTCAATTCAGCCGCTTCGAAACCGAGGCCGAACATGATATTTTGCTGGTGTATGATAATACAACAAAAATTGGTTCCTTTTCGGGTAACGAATTACCCGAAGTGCTCGAAGCCACAAGCGGAGTTGTGACCCTGATCTTCAAAACCAATTCGATGGTAACAGGCGACGGCTGGGAGATCAACTATGAAACAGGATATCTGAATGTTGAGGAAAACAATGCTTTTAATAATCTTCAGCTTTATCCCAATCCGGCCGGTGATTTTGTAAACCTCATCTTCAGCAATACCGAAGAAAAACAAACCCAAATTCGCATCACGGATGTTTCCGGCTCACTGCTTTATCAACAAAGGCTGCAAAACGGAGCAGGCAACTTCAGCCTCAAAATCCCGACAAATAAACTTGAAAACGGTGTTTATTTACTGGTGGTTGAAAACAGTGAAGGTAGTGTTATAAAGAAGTTGGTGGTTAATAAGTGAAATTTTTTTAATAATAAGTTTAAGAATTATCTCGCCAAAAAGATTTTACCTAATAATTTTATCAAATAAACTTTTAATATAAGCACTTTCCCCGAGGCTGGAATTTTGCCCAATTTCAAAAATATTTAACGAATTACAATACTTTATCAATTCTTCATCATCTTGAGGTGCATTCTTCCATCGCTTTATTCCGGCTTCCTTAAATGATTTTGGAGATATAATAATAGAATTCAAAATAACATCTTTAATATCAATGCTTTTTTCAAGTTCTTTGATTTTTTTATGAAGTTGAATCTTATCACTATCAAAACCATTGTCTTCATTGCGTAAGCCATGCGGATCAATAAATGTTAGATATTGTTTCTTGCCTTTTTTGATCCAGAATAAGAAATCAGGATAAAATCCACCTGAAGTTGAAAAATAAAATCCAAGGCCTTTGTTTCTTCCTAAGTTTCGTAAAAGATAAAACTTTAAATCATTGTAATTTCCCTTTCCTTTTTCAGATTTGATATGTGTCTGAAGATTCCTGACAAACTTAAATTCTCCTTCGTTTAATCCTTTCGGTACAATCGAATCAATATGATAATTTTTCGATTGAAAATCAGCGTCAACAAGTAGCGGTTGATATAAATGATAGTCAAACCAGGCATTATTCAGGATTTTGACACCATCATCATTATGCTTTAGATTTTCAGGATAATCATTGTCTTCAATAACTTCCTTAAACTCTCTTAATACTTTTTCGATATTTTCGAGGGCATTGCCTTGCTCATCTGTTGTAATGACATCAATTTCATAACTGGTGTTTTCTAAAAGACTGTTTTGCCTTTTCAGTTTTTTACTTTCAAGAAATTTTGCAGTATAAACCCTTTGATGCCGGTTATAAAATGTATCAATATATTTTTTTAGCAAACTGAGAACCAATTTGGAAATCTTTGCAATATCATTGTATGTTTTCAATTGAATGTTCTCGTCAAGGATGATCGAATAACGGCCTTTTTTGATAATTTCTAAAAGCGTTTCCTGATGGATACTTAAATTGTAATACTGCTTTAGTCGTTTGTATTCCAACAAATCCAAATAAATCCGATCAATGTTTATTAACGGGAGGTATTTTTCAAATGAAGTTGTTTCAACATTTTTAATCACACCTTCATTTTGTTGACTTGATGTGGCGATCAACCTTTGTGTTGAATAATTTAGCTCAACTTTGATTTCATCATCAACTTCCAATTCAATTACTTCCTGATCATAATATGGTGGAATTTCCTTTTTGGCTTCCAGGGTTATTAATCCCAGATCATCAATTTCTTTATTCTTATCGCGGTAGGGCTTAGATGGAATTGGGATGGTTTCTTTCTGAACCTTGATCCCTTCTTTTTCAAGGTCCTCTTTGAAACGCTTCATGTAATCGGCGTTCAATCCAAAAATGTTTAGTGTTTCAACCAAACGGATATTTGGAGGTCCTTGTCCATCTGTTCTCTTCAGCGAATCTTCTTTTCCTTTTAATCGAACGCCACGGCCAAACAACTGAATGATCTGTGAACCTTCTGCGCGACCAAAGTTGATCAGGCCAATCGAAGAAACCCTGTAACTATTCCAGCCCTCAATAAATTTTCTTGCTCCGATAAGAATATTTAAGGGTTTGGATGATTTTGCCGGAAGAGCTTCAAACAATGAGGCATTCATCACATCCGTGTCGAATTTATACTGTTCTTTCAAACCTGACTTAAAAGCACTGGTATCACCAATGTTTATCAATCCGAAATAAAAATCTGAGTTATGCACTTTCAGCGCAATTTCTCCTGGGGCATTTCTTACAGTAAATAGTTCAATCTCCCCACCAACTTCACTATTGAAAACCAGCCTCATAATGAGACTATAAAGCTCTTGTGCACTTTTGAATTTGTCAAATAAAAAATCATACTTGAACTTATAATCATCCGAGAAAAAGGAGTTCTTATTTATGATGTCATGAAGGTAGTTCGTAAATTTTTGCCGTTCTGATAAAAACTCAGCAAAAAAATTGATCAGCAATTTAACATCACTGATGGTTATCTCGTTCTCCTCTTTCTCTCCTTTGTTTGTTGCTTTTGGATTAACCGTGTGACCTACAAAAATTAACAGTGGATTTTCTATTTGATACTCTTCTGCTACATCATCATTCAGGTTGTAATACAGTTTTTGCTGCGTGAATAACAAAAGATTGTGCAATAAATATCTGTGCCTGAGTTCTTTTGTTTCAAGTCCTCTGTTATCAGAAATATTATGGATCCAGTAATCCTTGCCATATCCATCCCTGAAAAAATGACGGTAGGAATAATCAAAGATGATGGAACGGGAATACTCCTTCTGTAAATCCTGATTGCTGATCTGACCAAAAGTGGCAGAATATTCAAAGGTAAATCCCTTGTATCCTAACTTTTCTCTTATGCCGCGCCAAACGCTTTCTTCTTTATCATTGCCTTTATGTCCTTCATCAACAAACAATGCGTTGTTTTGCTGAAACTCATCAACGCTCACGGTAACCACCCCTTTTTGCGCCCGGATTTTGTGAATATCAATTACTTTTACATGACTTCCTTCTTTGTTATCCACATAATAATCCGCATCAATTCCGCTTAACTTTAAGTCCTTCAAATGTTGCTTGCTCATTTGCTCGCTCGGGGTAAGCAAAATCAAGTGATTGAAATCTTTACAATAATGCCGGTACTGTAAAACATTGAAATGCAAAATAAAGGTTTTGCCCGACCCGGTGGCATTCCAGTATGCGATCAGATTTGAATTGTCAGTGTTAAAATCTTTAGCTTTATCGCGGGCATTGATATTATGACGGTCGTAAAAATCCTTTTTGAACTCATTCAGTTTTTCAATGAAATCCAGGTTGTTCGTGAAATATTGCTGAAGGTAATATTCTGTGAAAAGCAATGAAAAATACTGATAATATTTCAGACTGATCTTTGGATTCCGATGTCTGTTTATCCTTTCAAGATGCCGAATAATGTTGTCATCAAATGATTTTAAAACAGGAATTGGAATTTTCAGGTCACCATCGGAAAGGACTGTGTAAAAGACAGAGTTATCAGGCGTATCGGCTTTTAGTTCATTGTCAGAAAACTTATCCCTGATCTTGTCGAAACCATTAAAACCAAATTGTTTTAAAATGAAGTGAAATAATATCAATTTGTTTCCCAGCATTATCTGTCAAGTATTTTTACAAGTTCGCGTTTCAGTTCGTCTTTATCGGGGAGGTAAAGCTGATAAGTTGAAATAAAAATCTGAGAATTCAGGTTTCCCATTGCATATTCAACCAAAATATCATCCTTTGTTGCGGCCAGAACTACACCCACCGGCTTGTTATCCCCTTCCACATTCTGCTCCTTCTCAAAATAATTCAGGTACATATTCATTTGCCCGATATCCTGATGGTTGACTTCTCCCCTTTTCAAATCAATTAATACAAAACATTTGAGTATGCGGTGATAAAAAACCAGATCAACCCGGTAATGCTTATTGGCTAATGTAATCCGGTACTGGCGCCCCATAAATGCAAATCCTTTTCCCAACTCGAGTAAAAAATCCTGTAACTTATCTACAAGTGCTTTTTCCAAATCTGATTCCAGATAAAGATCTTTTTCCGGTAAACCTAAAAATTCAAATACATAAGGGCTTTTGATTATGTCCTCTGGTTTCGATTGTTTGTGACCGTTTTTGGATAATTCAATAATTTTAGCTTTATCCCTGCTTAATGCAATTCTGAAATATAATCCTGAATTAATTTGTCTACGAAGCTCTCTCACACTCCAACTTTCTGCAAAACATTGCTTTTCATAAAAAGCTCTTTCGCTCCTGTCCTGAATCTTTAAAAACTCATAGTAATGCGACCAAGACAATATGTGTGACACTGTCTCACTTTTTTGATCCAATTTGTGTGACACTGTCACACTTTTTGTATTTCGCTGTTGTAGAATGAATTTTCCAGACACTGTCTGGACTTTTTCATATTCCAGGTAACACTGACGCATGTAAGTAAGATTACTTCGATTCATTCCTTTTCCATACTTCAAGGTTAAATCTTTCGAAAGTTTCTCTAAAAGTTCCTCTCCGTAAATTGCTCTTGATTCTCCATGCTGTTCAAATTCTACGATATATCTACCGATTTCCCAGTAGGAAATAACCATATGATAGTTGACAGCATAAGCAACCTGCCTGCGGCCTTCTTCCAGGATTTTGCCAATCCTTTCTATCAATGCGCCATATGTTTCTTTTGCCGGCTTATTCATAGGCGATGTCTTCCCACATTAAACGGAAGAATTCTTTTTCTGTGCTTTCAGCACCAAAGGAATTGTCGGCATTGCAAAAGATCCGGTATTCCTTTTTATCTGACCAGTCCTGATTTTTTATCCATTCCTTTTCTTTGTCCAAATCCAGCTTTTCATCAAATTCGCGCCAGATGACGGCATATTTTTGTTTATCCTTTTCACCCAAAACAATATGATAATCCCTTCCCTGTTGCTTTTCAACAAAATAACGATTTAAAAATATACCCAGAAGGAAATTAAAAGTGCTAAGCAGGTCAACCTTCTTTGATTCCCTTTCGTTCAGCTTAACAATATCCATTTCGTAGCTGAAAGGTTTGCTGAACTTTTTAATGTTCATCAGGGAGGAGGAATCTTCTACAGCCCCATGCAGCATATATTTTATTTGCTCGGCAAAGGGCAATTCCTTCACTCCTTCCGGGGTTTCAGAAAAATCTATGTTATTAAGTGTGTCTTCGTATTGTTCTAACTTCAGGTACTGAAACATGTGGCTGTTGCCATCCATATCCTTTGGCTTGCCGTCTTTCCAGTTGTCGCTGTATATAACTTTTTGTATGCGGGGTTTGGTAACGGTATCGAAATATTCGCCCATTTCCATAAGAATGTATTTACGTTTGCCGCCATCTTCTTTATTAAGTTTCAGAACGGCATGGCCCGTTGTGGCTGAACCGGCGAAATAGTCGAGGATCAAATCACTTTGGCTTGATGAGGAGTTAATACTGTCGATTACAGTGTACAAAGATTTTGGGAAATCAAATACTTTATTTCCAAGTATGTTATTTAATAATTTTGTTCCATAAACATTAGAATTGTAATACTTGCTATCCCAAACTGTTTTTAAATTAAAAAATGATTTTTCATTCTGAATATATTTTATCCCATTCCTTTCTTTACATTTTAATTGATCTTTAATACTTTCAACTGATTGTCGTGCATACCGCCATTTTCTCTCAATTCCATTTTCGTCAACTGGATATATCAATACATTTCCTTCCTTATTAATATGGTTAGATTTTTCTGGATGAAAATCATCACTGCATACCTCACCAAAATCAATTATCTCGTTTTCGGGATTTACAATTATTGGATAAAAGCAATTTTTTGCTGTTTCGCGCAATGATTCATCACCACCCCAATCTCTTAAAGATTCAATATTGGATTTATCTCTTTTAATTTTCTTGATCATTCCACTTTTGGAAGGAAAAATAAAGTAAGCGAAATCATTTGTGTATGAAAAGTTCTCCCCTTGAATTCCACCGGGATTATGAATTATTGAAATACATACTTTATCAAAAATATATGGTGAGAAAATATCATCAAGACATAAGCCCAATTTTTCCTGTTCATTTTCGTCAATAGCGATGATGTTAACCCCATCTGATTTCAGAAACTTCTTGCCTTCTAAAAGTCTATTCTGCATCAATGACAACCATGACGCATGTTTAAAAGAATTCTTATATGCAATCTCACTTGATTTAGCATTATAAGGCGGGTCAATATAAATACACTTTACTTTTTCTTTAAAGGTCGTCTGCAACAAATTCAATCCCTGCCAGTTTTCAGAATTAATAAGCACTCCGCCGGTGTTTTCATCCAGGTCTTCAATTTGGCTAAGTAACTTAAACTTTAGTTCTGTTGTCAAAAAAGCCGTATCCAATACAAGTTTGTCGTGCTCTTTTATGTAATCCTTATCTATTTCGGTATCTTCGATAAATCCCAGTTCCACCCAGTTTTGTAATTGCTTCTGCTCTTTCTCTTGCAGGATAAATTCAATGATCTTATCATACACTTTTTCGGGAACACGGTCGAGGGTCAGACAGTAATCGCTTTGCACCACAAATTTCTTTTTCTCAAACAGGCGTTTCTGGAATTCCTCCAGTTCGTGCAGGAAATCTATGATCGTAAAGGCAATTTTTCGTATTGCACTGCTTTTGGTCAGGTTTATTTCAATGGCTTTTTGCACTTGCTCCTGTTCCCATTCTGGATCGAGAAAATCAACACTCAACACTTCGTTTTTCAGGAAATAATCGAGTTCCTGCCTGAGAAACTTTTTCAGGTTTTTATGGATAAAATAATCGGCTTTGTTCAGTGAGGTGTACCGATGCAGGTGGTAGTGAAATTCTTTAACCTTGTCTTTGCCAATGGTTTTGTTTTCCTTTTGCCAAAGTCGCAGCAGGTCGGCGTCTCTTGTTTCGGCAATTTTTCCAGGAAGCAGGTTTACGATCAGGTTCTCGTTTATGCCCTTATTGTCTTTTTTCACGCTCTGCCTTTCGCCCCATTTTTTCTTTTCTTCCGCATCCGGCACTTTGTAATAAAAATGCATTTCAAGTTTCTTTTTATCCCCGTCCCAGTGAAACCATTCTTCGGCAGGAATAAACAAACGGCCCTTTTGGTTTTGGTTGTTGTTTTTGCTAGTTTCGGCTTCTTTTAAGCGAAACTCCACTGTAACGCCTTCATCTTTAAAAGTGTAGTTTTTAAAGTTTTCGCCGGTTTTTATATAATACTGATCATAATTGGCCCAGTAAAGTTTTACTTCTTCTCCGTTGTAAGGGATCATGTAGGCATTATCACCTGAGCGTGGTTTGGTAACAAAATCGCCTTCTTCGTAATAGCGATTGAATTATCTGTTATTTCAAAATAAAAAAGTAAAGTTAATACAAATAATTTTGTACAACTTAACCCTTAAGGTACTACGTTTTTTCGGGGTCATCCCGAAAAAAAGCCGCAAAGCAGGATTTGAATTCCGACAACATTCAAAACGAACAACATGTTGGTTAGTTTTGTAGCCTAAGCGCCTATTTATTCAACAATCAGTAAACAAGTTTATTTAATATCCACTATTTTCAACACCCGAAATTCCTTTCTACCTCCTCATCATCTTCACCATCCATATCCGGCCTTGTTTTTCGATAATACGACAGTAATAAAGACCGGACAAAAGCTTTTCCGTGTTTATTTGCAGTTCGCCACCGGAAATGGTCTTGCTCTTATTGTAAACCGTATTTCCTTTCATATCCACTATTGAAACAGATTGTAACGGAACTGTGGTATGAATTGTAAAATAATCTCCGAAAGGATTGGGATATATTTTGATGTTCTTGCTTTCAAATTCTTTTATACCTACGGTTACATTGATATAATCTTCTTTCATCAGCGAATCCGTTCCTCCCGGGCCATCTACCCGCAATGCTACCGAATAGGTTCCTGTGGTTTGATAGGTATGATCCGGGTTTTGTTCACTTGCTGTTTCGCCATCACCGAAGTACCATTTCCAGGCATCCACATTTCCAGTTGACTGGTCGGTAAAGCTTACTTCCAACGGGAAAGAACCGGATGTTGGTGTACCCATAAACTCAGCAGTCGGTGCCGGATAATTCACAGTTATGTAATCTGCTTTTCCAATTGAATCGGAACCGCCAGGACCTGTTACTTTTAATGAAACGGTGTAATCGCCCGGGTCATTGTATGTATGTTGCGGGTTTTGTTCCGTAGCGGTATTGCCGTCACCGAAATACCAAATCCATGCATTTACCGAGTCAATAGATTCATCAGTGAAATCAACTGTCAACGGTGCTATACCAGATGTCGGATCTCCGGAAAACTCTGCCGTGGGCGCCGGATAATCAACGGTAATATAATCATCCTTACCGGTGGAGTCGCTTCCTCCCGGGCCGCTTGCAACCAGAGAAACCGTATAAGTTCCGGGTTCGTTATAGGTATACTGCGGATTTTGCTCGGTTGAAGTACTGCCATCTCCGAAATACCATGACCAGGCATTCACAGAATCCAGCGACTGATCAGTAAAGTCAACGGTAAGCGGAGCCACTCCGCTGGTGGGATCGCCTACAAAATCTGCCGTGGGGGCCGGGTAATCAACGGTGATATAATCTGTTTTGGCTGTTGAGTCATAGCCTCCCGGGCCGGTTACTTTCAGAGAAACCGTGTATGTGCCGGGATCATTGTAAGTATATTGCGGATTTTGTTCCGAAGAAGTACCACCATCGCCAAAATACCATGCCCAGGTATTTACCGTATCAATAGATTCATCAGTAAAATCAACAGTTAAAGGAGCAACACCGGATGTTGGGGTTCCACTGAAGTCTGATGTGGGTGCGGGATATCCGTACAAGTCAGATTTCCAGACACCTCTTCCATAAGTTGCGGCATATAAAATACTGTTGTTTGTATCGGTATCATCATAATAAATATCAAGCTCTGTTACAACTACATTGGGCAGGCTGTCGCTATACAAAGTCCAGTCAGCCGATCCAATCTTAACATATACGCCAACATCCATACCCACGTAAAGTTCAGTCTCTGAACTATTTTGCTTGTTTTGCCTGATACTCATTGCGGGAAGTTGCGGAAGCCCGGTTGATATGTTTGTCCAGGTTGAACCGCCGTCAACGGATTCAAAAACAGCATTGCTATTATAACCACCCAGGGTAACCCAAACAGTATTCGGATCATCGTCTTTTATGCCAATATATGTGATATTATCAGAAGATACAGGTAATGTACCTGTAATATCAGACCAGTTAGAACCACCATCGGTGGTTTTGTAAATAACATCCTGTTCGGCTGTGTAGATGTAATTTGAATTTGAAGGGGCAACGGCCAAGGACCTTAATGTACTGGTATTCCAGTTGCTGATCTTTGTCCAGGTATTTCCTTTATTTGTTGATTTCCATACATCCTGAAATCCTGCGTAAAGGGTTTGATTATCTGCAGGGTCCATGCACCAGGGGGTGATCCACCAGCCATTACCGCTGATGCCTCCTGATATCTGGGTTGATGATGCCCAGTAATTATCGGTACGATAAAGCTGACCATAATATAAACTTCCGTATTGGGTATTTTTATCAGTATAATCACTGAAACATTCAAATCCGTCTCCACCAATAACATCTGTCCATGTTCCGTTTAGCCTTGCTTTTGTTCCGTTGTCCTGTAATCCAATGATCACCTCGCCGGGATCAGTTTGACCAACGCCCATGCGATAAATCTGGCTGGTGGCCATGCCACTTGAAAGATGAGCCCATGTTGAACCGCCATCTGAAGTTCTGTACAAACCGCCGTCATTGGCTTCAAACAAGGTTGAAGTTCCATTTTGAAAGGCAAAATAATGCTTGTCGGCATGTACGGTTTGTATTCCCGTACAACCTGACCAGTGATTCACTATTGAAAAGGTAGAGCCACCATCTGTTGACTTCCAGGTATTCACGCCACCAACATAAACTGTGTTGGCATCATTGGGATCCGGTATGATGCACAAATCATAGGTTCCCTGTCCGCCTGAGCCGCTTCCGTCGCATGACCAGCCCAGCAGATTTTTCGTACCTCCGCTGTATACCTGGCTGTAATTTTGTCCGTTGTCGGTAGATTTGTATACACCTTTTAATCCGCCATTCGATTGACAAACAACGGCATATACCCATG
Source organism: uncultured Bacteroidales bacterium (assembly GCA_964611705.1). Lineage (GTDB taxonomy): Bacteria > Bacteroidota > Bacteroidia > Bacteroidales > JAIOZK01 > JAIOZK01. The sequence continues at coordinate 25,001 of CAZTAW010000013.1, forward strand.
CAGGTTCATCTGCGCTGACGCCAAGCTGTGTTCTTCTTCCTATGTATGAAGCTGCCTGTGTCCAGGTTGACCCGCCATTTGTTGAATAATATATTTTTGAATTTGTCCATCCCTCGGTAGAACCATACATAGTGGAAGGATTGCCGGGTTTGAACTCCATATCAATGAATGCCTGTGATGTAAGCATGGTCCAGTTATCTCCCGCATCTGTTGTTTTATACAAGCCATTTGTTGTAGCAGCATAAAGGGTATTGTTGTTATTGGGATCTTTAAGCAGCCTGTTCACCCTGATCTTCTGGCTTGCATTAAAGCTCAGTCCGGTGGACTGCCAGGTGTCACCTCCATCGGTTGACTTGAGTACACCGATACTATTATTGGAATTGCTTTGTCCACCGCCAAGCGACCACATCGAACCGCCGTCGCGATCGCCTGTGGCGATATACAGAATATCCGGTCCAGTTACCGAATTGATCAGAATGATATCACTTACCCCGAGAACATCATTGTCATCCCCGATAGGTGTCCATGTGGAACCATCATCATCGGTTTTCCAGATACCGCCGGAAGGCGAACCTACATAATATTCGTCTGAATTTTGCGGGTGAAAGGCCACACAGTTCAGCCGTCCCAAACCGGCATAACCACCGGGGGAAGCATCAGGGCCAATGCTTTCCCAGTCGCCTGTAATGCTTCTTCCGGGAGACTGGGTTTTTTCCCATTTATTAAATTCCTCACTGGCCGAGGTTTTGGGAAAAGCTCCTGTTTTTTTATCCACTCTGTTTTCCCAGTACCATTCCCAACGCTTGAATTGTTTCCAGTATGGTGCCCTGACCCTCTCTCCATCTTCATTTATATAATATCCATCTTCTACATTATAGGGTTTCCAGTATGCATTAAAAGCATCCTGGATTTCATAAAAGGTAAGTGTGCCTTTTTCAAGTTTTTCTTGAGGAAGGTCATTTATCCATTCCTGTGAAAAGGTAATAGTAGAAAATAGTGAAATCAGTAGTAATACAGTTAATTTTTTCATTGCTCAAAAGGTTTTAATAGTATGAAATGTTTGTTTTGAAGTTGTAAAGATAAGTAGAAACTGTAAATTAAAAGCTTATAATATTTCTCGTTTCAAGCAAAACGAAGTTTTCATATTTTCATGAAGAGTGTAATAGAAGATATAATATCAATCAACCACTACCAACTTCTCCCGGCTTATCTTTTTCCCTTCCTTCAATAGTACCAACATATACAAACCTGTTTCCAGGTCTGAAATATCACAGAATGTTGATGACCTGCATGAGAGGGCAGGCTCAAAAAATATTTTGCATTTGCATGGAGAAATACGCAAAGCAAGAAGTACAATTGACGACAACCTGATCTATGATATTGATGGCTGGGAACTGAAAATCGGGGATCTTTGTGAGAAAAAGTCACAGCTCAGGCCGCATGTAGTTTGGTTTGGCGAATCGGTTGATAATATTATGCCTGCTGCAGAGATCGCTGAAACTGCTGATATCTTTTTGGTTATTGGTACATCTTTGGTAGTTTACCCGGCAGCGGGGTTGATAAACCATATTCCTGAACAAAGTAAAAAATACCTTGTTGATCTCAAAGCTACTCCCATGGGTGTGGTTTCAAATCTTGAGATCATCAGGAAGAAGGCTGATGAAGGGGTGCCGGAACTGGTTGAGGAGTTGCTTAAAAGTTTATAACTCCGTTATAAATTCCTTTTTAATCAAGAATAAACTTACATCGGGCAGTAACTTGTTCATCCTTTAATAGTGTTGCAATGTATATACCTTGTTTAAAACCTGATAGGTTTAATTTAATTTCTAATGTTCCTCTCTGCACTTCGTGCGATATCATTATATTTCCAAGTATATCGTAAATGTTTATAACACTATTCCGTTCTTTGAAAATTGGGCTTTGAATTATAATCTGATTTGTGTTGTATTCATTGTAAACGTTTAAATCATTTTTTACTGTATGATTTTCGTTTATGTCGGTATAATAATCATTTCCCCTGTATAAAAATATTATCCAGTTTATCCAGTCATCGCAAATACCAACACATGGAACATAAGGGTAAAAGCCAACCTTAAACGGATATTGTGAAAACTCATTTACCAGTTCCAGTGAATCAACAACATTCCAAGCAATTGAAGCGCGGGTTTTTAATTCTTCCCATGTTATATCAGGTCCCAGAAATCTAAAATATTCTGCATTTTCAGGAAATTCAACATGGTTATTTGTATAATTAAAATCTCCGGCAGGCGTAAAGTTCGTCGGGTATCGTATCTGGCCATGACCACACCATAATATCCAGCCCCAAAACAGATCATCACCCGTAAAATTATATCTGTACCACATATATCCTACATCAGGAGGTATGGCTTGAATTTCAAAAGGTATATTTGAAGTATCACAGTAATTATCACAAAGCGGATAGTAGGATATATGCGCTTTCTTAAACTCATAATTATAATAATCTACTACCAGTATAGCAAATGTAACCGTATCGTCCTTTACATAGTTGGAATGAAGGTTGCTCTTCTGGGCGAATATGTCAGAGGCAATAAATAATGCCAATATTAATATGAGAATTAAAACTTTTTGCTCTTTCATGATTTTGCATTGTTAAATTATTTCACAACAAGAAACTTTTCTTTTGATATAATCTTTCCATTCCATGATAATAACGCAATATATAAACCCTGTTGTATCCCTTCTACCAACCAGGTCTTGAAAATAATTCAGCAGTGTAATAATTT
>CAZTAW010000014.1:0-27474 GCA_964611705.1 uncultured Bacteroidales bacterium
TGGCCGGAAAAGTTGCCGTGGTTTGTGGTTATGGTGATGTTGGTAAAGGATCTGCAAAATCATTGAAATCATATGGTTCAAGGGTTATCGTTACTGAAATTGATCCCATCTGTGCTTTACAGGCTGCCATGGAAGGATTTGAAGTAAAGACTGTTGAAGATGCCCTGGATGAGGGAAATATTTTTGTTACCGCAACCGGTAGCAAAGATGTGATCACAGCAGAGCATATGTCAAAAATGAAAGATGAAGCCATTGTTTGCAATATCGGCCATTTTGATAATGAGATACAGGTTGAGCAACTGGAAGCCTGGCCGGGTGTTGAAAAGATCAACATCAAACCGCAGGTTGATAAATATGTTTTCCCTGACGGGCATTCAATCTATATGCTTGCCGAAGGAAGATTGGTAAACCTGGGTTGCGCAACAGGGCATCCTTCTTTTGTAATGAGTAATTCATTCACCAATCAAACCCTTGCACAAATTGAGCTTTGGAAGAAAAAGTATGACATTGATGTATACCGTTTACCCAAACATCTGGATGAAGAAGTAGCCCGTTTGCATCTCGACCAGATAGGGGTTAAGCTAACAAAACTTTCAGAAGAACAGGCAGAATACCTCGGCGTTCCGCAGAACGGCCCTTTCAAATCGGATCATTACAGGTATTAGATTGATTATTGTACAACAGTTTATTTTTGCAGGGTTATAAAGTTATAAGGTGTAGGGTTTAGAGTTGTCGTGTTATTTCGTTGTCTCGTCCTGTAACAGGTATTAAAAGAAAAAAACCGGGGCTCGGTCAGGAAAGGTCAGATAATCAATCGTTTTCAACCAAAATCAATGACCAATGGCTGATGACTAAAAACGCCGATAGTTATCAAGATCAACAACATTGAGAAAAACATTAAAAAGTAACCAAAATACCCCATCCCATCAATTGGAAACATACAAATACTTCCCGTCAAAGTTAGTTTGGTATCTTTTCAGGGAACGAATTGCAGGTCCGTCGAAAGGAGAGCCATCAAGCATTAAGAACCTGGAACCGCAGCAGGGACATTCTGCCAGTGTAACACTTTCGTCAACTTCTACTTTTGCGCATTCTTCAAGCGGGTCATGAGTACAGGCTCTTTCGTAAGCGATATACTCATTTTGTGTAAGGTGGTAAATAATAATTCCATGATATCCGCCTGTAACATAAGCGTAATTTCCCGGAATATTCAAATCGCCGTATTCAATGGAGGAAGGATCAATAGAAAAATTCACAAAAACATAAGGTATTTCATCCTGTTCATCTTTCTTACATGAATAAAAAAAAGAAATCCATACCAGCAGAATAATACTTAAAGTACGCAATAAAAAAGTATTCCTGATCATTTTTTAAATATGTTTGATCTATTAAACGTTATGAAAATAAATATATTTCAAAAATATTATTCTGAGCATTACAGGCATATTGGTCTTAATTTCTATTTTCGTAAAAAAATGGAAGCTTATTAGCATGATTAAAAGACCGGGATTTGGAATATTGAAGTTACTGATCATCGTTTTTTTGTTCACAGGATGCTCCCTGATACAAAAAATGGGAAAGAGCAAAGCAGAAAAATCAATGGAACAGCATTCAAAAGGACAGATTCTGACTTATGAAAAAGCTAAAAAAGAGCATATGGACCGCCAAAACGAGAGGACCTTGAAAATGATGAAAAAATCAAAGAAAAGATCAAAAAAGCTGAATCGCATACACCGGGAATCATGGATAAAAAGGTTCCTCGGTTTGTAATAAATCATCAAAAATGAACAATTTTCTTAAATACGGATTGTTTGTAATTTTCACTTCTATTCTTATAAATCCTTACATAATCAAATCACAGGAAACAGAAAACATTGCCTTTGACAGGATATCCTCCGAAAGCATAAAAATTGAAAAAGGACTATCACAAAATACAGTGTATAGCATTTTACAGGACGACAGGGGATTTATGTGGTTTGGTACCTGGGACGGTTTGAATAAATATGACGGAATAAATTTCACCATATTTAATAAAGAAGACGGGTTAAGCAACGAAACAATCTACGCACTTTTGCAGGATACAACAGGCCTTATCTGGATAGGAACCGAAAACGGGCTGAATACATACGATCCATTGACAGGAAAAATCAAAACATATTTGAGAAATTATGATGATACAACTTCTATCAGTAATAATCGCATAACCCGCATCTACAGTGACCATTTCGGACAACTATGGATATGCACGGCAAGTGGGCTCAATAAATATCGCTATGAAACTGATGATTTTATCCGGTACCTTGATAAGCAGCGTGATAATCTCGCAATCAGAAGTAATTATATCAACTGTCTGTACCAGGATCAAAATTATAATTACTGGGTTGCTACAAGATATGGTTTGATCAGATATGATATTGAAACCAAAACATTAACCCGATATTATCATAAGCCCGATGACGACGAAAGCCTGATTGATAATCATGTTACAAGCCTTTGTGAAGACAGCAAGGGTAATCTATGGATAGCCACACAGCGAGGGATTAGCAAACTTCTAAGCTCGACAAAAAAATTTGTGAATTACCAGCATTCCGGTGAAATGGATACCTGCCTGGCCGATAACAATATTAATGCATTGCTGATGGATCAGTTTAATAATATATGGATCGGTACTTCCTCAGGAGGATTGAATATGTACGATGCACAAAATGACTGCTTTACAAGCTTCAAACATTCCAGCATTAAAGTAAATAGCTTGAGCAGTAACAAGATTTTCAGTATTTACGAAGACCGTATAGGTTCATTATGGATTGGTACCTTTAACGGAGTAAATAAACTTGACCTGCATTCCAGTAAATTTCCCGTATATAAATCTGATCCTTTAAACAATAGTTTAAACAATAACTTTGTACGAGCATTTTATGAAACCAGGCCGGGCATTATATGGATAGGTACTGAAGAAGGGATTAATGTTTTTAACGAGAATACAGGTGAATTTTCCTATTTGAAGCATAATAAAGACAATCCCAATTCACTGGCAAGTAATAATATCCGGGATATCTATCGAGATAGTAAGGGTATATACTGGATTGGTACGGCAGATAGCGGATTGATCAGATATAACAAAGCGAGGAACAAGTTTACAGGCTTTCCGCATAATCCTGATGATTCTGCAAGCATCGGAGGTAATTTCATTTTAAAGATCAATGAAGATATGGAAGGAAGAATCTGGGCATCTTTTTCGAATGGCTTGAGTGTTTATAATCAAGAGAAAGGCACTTTTAAAAATTATTTCCAGAATGAAAACAATCCCAAACTAAACGGTTTACAACGCATATATGATATATACAGGGATTCATCAGGTATGTTGTGGTTTGCCTCCCAAAAAGGCCTGTCAAAATATCATCCCGAGAATGATTCTTTTTCTGTTATAACCATTAAATCAGAATCAGGATCAAATATTGTAAGCAATAAGATTTTTGATATTTACCCTGAAAACGACAGTGTATTCTGGTTGTCAACCCGCGGTGGTGGCTTGGTGAAATATTTCCGTAAAAGCGATTCGTTCAGGATTTATTCTGTAAGAAACGGGTTACCCAATAATGTAATATATGGTGTGCTGAAAGATAAGAAAGGTAATTTATGGATCAGCACCAACTGGGGGATTTCAAAATTCAATACGGAAAAAGAAAGTTTCATTAATTATGATGTAAAAGATGGCCTGCAAAGCAATGAATTCAACTCCAATGCATTTTTGAAATCAACGGGAGGCAAAATGTATTTTGGAGGGATGAAAGGATTCAACTGTTTTTACCCGGAAGAAATAAAAACCAATCCCAATATACCACCCATTGAAATAACAGGATTCAGTATCTTTAATGAAAGCATGCCGAATCATTTTTTTAACAGCGATACCATTTATCTGCATCATGATGACAACTTTTTTTCCATACACTTTGCAGCACTGGATTTTACAAATCCGGCAAAAAACAAATACCGGTATATTCTCGAAAATTTTGACAAAAAATGGAGAAATACTGATGCTTCAGCACCGGTTGCCGAATATACGAAAGTAAATCCGGGTACATATACATTTAAGGTACAGGGTTCAAATAATGATGGTGTAATGAATACTGAAGGTGCACAACGAACAATAATTATTTCCCCTCCATGGTGGAGCAGTTGGGCATTCAGAATACCATTCGGAATTATTGTAATCGGAACATTGTGGATGCTGCTTTTATCCCGGATCAGGGGACTGAAACGCAAGCATGAAGTAGAGAAAAAAATGCTGACTATCGAAAAACAAATGTTTGATCTTGAGCATAAGTCATTGCAATTGCAAATGAATCCTCACTTTATTTTCAATTCGCTGAATTCAATTCAAAGTTTTGTTATTAATAACGACACGGACAAAGCCATCAATTACCTGGCCAAGTTTTCACAGCTTATGCGGCTTATACTTTCCAATTCAAGAGAATCATATGTCCCGCTCGAAAACGAGATCAAAGCGCTTAGTTATTATATGGATATAGAAAAACTCAGGTTTGATAATAAATTTGACTATAAGATCAACATTGATTCTAAATTGGATGAGGAATTCATAGCAATCCCTCCCATGATCATCCAACCTTATGTTGAAAACGCCATTATTCACGGTTTAATATACAGCAATAAAAATGGGTATATTACAATTGATTTCAAACAAAGTGGCAAAAACATGCTTTGCACGGTAGAAGATAATGGAGTAGGCAGGGAAAAATCAGAAATGATAAAAAATGAATCGGGCATAAGGAGAAAATCAAGAGGAATGCTTATTACACAGGAAAGACTGAATATTCTAAACAAACAGCATAATGAAAAATTCACGGTAAAGATCATTGACCTGAAAGACAGAAATGGCGGAGCAACGGGCACACGTATTGAGTTAATTATTCACTACCGTGAATCAGAATAAAAAAATCGTAACTTTACCAATATTAATTTGGCAATAAAAAATACCCATGATCAACGCCATCATCATTGAGGATGAAAAAAAATCCCGGGAAGCACTTACAGGGTTGTTAAAACGTTATTGTAGAAATGTGAATATCATTGCTGAGGCTGATGGTTACAAATCAGGAATTGAACTGCTACAACAGTGTACTCCGGATGTTATCTTCCTGGATATTCAAATGCCTGACGGAAGCGGATTTAAGCTTCTTGAGGACATTGAAAAAATCAACTTTGAGATCATCTTTACCACTGCATTCGATCAGTTTGCCATTAAAGCCATTAAATACAGCGCATTGGATTATCTTTTAAAGCCAATTATCCCCGTGGAATTACAAAATGCCATAAAAAAAGTAGAACGCAAAAAGCAAAAAGGCAACATTAACAAGAATGTAAACGTATTGCTTCATAATCTAAAAAAAGAAGAAAATTTCAAAAAAATTGCCCTCAGCACTGCTGAAAAAATTCATGTAATTGATGTAAAAGATATCATACGTTGTGAATCTGACAATTACTATACCATGTTTTACTTCATTAACGGAAAGCGATTGCTCATTTCCAAAACATTAAAAGAAAATGAAGAGTTGCTGAGCGATCATAATTTTATACGCACACATAAATCACACCTTATTAACAGTATGTATATAAAAAGTTTCAACAGAAATGACGGAGGGTACATTATCATGAACGACGGAAGCAAAATTCCGGTTTCCAGAAGAAAAAGGGAAAAAATCATAGATATTATCAATCATTTGTAAGCACCAATTGACGCTAAAAAGAAAATACCAGCCGCCGCCGAAAACTGATTTTATTTTGCCGTTAACTGATTATAGCTTTTCATTTGTAATTAATTTTTTATTTTTACGCTTTGTTTGTAAATGGGATTAATACCATCCTTGATATGGAAGACATTATATACATACTAATAGGAATAGCCTGGATAGGATTTACGCTTTATAATTCGCAGCGGAAATTAAAGCAAAAACAGGAAAAAGCCCGTCAGGCCCAACAGGAATCCGGCGATCAAACATCAGCTTATGAAGAACGTAGTAAGTCAAAGTCTTTCATAGATTCACTCTTAGAGGAATTCGAAGAAAAAACATCCTTATCTGGTGAAAAAACTTACGAAACAAAAACCCCTGCCCCTGAAAAGCAAGACAGCTTTGAAGAAACAGTGAGAAAACGGAGAGAAGCTGACTATCATTCAATCAAATCAGTTGAAGAATACGAATCAATCGAAAATGTAGTTGAAGACAACTCACAGCTTTCTTCAAACTATTTCAACAGACATAAAGAAACAAAAGATAAAAAACAAAAAGCCGATAAAGTTAAAGATGAAAGAAAATCCGGGTTGGCTTACGACGAAAGTTTTTATGACGAAGAAGTCTTGGATTTTGAGTTTGATCTGAAGCAAGCCGTAATTTATTCGGAGATATTGAATAAACCAAAGTATTTGGAAAGTTTTGGAACGTAAAGCCAGATTTTTCCGGTGAAATTATTTTTTTGGTTATTACATATTTTTATTGTTAACTTTACCGACTTTTAAAAAGCGCAATGTGTAATCTAACATAAAATTTTATTGTATGTTAAGAAATTTACTATTATCCTTATGCATCATACTAACTTCAAGCATGTTAGTATATTCGCAATCAGGTTCCCTTAAAGGTACAGTTACAGACAAAGAAACAGGAGAACCGCTTCCTTTTGCCAACATTGTAGTTGAATTGGGTGGTACGCAGGTTGGAGGAACTGCTACTGATTTTGATGGAAATTACATGATCAAACCCATTTCTCCCGGAAAATACAATGTGATAGCAACTTATGCAGGTTATCAAAAAGGAATTACCGAAGGTGTTATTATCAAAGGAGATAAAATTACCTTCCTCGACATGGAGCTATCTTCAACGGCGGTAGCTTTAAAAGAGGTGGAAGTTAAGACCTACCGTGTTCCGCTTATTGACAAAGATAACACGGTACAGGGCGCCACGGTGACAAAAGACGAAATTGAAAAAATGCCGGATCGTTCAGCCAATGCTGTTGCGGTCACCGTTGGTGGTGTTTTCTCACGTGACGGTGAGCGTGGTAACATCCGTGGTGCACGTGCAGACGGAACCACTATGTATATTGACGGTATCAAGGTAAGCAGTGGTTCATCCGCACTGCCTCCTTCAGCCATCGAGCAGGTATCCGTTGTTCTCGGTGGTTTGCCTGCCCAGTATGGTGATGCCACCGGTGGTGTGATTAGTGTTACTACAAGAGGTCCTTCAAGAAAGTTCGGAGCCGGATTTGAGTTCGAAACATCAGAGTTTCTGGATGCTTTTGGCCACAACAGGCTGGGTTTTAACCTTAATGGCCCCCTTTTCACGCGTAAAGATGATGAAGGTAAAGTGATCAGCTCATTACTTGGTTATTTTATTGCCGGCGATATCACATATCGCAGAGACGGAAATCCATCGGCAATTGGTATTTATAAAGCCAAAGAAAGCACCCTTAACTATTTAGAGGAAAACCCGTTAAGGCCTTCCGGCCTGTCAGGAGGAGGTACATTCCTGAATGCTGAATTTCTCAGAGATGATGATTTCGAGCATGTAAATATGACGCAAAATACTTCGCGTTACAATATTAATCTGTCAGCAAAAATTGATGTGAAAACCACTGAAACGATCAATCTTACATTTGGCGGGCAATTTGTATACAGCGACCGCAATGCATATAATTACCGCGCTTCTATGTTTAACTATGACAAAAATACCCATATAAAACAAAACACCATGAGGGTATTCGGTCGTTTTACACAAAAGTTTTCCGGTAAAAAAGACAAGGAATCATTGATAAACAACGTATATTATTCTATTCAGGCAGACTATTCAAGATTTTATTCGGTATACGAAGATCCTGATCATGAAGATAATATCTTCAACTATGGTTACTTAGGAAAATATACAGTATATAAAACTCCAACTTACGAACTCGGAGCTGATACAATCAACGGGCAGCCTTATCAAAATGTATGGTTGCTGAATAGCTGGGATTATGATACATTGGTGACCTTCGAACCCGGTACATACAACCCGTTGGTTGCACGCTGGACATCAACTTACTATGATCTTTTCGAAGGTCGTCCTATCGGTAATTACCAAAACTTCGACCAGATTCAGCTAGGTGGCGCTTTGATCAACGGACAAGGCCCCTCATCAGTATATGGTCTTTATCAAAGTCCCGGAACAATTCAGTCAGGATACGGTAAAACAGAAAATTCACAAATTGGGATCAATGGTTCTTTTTCTGCAGATATTGGCAACCACGAAGTTAAATTTGGTATCCAATACGAGCAACGTATAGAAAGAAATTACGCTTATGCTGCTACAAGTTTCTGGACCCTGATGAACGGACTGGCAAACTCCCATATCCGCGAGCTGGATGTTGAAAATCCTATGCCGGTTTATGTTGATGGGGTATTTCAGGATACAATCAGATATCAGCGTAAATACGATGCCAACTCACAACGCTGGTTCGATATAAACCTGAGAAGAAAACTTGGCTTACCTGTTAACGGATTGGATTATATTGTGATCAACTCCTATGATGTTGCCAATAAATCCATTACCTACTATGACCAGTATGGTAAAATGCATACCAAATATCTTGATGGAGATATATTCTCAGTTGATATGTTCAGCCCCGATGAATTGCTCAATGATGGTAACTATCGTGCAATTTACAGAGGGTTTACATATACCGGTGAAAAGCTTACTACAAAACCCAGCTTTGATGATTTTTTCAATGAGACCAATGATGAAGGAATGCACACAAGGCCAATCGGAGCTTATGAGCCCATTTACATGGCAGGTTACATCCAGGATAAATTTGCTTTTAAAGATCTCATTTTTAACGTAGGTGTTCGTGTTGACAGATTTGATGCCAACCAACCCGTATTGAAAGACCCCTATTTGCTTTATCCTGCAAGAACAGTTTCAGAAGTAGATCAGCTTAAGGGAAAAACGCTTAATCACCCGGGTAACATGGGTGGTGACTATGTTGTTTATGTTGATAACATTGACAACCCAGGTGAAGTTATTGGTTATCGTGATGGCGATACATGGTATAATGCAGACGGTTTTGAAATAACCGATATTAATCAGCTAAGCGGTAGTACCGGTATTTCCCCGCTGCTGGTAGATCCCGATCAGGACAGGGTGACAAGTAAGTCCTTTAAAGATTACGAGCCCCAGATTAACGTAATGCCCAGGATTTCATTTTCATTCCCGATCTCGGACGAGGCTCTTTTCTTTGCTCACTACGATGTATTGACACAGAGGCCGACCAGCAATATTATCTCAAGCCCGGCTACTTACTGGTTCTTTAACAACATAGGAGGCTTCATCAGCAATCCTGCCCTGAAGCCTCAAAAGACCATTGATTATGAGATAGGTTTCCAACAAAAACTGACCAATACCTCTTCCATGACAATTACAACTTTCTACCGGGAAATGCGTGACATGATACAGGTTTACAGGTTTAATGGGGTATATCCCAAAGATTATACCTCATACAGCAATCTCGACTTTGGTACCGTTAAAGGTTTAACAGTTACTTATGACATGAGAAGAACCAAAGGAGCCAGGATCAGGGCATCATACACACTGCAGTTTGCAGATGCTACGGGAGCTTCTCCTACAACGGCAGCTTCGCTGGTTGCAGCAGGACTTCCGAACCTGAGAACAACAAACCCGCTTCCCTGGGACAGAAGACATCAGCTTAATGTGTTATTCGACTATAGGTTCGGAGAAGGTTCAAAATATTTAGGACCACGAATTACGAAGAATGTTGAAGGAAGTGATGAAAGTAAAACAATCGAAGTTCTTAAAAACGTGGGCTTCAGCATTACCTTCATCGGTGGCTCAGGAACACCCTATACTGCTTCACAAAATATTACTTCTCCGCTCACCGGAGGAAGCCAGATTCTTAAAGGAACCTATTTCGGATCTCGCCTTCCATGGCAGTTCAGGATGAATGCCAGAATTGACAAAGAGATATTCTTTAAAAACGAACGCAAGTCGTATCTTAATATATATATTCAGATTCTTAACGTACTTAACACAAAGAACGTAATGAATGTATATCCATTCACCGGTAACCCCGATGATGACGGATATCTTGCAGCAGCAGAATGGCAATCACAGATCAGTGAGCAAATTGATCCGCAGTCATTCCGCGATTATTACAGCATTTTTGTAAATAATCCTGGGAATTACAGTTCACCCAGGATGATTCGTTTAGGTATAATTTTTAATCTATAATAAAAAAAATCGTTAATGTTGATCAAAAATATTTCAACAATGAAGAAAAATATACTACATCTATCACTCGTGTTTCTCAGCCTGATGATAATCAAGACAGGATATTCAGAAAAATTTATCGGTACGAAGAAGCAGGCTAATAAATACAAGCAAACCACAGCCGGTTGTGCTCCTGCTTCGAGTTACAGATTTCTTGACATTAATAATGTAAGAGCAAGGATCAATACCGGTGGAGATATGTGGTGGGATTTGCCAGGTGGTGTTGGTGCACAATACTTCATTCCAAAAGAAGGTACGGCAACTTCCATGTTTTCCGGCTCGCTCTGGATTGGAGGTTTGGACATCAATGATCAGCTTAAGCTTGCCGCTGTTCGTTACCGCCAGATTGGTAATGATTACTGGCCAGGACCTTTAACAGTGGACGGAACCGCCTCAGTAGATGAAGCAACATGTGCAAAATATGACCAGCATTTTTTAATGACTCGTGAAATGGTTGATAACTACCTTGCCTGGTGGTCAAGCGAAAACAAAGCTGAGGATTACCCGGATTACACTATCCCCGAAGAGATCCTTGATTGGCCTGCTCATGGCAATGAGGCTCTGAACCAGAGCTTTTATCTGGCGCCTTTCAACGATGTTGATGGTGATGGCGTGTATGATCCTTACAGTGGAGACTATCCTTACTATGATATTGACAACTCACTTTGTCCGCTTAACAGGCAGTTAAACCCCGATGATCCACCGGCAAGAACAATGGAAGAGCTTTATACCGATTATAAAGTTAAAGTACATGGTAGTATTCTTTCCGACCAGATTATCAAAGGTGACCAGACACTCTGGTGGATTTTTAATGATAAAGGAAACTTTCACTCGGAAACAGAAGGTGCTGCCATTGGACTTGAAATCAGAGCACAGGCATTTGCTTTCTCAACCAATGACGAAATAAACAACATGACATTCTATAGTTATGAAATAATTAACCGTTCAACATTTGAACTGACAAATACTTTTTTCAGCCCATGGGTTGATACAGACCTTGGTTATGCATGGGACGACTATGTAGGTTGTGATGTAGGCCGTGGATTGGGTTACTGTTATAACGGTAATGCAGTTGACGGACAGGGACAGCCTGAAGCATACGGAGACCAGCCCCCTGCAATTGGTGTTGACTTCTTCCAGGGTCCTTACCTTGACCCTGATGGAATTGACAATCCAAAATTTACAGGAGATTGCTCAATTATCAACTCCGCTAACCCAAATGACCAGATGGCAATCAATGGTGTTAACTTCGGTAATGGCATTATAGATGACGAACGTTTTGGTATGAGGCGATTTGTATACCACAACAATGCCGGTGGTGTTCAGGGTGACCCGCGCACAGCTCCACAATACTATAACTATCTGAGGGGTTTCTGGAAAGATAATACACATATGTTGTACGGCGGAAACGCACATACAAACTCAGGAGCTCTCGGTCCGGAATGTAACTTCATGTTCCCGGGTGATTCAGACCCATGTAACTGGGGTACCGAAGGAATTACACCCAATGGTGGTTTTAATCAGAATGGTTATTACTGGACTGAAGAGACCGTAGGTAATCAGCCGAGTGACAGGCGTTTTATGCAGTCAGCAGGACCTTTTACACTTACCTCAGGTGCTGTTAACTATATTACAGTTGGTATTCCCTGGGCAAGAGCAACAACAGGTGGTCCCTGGGCTTCCGTTGAGTTACTTCGCACAGTGGATGACAAATGCCAGAAATTATTTGAAAACTGTTTTAAAGTGCTTGACGGTCCCGATGCACCAAATCTAACTTTCGTAGAACGTGACAGGGAATTTATCGTATTGATCTCAAACCCAAAAACTTCAAACAACTTTAACGAAAAATACGCTGAATACGATAACAGGATCCCACAACCTACTGATCCTGACCTTCCAAGAAATGACTCACTTTATAAGTTTGAGGGTTATCTGATCTATCAATTGAAGGATGCTAGAGTTTCTGTTGAAAGCCTTCATGATCCGGATCAGGCCAGACTTGTAGCCCAGTTTGATAAGAAAAACGGTGTTACTACCCTCATCAATTACTATAAAAATGAAAAATATGACATCCTCGAAGCAGTAGTAGAGGTTGTTGGAGGTGATAATGGTATTTCTCATTCATTCCAGATCACTGAAGACGCTTTTGCCAGTGGGGACAACAGGCTGGTAAATTACAAACAATACTATTACATGGCCATTGCTTATGCATACAATCAATATAAAAAATATGACCCCGAAGACCCGGAATTTCTTGATGGACAAAAAGAACCTTTCCTTGCAGGTAGAAAGAATATTGGACGGGATGGCAGAGGATCACCCTATGTTGCCATACCACATAAGAATCTCAATGGTATTGTAACAAACAGTGATTATGGTGAACAACCTCAAATTACTCGTATCCAGGGTAAAGGAAACGGCGGATTGATTCTTGACTTCACGGAAGAAACAGTAGAAGAAATACTTTCAAAAGCTCCTGTTGGATCAATCATTAATGATGATACCATTAAATTTGGCGATCCGGAATACCCTATTGCATACGAACCTGTTTATAAGATCGGTAGCGGCCCTGTGAATATTAAAGTTATTGATCCGCTGAATGTTAAAGAAGCAGACTATCAGTTCAGATTTACTGATATTATTCACCCCTCATCACTTGACAGTGTTACCATTGATACTGCAAGGTGGCAATTAACAGATATGCAAACAGGAACGGTGTACGATTCGGATACAACAATTACGGTTAGAAAAGAGCAATTGCTGATTGATCTCGGATTATCAGTTGATATTGAACAGGTAAAATATCCGGGAGATACATTTGCAGTGAACTATGGTTTACTGGATGCTGACCTTTACTATGCTGATAGTTCCAGACAGTGGTTGTCAGGAGTAGAAGATAATAATGTTCCGGCAAGTCCGCAAAACTGGATCAGGTCAGGTACCTATCAGGCCACCGGTGGTAATTCTGATAACAATGACTGGAACATGCCTGGAAATCCCTGGGACCCATATGAATACTATGAGAAAATTGCCCTGGGAACGTGGGCACCTTACGGTCTATGTGCAGCAAGTCCTAACCAAAGCGAGGTAGGACCTGCCACAGGTAAAGCTGGCAATATTTCAAAAACCAATTTTAAAATGGCTGATCTGCATAGTGTTGATATCGTATTAACACCGGATAAGTCTGAATGGTCGAGAGCAGTAGTACTTGAAATGTGCCCCAATACTGAACTTGCAAAACCCTATCCGAATGGTGATCCGGTCCGTCAATTCATGATCCGGTCCGGACAATCTCTTGACAAAGATGGTAATCCGGCTCCGGTTGGAAGTGGACCAAGTGATAACCCCGATGACCCGAACTATATCAGCGAAACAGGTATGAGCTGGTTCCCGGGATATGCGATCAATATCGAAACCGGCGAACGTCTTAATATTGCATTTGGCGAAGATTCATGGCTTGTTGGACAAAACGGACGCGATATGCTTTTCAATCCAACCAAAAGAGATATGTCGGTAAGCGAACTTGAAGATCCCAATATGTACAACCAGGTAAATGGTGATGTAATGTTTGGTGGTAAACACTATGTTTATGTCTGGAGCCATACAACAGTTTCCAAAAAGTGGGTCATTAATAATATTCCTTACGTCTTCTCATTTAACAGCCCGGCATACGACGCTTGTAAATGGGCGCGACAGGTTATTGATACTTTAAATGCAGAAGGAGCACCTTCTTATTATCCTGAAATTGGCAGCCTTGTTTTTTCTACAGTAATGTATGTTGGAATGCCAATGGGTGTTAAAGGAGAAGAGTGGCTCTCAAATGATGCCACTCTGAAAATAAGAATTGGCAGACCATACAGCAGATACATTTCTGAAAAACATAAATATGGTGTCATAGACCCGGTTAATAATTATTATCCGCTTTATAATTTCTCAACAAAGGGAATTGCAACGGAAGAATATATGCCTGCAAAAGCACAGTCGGATCTCGATCTGATCAATGTGGTGCCGAATCCGTATTATGCCTATTCAACCTATGAAGAAAATGCACTGACCAACACAGTGAAGATTACAAATCTTCCCGAAAGGTGTACGGTAACCATTTATAATATTAAAGGAACCAAAATAAGGCATTATACAAAAGACAGTCCTATCTCTTATATTGACTGGGATTTAAAAAACTTTGCCGGCGTTCCGATAGCAGGTGGCATATACCTGATTCATGTGAAATCAGATGATGGAGAAAGAGTAATTAAATGGTTCGGATCCTTGAGAATTGAGGACTTAAATATTTTCTAATAAGTATTGAAAACATTAATAAAAAATAAAGGCATGAAGAATTTTTATAAATACTTAATCACGCTAATTGTTTCAGTAACATTAATCGTTGATGTTTCAACCATGCAAGCTGGGAACAAAGACCGCTCGGGGCAAGCCGGAGCCACGGAACTTCTAATCAATCCCTGGGCCCGCAGTTCCGGCTGGGGAGGCGTTAGCATAGCCAATGTAAGAGGTTTGGAAAGTATGTATGTTAATGTCGCAGGTTTGGCTTTTACCGAAGGTACACAACTGGGATTTTCCCACACACAATGGCTGAAATCTACAGATATTAATATCTATTCTTTTGGATTTGCAACCAAAGTCGGTGAGTCAAGTACACTGGGCTTAAGCGTAATGTCTATGAATTTTGGCGAAATTGATATCACCACAACAGAGCTGCCTGAAGGTGGTATAGGAACCTTTTCACCCAGTTTGATGAATATTAACATTTCATACTCACGTGCATTTTCAAACAGTATTTATGGGGGTATAAATTTCAAGATCATCTCAGAGAGTATATCGGACATGAGTGCACAAGGACTCGCCATAGATGCAGGTATTCATTACGTGACAGGAGAACTTGAAAACATCAAATTTGGTATTGCCCTCAAAAATGTGGGGCCAACCATGAAATTCTCCGGGGATGGTTTATCATTGAAAACATTTCCTCCGGGACAATCAACTGCATTTACGCTTGAGCAAAGGGCATCATCATTTGAACTGCCTGCACAATTACTTATTGGGGCAGCTTACGATTTCCTGATGGCTAATAATCACAGAATTACATTGGCAGGTAACTTTACCTCTAATTCATTTACAAAGGATCAGTTTACAGCAGGTCTTGAGTATAGCCTGAAAGACTATGTTATGATAAGAACAGCTTATACATACGAAGACGGAATCACAAGTGATTTGGGCGATCCCGAAAAATTAAATGTATTTAGTGGTTTTAGCGCCGGAATGACCGTGCAGGTGCCATTAAACAAAGAAAAAGGCACTAAGTTTGGCGTTGATTATTCATTCAGATCAACCGACAGTTTTGATAATACTCATTCAATAGGAGCGATTATTAATTTGTAGTTTTACCTACATTTTTGTATCTTCGCATACTAAGAAGGAAATAAAAACCAATCAAAAAAGAAAAGGACCCTTTAAAACAGGGTCTTTTTCTTGTATTATATATGTAACTAAAAATTTAATACCATGGCAGAAATCAGGTATTATTCAAAAGAAGGATTACAGAAGCTTAAAGATGAATTAGAACATCTTGTTCATGTTGAAAGGCCTGCAATATCCCAGCAAATAGCAGAAGCCAGGGATAAGGGCGATCTTTCTGAAAATGCTGAATATGATGCAGCCAAAAATGCACAGGGCATGCTTGAGCTCAAAATAGCCAAGTTGCAGGAAGTTATCAGTAGTGCCCGCATTATTGATGAATCAAAAATGGATACATCAAAAGTACTGCTGCTTTCCAAAGTAAAAATTAAAAACCTGAAAAATGGTGCTACCATGTCATATACACTGGTACCTGAAAAGGAAGCCAATTTAAAGGAAATGAAGATCTCAGTATCTTCACCTATTGCTAAGGGATTACTTGGAAAGAAAGTAGGAGATAAAGCAGAAATTAAAGTGCCGGCAGGTTCTCAAACATTCGAAGTTCTTGAGATAAACAGATAAATCACACAACTATGTCAAGCATTTTTACAAAAATTATTAACGGCGAAATTCCTTCATATAAAATTGCTGAAAATGAGAATTGCTATGCTTTTCTTGACATTAACCCGATTGCCAAAGGGCATACGCTTGTGATCCCCAAAAAAGAGATTGATTATCTCTTTGATATCGAAGATGAACTTTATGCCGAACTTTTTAAGTTTTCGAAAAAAGTCGCACTGGCGATAGAAGAGATTGTTCCTTGCGAAAGAATTGGTGTTGCAGTTTTAGGACTGGAAGTAGCCCATGCCCATATTCATCTTATTCCCATCAACACCATTTACGATATAGATTTCTCAAAACCCAAGCTCAAGTTCACCGAGGAGGAGTTTAAAATGATTGCAAGAGAAATCAGCGGAGCATTTGAGAAACAAAATCAATAGGTGGGATTTTTAATACGCCCTTTCATCTTTCCCCTCAATATAATTGATGAATGATTGATTGGCTACCTTATTACCGCCGGGTGTCGGGTAATTACCAGTAAAATACCAGTCGCCGGTATGGCCCGGGCAAGAAGCATGCAGGTCTTCAATACTCTGATAAATGACTTTTATTTCGGATTGTATGCCCTTTGTATGAAGCATATCAGCAATTTGATCAGATATTTGTTCTGCACGAAAAGGTTTATAGATACCTTTAACGACATTATGCTGTTTGTAGATAGGAAGCCTTAGTTGTTTTTTCGCATCCCTGTATACCTCATTTATTACATGCGCCTGATTCGTATTATTGAGGAGCTCTATTACAGCCCTGAAAGCAATAAAATCTCCCAGCTTCGCCATGTCAATTCCGTAACAATCGGGATATCTGATTTGGGGCGCCGAAGAAGCAATGATTATTTTCCTGGGCCCCAAGCGGTCTAAAATCCGTATGATACTTTTTTTAAGTGTTGTTCCCCTCACAATGGAATCGTCTATTACAACCAGTTGATCTATTCCTCTTCTAACCGATCCGTAGGTGATATCATAAACATGCCCGACCAGTTCATCGCGCTGCTGGTCGCGGGTTATGAAAGTTCTTAACTTTACATCCTTTACGGCCACTTCTTCAATACGAGGTTTAATTTTCAGGATATCATCAATTTTAGCCGGATCGGGGCTTTCGCCCAACTCAATCAATCTGTCTTTTTTAATTCCATCACAAAATTGATGAAGTTTATCAATCAACCCACGAAAAGCAACAGAGGCTGTATTTGGAATGTATGAAAAAACCGTATTTTCTAAATCAAAATCTATGGCTTTTAAGATAGGGCCGGAAAGATGACTGCCTAAATTTTTCCTTTCCCGGTATATATCCTGGTCGGTACCTCTCGAAAAATAGATGCGCTCAAAAGAACATGATTTTTTTCCGATTGGCTTTTTACACAGGCACTCATAGCTTTCACCATTGTGTTTAACAATCAGTGCGTGACCGGGTTTCACCTCCCGTATGTTTTCAGCCTGAACATTAAAGGCTGTTTGTATAACCGGTCTTTCGGATGTTACAACAACTACCTCATCATCTTTGTAATAAAATGCCGGTCTTATCCCTGCAGGATCTCGCAATACAAATGCGTCTCCATGTCCTACCATTCCGGTAATCACGTATCCTCCATCCCAATGCTCGCATGAATTCTTCAGTACGTTTCCTAGATCAAGGTGTTCCGAAATTTTATCAGTGATCTCTTTTTTTGAATATCCCTCTTCTTTGAATTTATTATACAAAGATTCATTTTCTTCATCTAGAAAATGACCGATCTTCTCAAGTATGGTAATTGTATCTGATGTTTCAACAGGATATTGCCCTAAATTAACAAGCTTCTGAAAAAGCTCATCAACATTGGTCATATTGAAATTGCCGGCCAACACCAGGTTTTTTGTTTTCCAGTTGTTTTTTCTTGCTACCGGATGTAAATTCGAGATCTTGTTCAGCCCGTATGTGCCATATCGTAAATGGGCAATAAATAACTCCCCGGCAAAATCATGATGGGCTTTCATCCAGTTAATATCATTAAACCTTCCGGGATTTCCCTTGGTGATTTCCTCAGCTTTTGAATAAATCTTATTGAATATTTGTGTAATAGGAGAACTGTCTTTGGACCTGACTCGTGAAATATATTTTTTTCCCGGCTCCATATCTAGCTTTATACAAGCCAGCCCCGCCCCATCCTGACCACGGTTATGCTGCTTCTGCATCAGCAGGTGTAATTTGTTTAATCCATAGAGAGAAGTGCCGTATTTCGAAAGATAATATTCCAGTGGTTTTAATAGCCTTACCAAAGCAATCCCGCATTCGTGCTGAATGATGTCACTCATGTTCACTCTTTTATAATTTACAAAGTTACTCCATTTACATCAGATTTTTCATGTTAATTTCAGTATTTTGATGGATTCTAAAAATATGCTTTCATCTAAATTCTTATTTTTGTTGATCTTGAAAAATTAAACACCATGAGAAAACATAATGCCTTACTTCTTGCTTTATCATTTGTTTCGATAAGCTTTTTTTTAAACCCTGTTATTTCGCAGGATAAAAGTGACTGGGAGGGCGGATTCCCGGACGAATGCACTACCATTACATTAGGGGATCTTGCAACTTTCGATGGCTCGGTGATTACCTCACATACTGACGACAGCCATCGCACCAGATCGTGGATAGATATTGTCCCCGTCAAAGATCACAAACCCGATGCAACAGTTACTATGTATAATCGCGTTGCCTGCGACAGTTTTGCTATGCCAACCTATGCACACGAAAAAATCGGTGAGATACCCCAGGTTGCGCACACTTACGGATATATTAACACGGCTTATCCCTGCCAGAATGAAGTTCAGCTTGCAATTGGCGAAAGTACTTTTGGCGGAAGGGATTGCCTGCAATCTAATGAAGGACTGATTGATTGCCAGCGATTGTGCTTGCTGATGCTCGAAAGATGCTCCACGGCACGTGAAGCTATAAAAATAGCTGGAGAACTCACTAAAAAGTACGGCTGGAACGACTTTGGCGAATGTCTTACCATTGCAGATAAAAATGAGGTTTGGCATTTTGAGATCGTAGGACCCGGAAAAGGAAAAACCGGTTCAATCTGGGTGGCGCAAAGAATACCCGATGCGCATATATCAGTTAATGCAAATGCCAGCCGCATCCTGGAAATTGATCTGAATGACCCTGATCATTTTATGGCATCAAAAAATATTTATGATATGGCGCTTGACTCGGGATGGTGCAAATCGAAGAAGAACTTCAGGTTTGCCTATGCCTATGCACCCGATAGCCGGACTTCCCTTGCAGCAAGAAGAAGAGAATGGAGAGTGTTCGATATGGTGGCTCCTTCTCTAAAACTTGATCCCAATGCCGAAAACTATCCTTTCTCAGTTAAACCCGATACCCTGATTACCCTTGAAAAACTTGTTGTCATCTTCCAGGATTATTATGAAGATACTCCGTTCGATATGACAAAGAATCTGACAGTAACTGATGATGAAGGAAAAACAGTAAAATCACCCCTTGCCAATCCGCAGATGCCATATGATGAAAACAAGCTCTTTGATATCAATGGTGGCTGGGACTGGCGCGGTGAACGTACCATTGCCAGATGGTATACCATGTATGCTACTATTATTCAATGCCGCGACTGGCTTCCCGACCCGGTTGGCGGTGTAACCTGGCTCGCAATGGATAATGTTGCCACTTCTATATATATACCTGTTTTTTGTGGTGTTACTGATTTGCCTGAATACTACAAAACACCCGGAAGACCTGATGGTTTTACCAGAGAATCTGCATGGTGGGCCTTTAACCGGATGGGTACCCTGGCATGCCAGCGATGGGGTGATATGCGATATGACGTGGAAAAAGTTTGGAAACCCATGCAGCAAAAACTTTTTGACCAGCAAGAGAAAGTAGACGAAAAAGCCGTTGAACTTTACAATCGAAAACCCCGGAAAGCTATCGAATACCTCACCGAATACACAAATAAATGGGGAAATAAAGTGGTTGAAGAAGCCTGGAAACTGGGTGATTTTCTCTGGACCAAATACGATGAAAAGTTTTAATCAAACCTTCATAAAAACATAATTTATGGCGAAAAAAAGAAAAATTCCGCACACTTATGTAATTATTTTCTCCATCATCATTTTTGCTGCCATTTTAACCTGGTTTATTCCGGGGGGGAAATTCGACAGAAAGGATGTTAAACTGCCAAGCGGCGCCGAAAAAGAGGTAATTATTCCCGGTTCTTTTCATTATGTGGATAACCAACCGCAAACCTGGGAAGTTTTCTCAGCTTTGTACGATGCTTTTGTTGACCCTGATAAGGCAGCCATCATTATTTTTATTCTGCTGATTGGTGGAGCTTTTTGGATTATGAATGATAGTAAAGCTATTGATGTGGCTATTTTATCATTCCTGCGGCGAACCAAAAAGCTGGAACAATACGGCTTTTTCAGAAAGCTCGGCGTCAACAATATTATCATTACGCTTATAATGCTCATGTTCAGTATATTTGGTGCAGTATTCGGAATGAGCGAGGAAACCATTGCGTTTATCATTATTTTCGTGCCGCTTGCCATTTCGATGGGGTACGATTCTATTGTGGGGGTGAGTATGTGTTTTGTTGCCGCGGGGCTTGGGTTTGCAGGCGCTATGCTGAATCCTTTTACCATTGGTATTGCACAGGGTTTATCAAGCGTACCCCTTTTTTCAGGCATTGAATACAGGTTTATATGCTGGATCATTATTAACCTGATCGGGATAGTTTTTGTGCTGAGGTATGCCAAAAAGATCAGGAAGAATCCAAAAAAATCTCCGGTTTATGAAGATGATAAATACTGGCGGGGAAAAGCTTCCGGGGATGTAAAAAATATGGAATATAAAACCCGTCCAGCCGCATGGATAACCTTTTTTGTTATTCTCGCGAGCCTGATCACATTTTCATTGATCTTTGAGAGCTCAGAGCTTAAAGTGGGCAATGACTCACTCATATTGCCCATAATCCAGATTCTGACCATCCTTTATGTCATCAGCAGTTATTTTATGCTTCGAAAATCGTCTCACTACTTTGTATTCAACCTGCTTATTTTTACCATTTTATTCCTGATCGTTGGAGTAATGGGATATGACTGGTATATCAAGGAAATTGCGACATTGTTTTTTGTAATGGGACTGGCCAGCGGTTTTGCCATGAGTAAATCACCCAGCCGGATAACGGTATTGTTTTTAGAAGGGGTGAAGGATATCATGCCGGCAGCTCTTATCGTAGGACTGGCAGGAGGTATTATCATCATCCTGAATAATGGAAACATTACAGACACCCTGCTTTATTATGCATCCGAATCCATGAAAAATGTCGGGCGTGTGGGTTCCATTGCCGTGATGTATGTAATACAAACTCTCATTAACATTATTATACCATCAGGTTCGGCCAAGGCGGCGTTAACCATGCCAATTATGGCGCCATTTTCCGATTTGATCAGCGTTTCAAGACAGGCTACTATCATGGCCTTTCAGTTTGGAGATGGATTTACCAATATGATTACCCCTACCTCGGGCGTTTTGATTGGTGTATTGGGCGTAGCCAAAATACCTTACGATAAATGGGTACGCTGGATTACCCCGCTGATGATCATTTTGATCATACTGGGATTTTTGTTGCTTATACCAACTGTAACGATGAATTTGGAGGGATTTTAGTTAATGTTAGCAGATGCTTTATGGTGGATAGGGATTTGATGAAATGCTCATAAATCCCGAATCTGTCTCTGATCGCATTAAACTACCCCGCCGCAGAGCAGCGGAGTATTAAATGGAATATTGAAAAACGCCCCAAGGGGCGGGGAATTAACCCTCGTCCGCCTCAGGCGGATTAAAATTTTGGTTCGCAAGTTAATATTTTACCTGAATATCTTCAAACTCACATTAAAATTCAAATGATCGAGATTGAACTCACGTTCAAATTTCTGGATCATGCCGCCAAAATTCACCTCATCCAAACGAGCCCTGAGATATGAAACATTGAAACCAAGAGTTACACCATAACCTGAAACCAGTTCAACTCCAAGCCCGGCCATCAGCGCAAAGTCATTTCCTTTTACATAAGTCATTCCGGTTAATACATAGTAATCTTCCGTATACCATATCCAACCCGGTGAAAAGCTGGCATTGAAAACAAGATTGTCATTCAAAAAGAAAGTATGGCTGTAAAAAACGGGCCCCATGAATTTCATCTTTACATCCTTTTCATAATATCCGACAGCAATCAGAGAATCATTATCATCATAAAATTTCCAGTCATCTCTTTCTGCCCTGTTTCGCATTTGACCGTATCTTAATCCAACTGCAAATTCAGGAATGAGGTAATAACTACCATCAGCAAAACCATTGAAACCACCCGAAAGGTCTTTAATAAAATCATCAGCTTCAGGGGAGTTACCTTCCATCTGATCATAAAACCAATAGGAATAACCAGCTTCTATATTGAATTGAAAAGGCATAAACAAAATAGCAGGTGGTTCATATTTTTTCTTTGCATTCCTGTTGTCTTCCTGCCCCGTAATAACAGCAATAATCTCATCTTCCTCCCTTACAGGAACATCATCGGGTAAAACAAAAAAAACCTGCGAATGACTAATAGTAACAAATGTTATAAAAAAGACAACCAAAAGGAAGTTTTTAACCATAAGCAATTGATTAATGGTACAAATTTATAAACGGGAAAAAGGATAGTGTATTATTGGTGAAGATTCTGTGTTTATTTCACGTACTGCTCTATTACTTCCTCAATAGCACGCCGGCAAACCGGGCAAAAATTGTTTTTATTTCGTGTAAACATAATACAATCACAATAGGGCCGGTATAAACCATATTGATTATACATGGCTCCCTCAAACGCACCGACTTTTCCGGAATACTCCATATTGTAAAGCAATTCTGTTTCCTGTTCGCGTTGCCGCTCAAAGAGGGCTTCAAGCTCTGATTCAGGGGCTTTGGATGACCGCAATTTTTTGCGTTCTTTCTGTATTTCCCGGCTTTGTTTGTCAAACTCCTCTTTTTTCCAGGGTGTAGGAACAGGGATACCTTCATCAACCATATTATTCCATTTGAAATTTTCTTTATCCGGCAAAGCTGTTACATTGGGTTCCCAGGGCTCGACAGTGATATCCGGGGGTGTATAAGAAACGGAGGAGGTGTAATATTCATCTGCCAGGGATGCAAAATGATGCCCGAATTCATGTACAAAAATATAATCCGAAAAAGCATTATCCACAGCCACTGAGGCATACAATCTGTAGATTCCTCCCCCACCATAGGTTTCCTCATTAATTAAGATTTTATGTAAAAAGCAAAGTTAACAATCCCCTGTTCATGAAAGGTGAAAAAAACAAGCGGTGCCCGTCCAAAACTTAGTAAACAATAACTTTCCTTTGGTAAACATTGTTTTTTGTACCAAGCACTTTTAGCATGTACAAACCGGATTGTAAGCCTGTAATATTGATCATGGCATCAGATGAATCAACATTTCTTTTTATAAGCATTATTTTACCATTGGGATTAATCATGTGCAATTCTTTGATGCGTTCATTATTCCCGGATGGAAGGTTAATATGAAAGAAATCCTTCGCAGGGTTTGGATAAACGATAAGCGTTTCCGTGCTTTCCTGAAATTTATCCTGTTCCGCCGCAATGGAAATATCAATAGGTTCGATGATGATCACACCGGCATGAAAGTCGCTCAGATAGATCAGTCCATCTTTACCCACATCCACGGCAGCACTTCCGAACAAATTATTCCAGCCTCCGGTACCCCGGCACTCAGCCACAAGTTCAATCTGAGAAGTATCCTTGAATTCATATATCCTTAAACCGTAAAATTTTTCAGCAACATACACATACTCGTTTTTCAGGTACACATCCGGTGCATTCAGGTTCCAGTCAAAATAGCTTCCTTTTTCCGCAAGTTTGCCGTTTTTAAAACCATACCAGGCCAGCCAAAGCGTTCCGCATGACACCATGATCCTATCACCCGCTACCGAAATTGACCTGATCTCTCCATGCGAAGTAATGGTATCAATCAAAACAAACTCATCATTTGTAACCTTAAAAACTGCAAGGTAATTCTGGTTTCCGAGCTTATATCCCGAGTAAACGGTATCCCCGCTCACGGCAACACCCAGAACATTGTTTTTGATCTGCACACTGTCTATCACCGGATTGGGATTCAGGCTATCGTAAGGATCGGCTAAAACCAGTGCAGTTGGCATTGGCAGGATATGGCTGAAACCACCCACAATTCTGGGTCCCATATCTGTTTCCATGAAATTTACTGTATTGATGAATCCCAGGTTAAGTTTTGTTACAAATTCGGGTTTACTTCCCTCATGCCAGGGAGCAAGATTATATATTTCAGCGGTATTCAGGATGATAAGGCTGTCGTTCAAAAAATCGAAATCACTTACAAATTGGGTAAAGATGTGCAATATCTTCGAGTCCGTCATATATCCGGAAGTATAATACAGACTATCGGTTAAATAAGCAGCCAGTCCATAACCCCTGTGGCAGGCCCAAAGTGTATCTCCGCTAAGCTTACCTTTATCTGTCCATCCGCCTGTTTCAAGAAAACCCAGTGTATCCGTTGGCTGTAATTCCGAAACATCACTAAACAGTACACCAAACCATTCCGAAGAAGTTGCCAGATAAGGTGTTCCGTGCATCAGGGCTACATCAAAATGCCAGAGGCCAGGCCTGATATGTGCAATATCTTCCAGGCTATCATCCGGCAATCCGCTTGCATCAAGAACAGGTACGATGGTTTCCAGTTGATTGTTCAGGGCTGCGGTTGTAGCCAGAAACAAAGTATCATTCCTTGAATCCATGTTGATAATGTTGGCCTGTGCCAGTCCGATAACACCCGGGTAGGAAATACTGTCAACCATAAAAAGCGAATCTCCGGTGAACTGCAGAGCCACAAAATAACTTTTAGAAAACAGCAGATTTGCCGGCCCGCCGCATACATAAATAATATCATCCCGTAAATCGGCAAACCGGATATCTTCATGCCTCCAGATCATTTCACTTTTCCAGGTAGCAACAGGATTTTCAAGATCATTTACATGGTAAACCGAAATACTCCCTTTCGGGATACCACGACAACCCACAGCAACATAACTTCCCCTTTGGGCAGCACAAAAAGCATTGGGGTTGCCAAACTGCCGCAGCAAGGTAAATCCGTTCAGTTCATCGTACCTGAGCATTTTTACCCTTTTACCATCAGAAAGGTAGATTGTATCATTGCTCCGCCAAATATCATAAGCCGCCGAGTCGCCATACACAGGATAATGATGAATAATATCCAATGATGCTGCATTTGCATCCAGCGCATACAAACCATCATGGGTCGCTGCCGCGAAAAGAATATCAGCATACAGATCGGTTTCGTTAACAATTCCGAGTAGCGGGCGTTTTGCAATTACATGATAATTGGAAGTATCTGAAACATCACATACCCATATGCTGCTGCCACAGCCAACAAACAAACGTTGTCCGGAGCTGTCGTAATTCACATGAAATCCGGCACCGCCCGGTGTTTGACCCAGTGCTTCAAGCTGGCTAACCTGGGCTTGTGAGCATAATGAAAAAAAAGCAATAAACAGTGTGTAAATAATTTTAAGGAACATGGGGTTGTGTTTTAAACTTTACATTAAAGATACACAAAAAAGCCCGGGAACCCTTATTGGCAATATCCAATTTTCGTACTTTGTAATGGCTGGCTAAAATCATTTGAGTTTCATGATTAATTTCTATTTTAGTGCTTCCTTAACAAGTTTACAACCCAACCTGCAAACAATCAATATCCCAGGTAGGTCTGGCATTGCTAATCTGCAAACTTTGAATCAGTTAAGGGAGGTCTTGAAGGAATTATTATAGGTAGGTCTGGCATTGCTAATCTGCAAACCCTCAAAATCATAACATATACATTACCCGTGTTATAGAAAACCGCCTTATGTAAATGGTTGATAAATTGTGGGATTATGAACAGAAATTATTTTATTCGTTGGGCTTTTTGCGCAATGTGGGATAAATCAGCTTGCCGTGAAACATACAGTCAGCTATCCTGAAAAAGCGGATTTTTTGATTGTCTTATTCTTGTTGCACGTTGGCAGCAAGCGCCCCATCACTTCAATACTCCATCACTCCGGTAATCCTTCCGCGCCAGGATTCAACTTTTTGGCAGACTTCCGCCATTTCCCATGCGCTTCATCATCTGAAATAAATTACCTATTTTAGTAAGCTGTAAACCAAATTTATTGCATGCAGCTCCTTATCAAAACACCGCGTAAATCAATCAACAAGGCTTACCTGAAGACAGGGGCCACCCGGGAAGAGATCGTTCTGCTGAAGAAAAACCTGGGCGGCTTGTTTCGCCTGATTGATGAAAACGTGAGGATTGTGGAGGAGAGTGGCTGAGGCCCTGGAAGCAATAAAGAAAACAATGACAAAAAACAAAAACATAAAGCGCATTCTCAACAGCACGGCCGAATTCCTGATCTTTACCAAACAAAGCAGGCAGGAAAGCATTGAAGTGCGCTATGAAGATGAAACCATCTGGTTAACGCAAAAACTGATAAGCCAGTTGCTTGATGTAGAAACCCAAACAATTAATTATCATCTGAAAGAGATCTTTAAATCAGGTGAACTCAATGAATCGTCAGTTATTCGAAATTTTCGAATAACTGCTACTGACGGCAAAGAGTATCTAGCAAAGTTTTACAATTTGGATACAATTATTTCGGTTGGCTACCGCGTAAACTCCATTCGGGCCACACAGTTCAGGCAATGGGCCACACAGGTATTGAAAGAATACGCCATTAAAGGGTATGTTCTTGACAGGAAACGCATGGAAAACGGGGCTTTCCTGGATGAAGATTATTTCGAGCATTTGCTGGAAGAGATTCGGGAAATCCGTTTGAGCGAAAGACGCTTCTATCAGAAGATAACGGATATTTACACTACGAGCATTGATTACAATAAGGATGCACCCACCACACATGATTTCTTTGCAAAAGTGCAAAACAAACTTCATTATGCAATCCATGGTTATACGGCTGCCGAACTGATCATGGAAAGAGCTGACATATTT
>CAZTAW010000015.1:0-18074 GCA_964611705.1 uncultured Bacteroidales bacterium
GTATTGAATATTCTTTCCGAGAAGCGCATAACTGATAGTTTCTCCATTTTCATCAACAATACGATGCAACTTAATATCTCTGTCGGTTAAAAAGTTATAACCTTCAATGCCGGCTTCGGCAATATTCCAGAGGTTAATACTGTTGTTTTGTTTTACTCTTTTCCTTTTACCGGAAGTAAAAATGGACTTGACTTTATTGAATGAATTTCGAAGTATTTTACCAACCAGGGTTTTTTCATCTTTTTCTCTATGCGTATTTTCTGCCAGATACAAATTTTCTTCTAAACTCATTCTGATCCTTATATCATTGAACCGCATGTCTATCAATTCATTCTCGGAATCTGTAACATCAAGCGGATCAATAACTTCATGTATGCTTTTTTTTTCAAGTCTTGTGATATACTTTCTTTCTTCAGGATCAAGCGGCAGGGATTTAAAAAAATCACGGGAGATCTCTTTCTGTTCCGGGAAATAGGTCTGTTTATTATCCTGATAAGAGATACCTTCCCTGTTTTCGATTCGTTGCATTTGAATAAGATCGGCAACAGGATGTTTTGCCTGCTTGAAGATATTTCCCCAAAAAAGAAACAGAGAACCAAAAAGTAAAGCCAAAGAAGCAGCTATACCTACCGAATAATACAAAGTTCTGCGGAAGGCAAACGGATATTTTTTTAGCTGATCTTTTTTATTGTAAGTAATGGAATTATCTGTTTTAATGAAAGAATTTTCATAGTGTTGGTATTCCTTCTCAAGGAATGGATTTTGTTTAAGAAATATTTTCAGATGTTCTTTTTCGTCGAAAGATAGATCTCCTTCATAAGAAGCAATAAAGTGATTTTCATAATTAGACTCATTGATCGGTCCTGTGGAAAGAATATCCTGTTTTTTAAGATTTTCCTTTTTGCTGAAATTGATATTTTCCTGAACAGGTAAGCTAATATTATCAAATTCCGAAAACTCTTGCTTCATATCTGGATTTGCTTCAAGAAAAGCAAACATCTTCTCCTTGTCGGCAAGTGAGAGGTTCCCGTCGAAGTAGTCAATAAAATAGATTTCGTAGTTATTTCTGTTTATTTTCATAATGCCTTTCGTCTATCAGATAACTTGATCAGGGCTTACAATATATTCTTTCAGAAATTTTCTTGCCCTGTAAATATATACTTTCACCTGGGATTCATTCAGGCTTGTGATCTCACCAATTTCTTTATAAGAATAGCCTTCATAATCACGCAACATGATCACCGACCTTTGAATTTCGGGAAGATGGCTCACAGCTTCGTTCAGCACTTCATTCAGGTCGGAATACTGATTATACTCGCTTAGTATTCGCATTGAGCCTTCTTCCTCCATATCTACTATTTTTTTATCCTTTCTTATCAAATCAATCATGGTGTGATACGCTGTGGTAAAAAGATAGGACTTCCCTTTTTTATAATCAATGGCGCGTACCTTGCTCCACATTTTCATAAATGTTTCCTGCACGATATCTTCTGCTTTTTCCCTGTTCTTGATATTTTTCAGGATAAAGCGGAAAACCCCGTCAGAAAACTCATCCACGCAATTGTTATATTCACTGGTCGTCATCCGGAAAAACGATTTTTACAGTTCGTTTTTTAGAGATGACGATAAAGTTAGGTAATTTGTTACAAGCAAATGTAAAAAGTTTCCAATGATTTCTGTTGAAATAATTACACAAGATGAAATTACTCCCTGAAGGGGTTTGCAAAGAATAGGTTTGGTTTTTGCGCCATAGCAATTAAAAAAATATCAATTATGCGAGTATTAATTGCAGGGCGCTGGGGGAAAACTCATGCCCTGGCCAAAGCGATATTCATTTGTTTCAATCCTGTTTTGAAGTGGGAAACAACCTCTATGAACCGCAATTGAACAAATAGCGTATGATTCGCAATGGAAAAAATCAAATGAAAACAGGATCATTGGTTTTGTCTGGGGCTTCGTTTCACAAAACGATCCGGAAGTTTTGTTTCTGTGGCAGATCGGGGTTGCTAAGAGCCATCGGGGGACAGAGATTGCCAGTCAGTTGACAGAAAGATTTATTGTGGCAGCCCGTGAAAATAACTGCTCAAAGGTGCATGCCACGGTGGAATCGGAGAATATTGCTTCCTGTAAACTTTTCGAAAAAATGCAATTTACAAATATAAGTTCAGGTGATACCATTATAGAAAAGGGTCGTAAAGCCATTGTAAATTATTATGGAAGTGGAACCAACCAGGTGCTTTATGCATACACTGTTAATTCGTGATTTATGTATCGTGCTTTTCTTTTGCAACTGTTCTGTTAATCAAGCTTTAATACCGCCAAAAATGCCTGCTGCGGCACTTCAATGTTGCCTACCTGCCGCATTCGTTTCTTTCCTTTTTTTTGTTTTTCAAGTAATTTTCTCTTACGGGTAATATCACCACCATAGCATTTTGCTGTAACGTCTTTGCGGAGGGCTTTTACGGTTTCCCGGGCAATAATTTTGGAACCAATGGCAGCCTGTATGGCCACATCAAATTGCTGTCTGGGGATCAATTCCTTCAGCTTAACACACATCCTTCTCCCGAAATCATAGGCGTTATCACGATGGATCAGCGTAGAAAGCGCATCCACAGACTCACCATTTAATAAAATATCCAGCTTAACCAGATTTGCCGTTTTGTAGCTCGATTGATAATAATCGAAAGAAGCATAGCCTCTTGACAAGCTTTTCAGTTTATCATAAAAATCAAAAACAATTTCTGCCAGTGGCATTTCAAAAGTGACTTCAACCCGGTTGGTGGAAAGATATACCTGGTTTTTTAAAGTACCGCGTTTATCAATACAAAGATTCATAATGGGTCCGATAAAATCTGACTTGGTAATGATCTGTGCAATGATGTACGGTTCTTCAATATGATCTATATATTCGAATTCCGGCAAACCCGAAGGATTGTGAACTTCAGTGATTTCCCCTTTATGACTGATAACATGGTAAGAAACATTAGGAACAGTAGTGATTACATTCATATCGTATTCCCTGTCGAGTCGCTCCTGAATAATCTCCATATGCAGTAATCCCAGAAACCCGCATCTGAATCCGAAACCCAATGCTGCTGATGATTCAGGAATAAAGCTAAGCGAAGCATCATTAAGCTGCAGTTTTTCAATTGATGCACGTAGTTCTTCATAATCGTCAGCATCAACAGGGTAAATACCTGCAAAAACCATAGGCTTAACGTCTTCAAATCCTGATATGGCTTTATCACAAGGTTTATCTATATGTGTAATAGTATCCCCAACTTTTACTTCTTTTGAGGTCTTGATGCCCGAAATAATATATCCGACATTTCCTGCACTGAGCTTATCTTTCGGAAAAAGACCTAATTTTAATACTCCGATCTCATCGGCATCATATTCTTTCCCGGTATTCACAAATTTTACGTGATCGCCTTTTTTAATTTCTCCATTAAATATGCGGAAATATGCAATTATTCCCCTGAAGGAATTAAAAACCGAATCAAATATCAAAGCTTGCAAAGGAGCTTCGGTTTCTCCTTTGGGGAAAGGAATTTTTTGAATGAGAGCTTTCAATACCTGATCAACGCCATAACCGGTTTTGGCGCTGGCTTCAATTACATCATCGCGGTCGCAACCAATTAATTCAACGATATGGTCCTTTACCTCTTCTATCATGGCATTGTCGAGATCAATTTTATTAAGGACAGGAATGATCTCCAAGTTATGTTCGATGGCCATATAAAGGTTGGAGATTGTTTGGGCTTGTATTCCCTGGGTGGCATCCACAACAAGCAGGGCTCCTTCGCAGGCTGCGATTGAGCGCGATACTTCGTAAGAAAAATCTACGTGTCCGGGCGTATCAATAAGGTTCAGCGTATACAATTCTCCTTCCTCCTCATATTGCATTTGGATGGCATGGCTTTTTATGGTAATTCCCCGCTCCCGCTCAAGATCCATACTGTCGAGTACCTGATCTTTATAGTCACGTTCATCCAAAGTGCGGGTAAGCTGAAGCAGTCTGTCAGCCAAGGTGCTCTTTCCGTGGTCAATATGAGCTATTATGCAAAAATTTCTGATGTTCTTCATTCGGCTGCAAAAATATAATAATTTTTACATCTGTTGATGTAACAAAGTTCATTCCTGCACAATCTTTTTTATTGATTTTTAAAAATTTATGAGGTAATTTCACGTTACAAGCTTAACAAATTAACAGATATCATTATTAACTATAAACATTAGCGTGAAATTTGTGTTAAAAATTAATAAATGAAGAGGTAAATATGGAAAAAATCAGAATAGGATTAATGGGTTTTGGTGAAATCCCGCGTCATATATACAGGTTATGTACCGGCAGGGATGACATCGAAATTGTTGCAATAAGCGAAATTGGCAAGCCCGAAATATTGCACTACCTTGTTCATGCCGAAGCCAAAGGACGCGTTGATGTAAACCTGGATGGGAACTTTCTGGTATCGAAAAACGGAAAGGCCCGAATGGTGCGCGGTGTAAAACCCGGTGATGTGCCCTGGGATGTTTTTGATGTTGATTTTGTAGTTGACGGAACCTGGAAATACAGGCATAAAACCGATATGCAAAAACATATTGATGCAGGTGCTGAAAAGATAATACTGTCATCATTGCCATTTGATAAAATTGACAGGATCGTTATCAAAGGTGTGAATGAAGAAACAATTAATCCGGATGACCGGATGATCTCTCCCGGTTCGGCAACTGCAAATGCAACTGCCCTGATGCTGAAAGTACTTGAAAAGTATTTTGGAGTTGATTTTGCAATGCTCACAACGGTTCATTCGTATACTTCTGATCAACCACTAAGAGATAAAGCAGGTAGTGATTTTAGAAGAAGCCGTTCTGCTGCGGAAAATATCATTCCGATTGAGACGCCTACTCCCTATTGGATTGGTGATATTATGCCAGAGTTCAAAGACAGCGTTGAAGGTTCAGCAATCAATGTGCCCGTGCCCAATGGTTCTTTGCTTGACCTTACGACAGTGTTGAGAAAACATGATTTTGTTTTGGAAGATGTTCACAAAGCCATGGAAGCTGAGGCTGAGAAATATCCGGAATTAATTCAGGTAGTTACCGATCCAATTGTTTCAACCGATGTCATCGGAAATACACATTCCATTATCTATGATAAGATTGCAACCATGAAATCGGCGCACAAAATGATCAAAACCCTGGCATGGTACCATGCCGCATTGGCCATGGCATCACGTATTTTAGATATAATCTTTGATTATCATAAATTAAGTAAGAAAGGAGGCTCAAAATGAGGGTAGCAATTAACGGATTCGGACGAATAGGAAGATCGGTATTCAGGATTTTAAACGATAGAAAAGATATTGATGTGATCGCTGTTAACGATCTTTATGACGATCATGTACTGGCATACCTCCTGAAATATGATACGGTGATGACCAGTTTTAATCAGGGTTTGTATATAAAGGATGACTATCTGATCACACCCAATGAAAAGGTTAAAATGCTGAGCATAAAAAACCCGGAGGAACTGCCCTGGAAAGAGCTTGAAATTGATGTTGTGGTTGAAGCAACCGGAATTTTTAGAAGCAGGGAAAAAATTGAACTGCACTTACATGCTGGTGCAAAAAGGGTAGTGCTAACAGTTCCGGCAAAAGATGAAATAGATTATACAATCGTGATCGGCGTAAATGATGAAGGCCTGAAACCGGAGCATAAAATCATTTCTAATGCGAGTTGTACTACGAATTGCCTGGCTCCGATGGTAAAAATACTTAATGATAATTTTGGTGTTGTTGAAGGATTGATGACTACAACACATGCTTATACCAACGACCAGCGACTTGCCGATGTGCCCCACAAAGATTGGCGCAGGGGCAGAGCTGCAGCCGAAAACATCATCCCGACAACCACAGGGGCTGCCAAAGCCGTTGGTATGGTTATTCCGGAACTTAAAGGAAAGCTTGATGGCATGGCTTCCCGTGTTCCGGTTCCGGATGGATCCGTAGTTGATCTTGTGGTGGAGGTTGAAAAACCGGTCAGCGTTGAAGATGTAAATGATGTGGTTAAAGAAGCATCAGAATCAAAGGCAATGGAAAATGTTTTGATGTACGCCAAAGAAAAACTTGTTTCCTCGGATATTGTTGGCAATTCTTATTCCTCAATATACGATTCGGAATTTACAAAAGTTTTGGGAGGAAAATACATCAAAGCAGTCAGTTGGTACGATAACGAATGGGGTTATTCCAACAGAGTTGTTGATCTTATCGTCAGATTGAAGGATTTTTAATTAGCATTATAAAGCGATAGAAAACGAAAAGGAGGTGTTTAGCCATCTCCTTTTTTATCTGATTATAGTAACGGAGCCTTTTAAAGTTCTTTGGGCAATTCCTTCGAAAGTGAATTCATAAACATCGCAAATATAAAAATAAACACCTTCCGGGCATTCTTTGTTGGTGAATTTATTGATACCGTCCCATTGGAAAAATTTGTCCGTTGTCTCATATACTTTATTTCCCCAGCGGTTTAAAATTATAATATCAATTCGTTGCACGGCACCAACTGACTCGGGATACGCCATAAAATATTGGTTCCATTCGTCGCCATTAGGTGTAAAAGCATTGGGTAGCCTGTAACCTCCACAGAGAGTATCAATGCAAACCATATTGCTAAAATCGCTGATGTTTCCAACAGAATCAACAGCTTTAACAGCATAGCATCCGACTACTGTGGGGAGGTCATCATGATAATAAGTTGTGTCGCGGTAATCGGAAACAGAATCTATTAATACAAGATTTATATCAGGGGGAGGAGAAAAATATACCAGGTATTTTTCAATATCTTTATCGCAGGTGTCATTAGGATTGCTCCATAGCAGGGTGTTTGAAATATCTTCACAATCAGGGAAGACACTTAAAACCGGAGGACAGGGTGGAACATTATCATACGGAATTCCACAGGCAATCTGTGAGAAATTAATGATGGGATCAATAATACCCGGGGTTGAATATCCACCCGTACTTTTAAGGTAGTAACAATATTCTTTTCCGTTGATCAATCCTGTATCGTAAAATTTACCATTCATGCTTGATCCAACCAGGTTGAATTCTGTTGAATCTTCGTTTCTTCTGTAAACCTCAAATAAAGTATTTGACCAGGGAACTGAAAAGTCAAGGCTGAGTTGATTTTCTTCATCCGTTTCGTAAATGTTTAAAAACAAAGATGAAGCAGGGGCGGAAGGGCCAATCTCTCCTATGGTTGTGCTTACCAAATCAACACGATATCTGTACGGAAAACCTGATGTATTTAAATCTACTTCCGTATCGGTAAAAAGTGTATCATTTAATCCTGAATTGGTTGCAATCTGCTGAAATTCGTTTACGGTAAGCTCCTGGGCTCTATAAATTTCATATACGTATGGTCCGGGGTTTTCAATGGTGTCAAGTTCGGTTGGTTTCGACCAGGCAAGATACACATCACCATTTAAATTGTTGGAACTGTCGTTGCTTACGTTTGTAATCACCGGTAAATCTCTTTTTAATGCTGCACATGCTTCAAGCGATGCATAACTCTCACCTCCGTCATTAAAATATGCTGTTACCATATAACAGTAGTTTATTCCGTGTATCAGGCCTTGTCCGTCATTGTCGTCTTCAAATGTGGTATTTTCAATACCTCCAATTTCTTTAATCAATTGATAGCCTGTATAAGCCGGAACACCGGTTTCGCAATGGCCGGGTAAAAATCCGTAATAGCCGTTTCTTCTGTATATCTTATATCCTTTGGCCTGAGGACAAATACTTTCGTCCCAGTTTAGGATGATCCTGTTACCGAGTGGTTCTGCAGTCAGGTTTTCGGGTTCAGGGGCAACAACAATAATGCGCATGGTAAGGTAAGAAACAAGGCTTACCGGCGAACCATAATCGGTTGCCTTGAAGTATACCTGGTATGGTGATTTCCTTACATGCTTGCAGGTGGTTTCCCAATGAAAAGTTGTAGTAGCCAGACTGTCGCCACTTCCGGGATTTGGCTGAATGTAGGCCGGATTAACCGGAAATTCGAAGGGTCCTCCTGTTGCTGTAATAGAAACCTCATCCGCATCAAGGCTATAAGCCCTAACTTCAAATTCAAGTGTGTCTCCTGCCTCAACACAGGTGTCAGGAATGGGCTCAATTACCGGTGGATTTTCATCGCAGGCATCAATCTGGACTTGCATATCGCGTACAACTGTCCCTACTTTAACACCTTTTCTCCATTCTTCTATAATAAAAGCAATGTTAAATTCTCCCTGTAAATTGGGAACATCCCAAACTACATCCCCGATAACCGGATTGATATTGAATGTGTTTTCAGGATCGGGTAATACTTCGTTCGGAAATACGTAACCCGGAATAATATCTCCAAAAGCTCCCCGGCATTTAACAAGCTTGTATGAAAGGCTGTCGCCATCTGGATCATAAGCGCCCGGATTATGAACAAAAACTTTATTCACACAACCATAATCAATTGGTTTATTCAGCAATTCTACAGAATTATTTGGGCCAATTAGGGGATTGATCACCAAAGTGGTCTCAACATAAATGGGAACATTTACCGAATTGGGAATATTTACAACGCCCCAGTTCCTGTTGGGGTCTTCCATAGATAAGGTGTATGTTCCGGGTCCGGGAAAAGTATGTTTTCCGTAATATTCATTGTAAACAACACCATTTTCGATGATTTGCTTAACTACCCTTGGGATATCCTCAATGCTGCCATCGCCCCAATCAATTGGTAGGTAAGTTCTTGATTCGTTGGCAGGATTGTTGTTTGCATATGTAATGATCCATACTTCATAGGTAAGGCCATCAAGATGTTTGTAAATGATTTCAGCGGCTCGCTGATGGGTAGCAAGTGATTGTAATGTGTTGATAAATAAAATGATGAATATGAGTACTGATTTTTTCATTCATTGAAAACAATTAGCATAGTTCAAATTTAGTAAAATATATAGGAAACAAAGATCATTGTTAATATAACTGATAAAAAACATGAAAATTTTCTTTGACATTGATTTTAATTAATTTTGTTAGTGAAAAGACAAACAAGGAGAAGAAATGTATTTAACCGGGCAGGAAGCTGAAAATAAGGAGATACTGCGGCGATACAGGAGTTTGTTAAGAACCTGGAGTACGCGTAAAACACCCAGGGATGTGGCATTTGTGCGAAAGGCATTTAATCTTGCCGTTGAAGCCCACAAGGATATGCGGCGTCGCACTGGGGAACCTTATATTTACCATCCTCTTGAAGTTGCAAGTATCGTAGCCGGAGAAATAGGCCTGGGGGCCACATCCATAATTTGTGCCCTGCTGCACGATGTTGTTGAAGACACTGATTATAGCCTCAATGATATCAGAACCCAGTTTGGCGATAAAATTGCAAGGATCATTGACGGACTTACCAAGATCGAGGAAATCTTCGATCATACCAGCTCATCCCTACAGGCAGAGAATTTCAAGAAGATGTTGCTTACCCTTTCTGATGATGTAAGGGTGATATTGATTAAGCTGGCCGACAGGCTTCATAATATGAGGACGCTTGACGCCATGCCCAAGCAAAAGCAGTTAAAAATCGCATCCGAAACAATTTATTTGTATGCTCCGCTCGCTTTAAGATTGGGTTTATACAGAATAAAGACAGAACTCGAGGATATGGCATTGAAATATACCGAACCTGATATTTTTGAAACCATCTCCGAAAAAATAAAATCTACAGAAAATGACAGGAAGGCTTTTGTAAGAAATTTTAGTGCCCCCATCAAAAAAGATCTTAAGGAACAGGGAATTCAATTTTCTGTTGAAGCGGATCAAAAATCGGTGTATTCCATATGGGAGAAAATGAAATCCCAGGAAATTCCTTTTGAAGAAGTTTTCGATACCTTTTCCATCCGGTTTATTATTAAAACCTTACCCAAAGCCGAAAAGGTTGATTGCTGGAGGGTTTATACGATCGTTACCGATCATTACCGGCCTAATGTTGAAAAACTCAGAGACTGGATATCTATCCCCAAAGCAAACGGATATGAAGCATTACATGTAACCGTGATGAGTAAAAAAGGGAGGTGGGTTGAAATTCAGATACGCTCCGGACGCATGCATGAAATAGCCGAAAAAGGGTATGTTGCGCTCTGGAAGTACAAAAGCTCAAACAACAGCGAAAGCGGCCTGGATGAATGGTTACGTAAAATAAGGGAAGTTCTTAATGCTGAAGATACCAGTGCAATTGATTTTATCAGTGACATAAAACTTACATTGTTTTCGGATGAAATATTTGTTTTTACCCCCAGGGGTGATATGAAGAGCTTACCAAAAGACTCAACTGTACTCGATTTTGCATACAATATTCATACTCAGGTAGGGAATGAAAGTATCGGGGCCAAAGTAAATCATAAGCTTGTACCCTTAAGCCATAAATTAAAAAGTGGTGACCAGGTGGAGATTATTACTTCCAAAAAGCAAATTCCCAGGGAAGAGTGGTTCGGTTTTGTGGCAACTGCAAGGGCCAAATCACGGATCAAGCACTCAATAAAAGATTACCGCAAAACATTTAAAGAGAGCGGACGCAAACAATTAAAGAAAATCTACGATGGCCTGAGTATTGAGTTTACGGGTGCAAATGTGCAGAAGCTTCAGCATAGCGTGAATTTGCCCAGCTCAATAGATTTGTATTATCAGGTTGCCAATAATAATATTGGTTTCAGGGAAGTAAAAACAGCTTTTCCGGATGGCGATAGAGGGTGGCTGAAATATATCACTCGGCCCTTCTCGAAAAGCCAAAAATCTTTATCGGAAAATATCAGGGAAAAAATGAAAGAAAAACCTGAAAGCCTCATTATCGGAGGGGATTCTTCCTCCGTGAATTACAAAATTGCGAGATGTTGCAATCCTATTCCAGGTGATGATGTGATTGGATTTATTAACGGTGCAAAACCTATTGAAGTGCATCAAACCAATTGCCCCGATGCCATTAGCATGATGTCGAAATATGCCGGAAATATGGTGAAGGCTAAATGGCTTAAGAAGGAAAGTATTTCTTTCTTAGCAGGCTTTCGTGTTATTGGGATTGATCAGTTGGGATTGATCAATCAGCTAACGGAAGTGATTTCCAATCAATATAATTTGAATATTCGCTCAATTCATATCGAAAGTACTGAAGGTGTTACACAAGGGGATATACTTATTTATGTCCCCAATAATCAAATCCTGAATACGGTAATGAATAAGATGAAACAAATTAAAGAGATCAAAAAGATAACGCGTCTTAAACGACTTTCGTAGTCAAGTTTTTAAGGCACTTACTGATATGCATGACGTCTGTGAAAAGTTTTAAAAATCTCCGTATTATTTTTATTTATTCCAATTATTGATAAATAAATTTTCTGTAAATTTATGCCCAAATTATAAGGTATTAAAAAATGAAAGAAAAGAACAAGGATACTTTTGAAACTGTAAAACAAATCTTTACTGAATACCTTGAAAAGAAAGGCCACAGGAAAACTCCGGAACGATATACCATACTTAAGGAGATTTATGCCACAGACGGTCATTTTGATATCGAAACTTTGTATATCCGTATGAAAAACAACAAATACAGGGTGTCAAGGGCTACGCTATATAATACAATAGAATTGTTGTTGGACTGTAACCTGGTTACCAAACATCAGTTTGGTAATAACTGCGCACAGTTTGAACGTTCATTCAAATACAAGCAACACGATCACTTTATTAGTGTGGACACGGGAAAAGTTCTGGAATTTTGCGATCCCAGAATTCAGGAGATTAAAGATGCAGTTGAAAAATTGTTAAATGTAAAAGTTACCCATCATTCACTGACTTTTTATGGAACATGTAATGATGATGCAAAAAAAAGTGAAATTAATACAGATATTCAGCAATAAATCCTAAGCAGAATTTATGAAGATAGATGTTCTTTTAGGCCTGCAATGGGGCGACGAAGGTAAAGGAAAAATTGTAGATGTATTAACCCCCAAATATGATATTGTTGCCCGATTCCAGGGTGGCCCCAATGCTGGCCATACAATAGAATTTGACGGAAACAAATTCATATTACATACCATACCTTCAGGAATTTTTGATAAAAAGAAAATTAATATCATCGGAAGTGGTGTGATCATTGATTCCTTCATTCTATATAAAGAATTGGAGGGGTTATCCGAAAGAGGCATAAACGCTGAGGATAATCTTTATATTTCAAAGAAAGCCCATCTGATTCTTCCTACCCATCGTTTACTGGATGCTGCGTATGAAAAAGCAAAAGGGAAAGAAAAGATCGGTTCAACTTTAAAGGGAATTGGGCCGGCCTATTCTGATAAGATAGGAAGAAATGGCATCAGAATGGGTGACCTTTTTAATGATAGCTTCAAAACAAGATACAACAAGCTTAAACAGAAGCATTTAGAAATCATTGATTTTTATAAATTTGATTATGCTTCTTATGAAATTGATGGGCTGGATTTTGAAACATATGAGAAACAGTGGTTTGAAGCGAATGAATATCTGAAAAAATGTCACTTCATTGATAGTGAATATTATGTGAATGAAGCCATCAGAAACGGAAAGTCCATTCTTGCCGAAGGTGCTCAGGGAACCTTATTGGATATAGATTTTGGCTCCTATCCTTTTGTAACTTCCTCAAATACCATTAGTGCAGGGGTATGTTCAGGTCTGGGAGTTGCGCCCAAAAATATCGGAAGGATTTATGGTATTTTTAAGGCCTATTGTACGCGTGTTGGAAGCGGCCCCTTTCCTACCGAATTAACCAACAAAGAAGGGGATGTTTTAAGGGATGTTGGAAACGAATACGGCTCTACAACCGGGAGGCCTCGTCGTTGTGGCTGGCTCGACCTTCCTGCCTTGAAATATGCTGTTATGCTGAATGGTGTTGATGAGTTAATCATGATGAAGACGGATGTTCTCAGTCCTTTTGAAAAACTGAATATCTGCACTGCATATGAGATAGAAGGCAAAAAAACGGTGCAATTGCCATTTAACTTTCCCGATGTTGATTTTACACCCTATTACTCTGAGCTTAAGGGATGGAAGCAGGATATCAGTCTGCTAACCTCAATTAAAGATATCCCTCAGGAACTGTATGCTTACATTCGGTTTATTGAAAGAGAAATGAATATCCCGATCTCCATTGTTTCGGTGGGTGCTGACAGAAAGCAAACCCTGATTAGATAGAAGAAATTACCTCTGATAACATAAAAAAAGCCTCCCCGTAAGGAGAGGCTTTTTTGTATTAAAGGATTATCAATTAGTTTTGAGGTACATCCCACCATACATGGGTTGAGAATACATCTGCTCCCTGAGAAGCAACTGCTGCCTGGTAGCTGGCTTCGTTCAGGCTTTGCTCATTTGAAGGATAATACATTCTGCGCGGAATAGCGCTTCCCTGTAGTGGGCTAAATGTATATTCATATCCGGGTCCGGTAACTGTTTCACCTGGTTCAAGAAGCTTGGGATGACCAAGTCTTCTCCATTCGAACCAGCCTTGAAGTCCTTGCGGATACAATGCAATATACTTCTGTGTACCGATCAGCATAAGTGCTTCATCAGCATTCCATGCAACACCATCACCTTCAAGGTATTCTGTAATCATTTGTTCAGTGATAGGATCAGGCAATGTTCTTTCAAGTGTAGCAGCATTGTCAATCCTGTACCATGAAGTAGGTGTATTATCCCTGAGCATATTCCACATTTCCATGGAAGCATGGATAGCATCTTCATAATACTGCTGTGCTGTTGTTGAAAAATCTCCGGGCCATCTGTGAGCTGCTTCTGCCAGGATAAACAGAACCTCATCATAGTTCATATAGAAACCAGGTGCTGTTGGTGCATAAACAATGTTACCCGGCATTGAGAAATCATCATTGCTCAATGGCGTAGCTTCACTGTTTGTCATTCCGTAAGGGAATCCAACGAATTCGTCACTGGCAACTGATTTGTTGGCATAGAAGCCAGTACGCGGGTCTTCCAGATTTATCATGTGGTCAAGAAGCGTTTTTGCAACACCAAAGTCCTGCCTTGTTTTCTGATTTTCGTTAAGCGGGTTGTTGTTTGGAACGCCATCCATGAATGGAAACTGCGCATTGTCGGCATTGCTTTCAAATGCACCTT
This sequence comes from uncultured Bacteroidales bacterium, assembly GCA_964611705.1. GTDB lineage: Bacteria > Bacteroidota > Bacteroidia > Bacteroidales > JAIOZK01 > JAIOZK01. Next base: position 14,181 of record CAZTAW010000015.1, read on the forward strand.
CGTATGCTTCTAAAATTTTAGCTTTTGCGGTTGCTTCATCTGCATTCACAATACGCATTGCTAATCTCATTTTCAGTGAATTGGCAAACTTTTTCCATTTCATCATATCACCACCATAAATCATATCACCCTGGATCATATTTGTTGCCTCCAGGTCCATGATAGAAAGTGCATTATCGAGTTCTTCGAACATACCTGTGTATATATCTTCCTGAGGAGTATAGGCAGGTTGTTCATATTCCTTACCCAATAAAGCTTCTTTATATGGAATGTCTCCCCATGAGTCTGTAAGGATTTGGAACATCCATACTTTCAGGATATGCGCAATAGCGATCTGGTTATTGTTATTACCGGATGCGGATGCTTCACCTTTTGTATCCTCATCGGTATTAAGTTTGATGATCCTTTGCAGGTCTTCCATACCACCACCATTGAGGGCACCGGTAAGTCCGGCATCTCTTCCGGCATAGAAATAAACCCAGTAGTTGTTTAAAACACCATCACGCGGGCTGTATCTGCTCTCGTCGGTATATGATGTTTGTGAGAAATACTGTGCATAAAGACAGCCAAAGCGTCCGTTCCACCATTCATCCCATAAAAATGCCATCAATACTTTTTCTGCTGAAGTAAGCAGGTATTGGGGTGGGATCTTGGTAGGAGAATTCGGATCCGTGTTAATGTTCTCAAAGTCTTTTGTACATCCCACAAAGAGGAACAGTACAATAAAACTGAGTGCAATTATTTTGTTAGATATTTTCTTCATTTTTTCTCGGTTTTATGTTATTAAAATAATTTACTCCCTTATAAGTTGAAACTTAAGTTAAATCCAAAGCTACGAATGGGCGGTACCTGAGCACCTTCAATACCCTGAACGTTATTGGCACTTACAACATGTTCAGGATCTATGTGTTCCATATCTGACCATACAAAGAGGTTACGTCCGATCAATGTAATGGCTATATTTTCGAATGGAAGCTTTTTGAGTACGTTGCTCGGCAACCTGTATGTTAAGCTAAGCTCTCTTAATTTAATAAAGCTTGCGTCAAATATGTTCATTTCAGCATTGAAATAGTGGTTCAATCCGTAAGTGTTTACATCAGTAACTTGCGTGTTAGGAATATATGTTCCTGGGTTTTCGGGGTCTTCCATTACACCTTCCAGTACGATACCGTCTTCGCGGATATTGTTTTCAACTGTTTCTTCAATCATTCCGCTATACATTCCCCAGAGATATGATGTTGAGAAGAGGTCTCCACCTTGTCTGAAATCGAACAATACACTGAGGGAGATGTTTTTGTAGTTGAATGTGTTTCCAAGACCACCTGTATAATCGGGCATAACGTTACCCAGAACGACAACGTCGCTTGTTCTTGCATACATTCCGGCAGCGTCAACAAGTTTTTGTCCGTCTTCATATACATATCCACGTCCCATAATGGTTCCGTAAGGTTCTCCAACAGTTGCGTTAACAGATACTGCGAAGGGAGCATTAACAAACTGGTAATTGTCAATTCCTTCTGTCAGTTCAACCAATTCGTTTTTGTTATGTGCAAGGTTCAGGAAAATGTCCCAGCTAAAATCTTTGGTTTTAACCGGTGTACCCATTAACATAAGCTCAATTCCCTTGTTGGTCATCTTACCAGCGTTAATGACCCTGGATGTATAGCCTGTACTTGCTGATAAGGGTACATTAAAGATTTGATCTGTGGTTTCCATATCATAATAGGTAATATCAAAACCAAGTCTGTTATTAAGGAATTTCATATCCATACCAACTTCCATTGAAGTAGTTTGTTCTGGTTTCAGTTTGTCATTATTCAACTGGTTGGGTACGGTATATAATGGATTGCTGCCAAAGTTTTCTTTAGCATTGTATACCGGGTAGATTTGATAAGGATCTGTGTCATTACCAACCTGTGCCCAGCCAAGTCTTAATTTACCGAATGTAAGCCAGTTCATATTTTGCAAAGCGCTAAGTTCTGAAAACACAAAACTTGCTGTTGCTGAAGGATAGAAATATGAATTATCATCTTCTGGTAATGTAGAAGACCAGTCATTACGTGCAGTGAGGTCTAAGTAAAGCATGCTTCTCCAGCCGAAAGACACACTTGCATACAGAGAATTGATTTTCTTTTCGCGCATGTAGTCGTCAACAGTAATAGGGTCAGTTGTGTTGGCAAGGTTATAGAAGTTGGGAATGGTAAGACCACCCTGTGTCTGCATCTGGTTGCGGTAGTATTTTCTTGTCATCTGGTTTCCACCAAAGTTGGCATTCAATGAAATATCTTCGGTGAGATATTTATTAACCTGGAACAGGAATTCCGCGTTGGTCTCCGATACCTGACGGATCTCTTCACGATAATATGATGTTGCGTTTGAACCGTAAGCAATTCTTTCTTCTCTTCTGTCGGCATAGAAATCTTTGTTTAATTTTCCGGTTACGCTCAACCAGTCGTTGAATTCGTATGTCATACCGATGTTACCGAAGAAACGGTTTCTCTGGTCTTCAGGATAGTTTTTGTACTGAGCCCAGTAGGGGTTGTCCCAGTATTTCGGGAATGCATTGTCCCATGCAGTTCTGTTCCATGAGTTCTGCGTTCCGTCAGGGTTGATCCAGTATTGTTTTAGTTTTTCCATATCGATCTGACGCTGGAACCACTGGTTGAATGAACCCATTACGTTTCTGCCGGCATTGTCATATCCCGTACCGGCTCTTGCTTTACCTTTTGTAAGAACATAGTTGAAGCTTGTGAACGCAGTCAGCTTTTCGCCCAGTTTGGCAGAACCGCTGAAGTTGATGCTATTCTTGTCAAGTTTTGAATTGGGATAAACTCCCTCCTGATGCATGTTTGTGTATGAAAGCCTGAAATAAGCATCTTCATTACCACCGGTCAATGCTACGTTGTTTGTCCAGGTTTGTCCGGTTTTGTAATAGTTCTTAATGTTATCTTCATGAGCTTCCCAGGGTACATTTTCTGCAAAATGTTCAGGAATACCTTCTTTGTTAAAGGAGTACCATGGACGATGCATTTGTCCGTTTAATTCCGGGCCCCAGCTTTCGTCAACAGCATAGTTGGGCATCAGGTCATAGGAGTCTCCTCCCGGCATCTGATAATAACCGTTTGTTCTGTCACCGAACGCTTCAGGATGTTGGCTATACCATAATGTATCCCATCCGAAACCACCACCATACTGATTCTGGTAATTGGGTAATTTGGATACCTGGTCAAATGTCATACCTGAATTAACGCTAACGCCGATACCTTTTTTACCGGCAGCCGCTCTTGCTTTTCCTTTTTTTGTTGTGATGATGATCACACCATTGGCAGCTCTTGAACCATAAAGCGCAGAAGCTGCAGGACCTTTAAGAACCGATACGCTTTCGATGTCGTCAGGGTTAATGTCGTTGGCAGCGTTACCATAGTCATAACCACCGCCACCCCTGGCCTGATCAAGGGATGTAAAGTTACTGTTGTCGAGGATAACACCATCTACAACAAACAGTGGCTGGTTCTCACCTGCAACAGAAGAAGCACCACGGATCAATACGCGTGAAGAACCTCCCATATTACCGGTATTACTGCTGATCTGAACACCGGAAACCCTTCCTGACAGAGCCTGAAGTGCGTTGTTTGGACGGGCTTTGGTCAGCTCTTCGGCATTAACATCCTGAACGGCATAACCCAGGGATTTTTCCTCCCTTGATATACCCAGGGCTGTTACCACAACCTCATCCATCGCATAGGCTGCTGATTCCAGCTCAACGTTAATTACCGTACGCCCACCAATCTCAACTTCTTTGGTGGTCATACCAACATAGGAAAATACCAGTGCTTCTGCATCTTCCGGAACAGTAAGCTCATACTTACCATCCAGGTCGGTTGTAGCACCAAT
>CAZTAW010000015.1:18084-27214 GCA_964611705.1 uncultured Bacteroidales bacterium
TAACCTTTCCTGTAATTTTTGTTTGAGCTAATACTACCTGCAAACTGCTAAGAAGCATGAATGCAAGAAAAATCGTAAACTTTCTCATAATTAATAAATTTGGTTAACAATTAATTTGTTTATACTATTTAATATCCTTCTATATGCTTAGTAAAATCAATTGTTAAGATTGATTGTTACTAAATCCTAAATTATCTTGCAAAATATAAAAATACAAAGGAATTAACAAAAAATTAATACAAAATTTATTATCAGGTAATAAAAGTTATTAGATGGTTTTGTTATTAAAATGCAGTAAATCAATCATATAAAAATTAATAAAGAATGATTCTAAATAATAAAAAAATCTTTCCTTCCATGTATTGTAAATGAAAATGTGTGAAAAATATGGGTTAAAGCAAGTTTCACTTTAACTCATCTTATTAAGGTAACTCCAGTAAAAAATGATTAAAAAGACTGAGATTCCAATGTTAACCAAACTGTGATAGCCGGAGAAAAGAAGGATGATGATTAAAATCATCTTGGTGAAGAGGTAGATATAGAAACCTGTTTTTTTTAAGGCCCATATTTTTGCTATTCCGGTTAAAGTGATGAGAAAAAGTAAAAAACCGCTTGCTAAAAATGCATAAGTTCCAGCAATTGAAAATCTTATATCTGTGAAATAAGTGTTAAGGGTTTTTTGGATATAAGCAGGAAAAAACATTAAGGTGATAAAAACAGTGCTTAATATACCATTATATGTAAAGGAAATTATGCAAAGAACCAGCAGGAAAAAAGGCCGGTTTTTTGCTTGCTGATTGGTAACTTCCTCTTTCATTTCATGTACTTGAGATTGGATGCGTATAAAATGATAAACAATACGGTAAGGATCAGGTCGAGTAATGAAAAACCTTCCCTGGATTGGTATATCAGAGCAGAAATTATCAATGCAATCTGCGAAGCAGCATACATATGGAACCCGATTTTTTTTAGGTTCCACATAAAAATTGCACCCAAAACACTTCCTGCGTAAAAGAAAAATTCGAGCAGGAAGAAGTTATAGGGTAGGTTAACGAATATTTCCATGCCAGGCAAGTTGATCTTATCTGATTGGATCAGCTCTACAATTGCGGAATGATTCATGGTTATCATTAAAAACATGATTGCCATGAGCCCGCTCGAAATAAAAGTGACGATACATAAAAAGGTCAGTAAATTTGTTCTGCGCGGTGGCTCCTGGCCGCTATTTTCCTGATGGAGCTTATATTCTTCCATGCCTGATTGGTTTTAACACAAAGTTAAAAAAAGCCTGACTTTACACAAGCCAGACTTTGAAAAAATATTATTCGAGGCTACCCACGGTTTTTTCTACTTTCTGGAGTATCTCGCAGGATTTTACGAGTTTTTTCATGGTATTATGATCGTTGTACAGGGGTCTGTCAATATCCAGAAATTCAACGTATTTTCTGATAATTTCTTTGGCTTTTGTAACACCGTTTCCAAAGCTGTATTCCCTAAAGTCTAAAGCCTGGGCTGCAGCCATATATTCAATGCCCAGAATACCATAAGCATTATCAAGTATCTGGTTGTTTTTTAAAGCTGTATTCATTCCCATCGAAACAAAATCTTCCTGGTCGGCAGCAGCAGGAATGGATTGTATGGAAGCCGGATTTGACAATATTCTTTGTTCAACAATTTGCATATCTGCCGTGTACTGGCTAAGCATCAGTCCTGAGAACATACCTGCTCCTTTTGTGAGGAATGCCGGCAAGCCAACACTTAAAGCCGGGTTGTTCAGGCGGTTCATTCTTCTTTCTGACATTACGGAAACCATTGTTATAGCTGCTCCGGCCATATCCATGGGTAATGAAACCGGTGTTCCCTGGAAATTGGCGCCTGACAATTGCAGGTTTTCATCCGGGAAGAAAACCGGATTGTCGCCAACGCCATTCAGTTCAATTTCAACCTGTGATCTGGCATAGGCCAGTGCGTCGTGGGCAGTACCGATTACCTGCGGTGTTGAACGCATAGAGTAGGCATCCTGAACTTTACATTTGATCTTTCCTTCCTTAAGGTCACCGCCTTCAATTAATTTATTGATAGCTGCTGCGCTTCTGATGGCTCCTTTGAAGCCTCTAACTTCATGTAGCTTAACGGTATAAGGTTTCATGTTTGCTTTAAGTGCTTCGAGGGACATGGCTGCTGCTATTTCTGCCTGTTTTAACCAGTTATTTGCATCATATAGAAACAATGCGCTCATAGCAGTAAGAACATTGGAACCATTGATAGTAGCCAGTCCGTCTCTGGCTTTAAGGCCTGGTACAGGAATGCCCGCTTTTGCAAAAGCGTCTTTACCTTCATAAAGCTTTCCTTTATAATAAGCCTTTCCCTCTCCCAGCAATAAAAGCGCTATTTGAGACATGGGTGCAAGGTCTCCGCATGCACCCACGGATCCTTTTTCACATACCCAGGGTGTTACTCCCTTATTCAGCATTTCAACAAGCGTTTGTGTGATCTCAAGTCTGGGGCCTGAGTTGCCGTGTGCATGTACATTGATTCGCCCGAGCATAGCAGCTCTCACATGCTCGATGGGCATTGGATCGCCAATACCGGCTGCATGATTATAAATCAGGTATTTTTGAAAATCTTTTACCTGCTCATCTGCTAATACAACTTCCGAAAATTCTCCTATTCCTGTATTAACACCGTACATGATCTCACGGGCCTGGATTTTTTTTTCCAGCATGGCCCGGCATTTATTGATTTTTTCAATTGCCACAGGGTGCAGCTCTGCTTTTTCATGATGACGTGCTACTTTAACTAGGTCCTCAATCGTTAATCTTTCACCTCTTATTATTACAGACATGATTTTTCTCCTTTATAATTTTCTCCGCAAAAGTACTAAAAAGGCTGTTATTATGTTTGCATATGTAATATAGAGTTAATCTAAATTGTTGGGTATGGTTTTTGTATTTTTTAAAGGTTAACTTTGTTTTTAATAATTGAAAAAAAAGATATTATGAAGAAAAAGTACACTTTTAGCATTTTAGCTTTTCTAACTGCAATTACCCTTCTGATGTTTTCAGCCTGTAAAGATGATGACGATAACAATGATACTCCGTCACAACCCGAAGACTGGGAGCGTGTTGAAATTGACAGTCTTGGAGTGGCATTGAAAGATATTGCTTTTGACAATGATGGAAATGGCTGGATCGTGGGAGATAAAGGTACTTTTATAACAACTGAGGATAACGGTGAAACCTGGATAGTGCAGGAAAATCTTACGAACAAAAACCTGAACGATATTTTCTGGTTGAATAACACCAAAATGTGGATAGTTGGTAATCATGGTGTAATTTTGTTTTCCGGTAATAATGGAGAAAGCTGGGATACACAAACATCCCCTACCGAAGGGGATTTAAAAAGTGTTTATTTTCCTAATAGTTCTGATGGCTGGATTGTAGGCACAATTGATAATGAAACTCCTGCCATAATACTGAATACCGGTAACGGCGGACAAGGTACCAGTGGATGGGTTTTTCAGGACCCGCCTGAATCGGATACACCTCCTTTGAATGACGTTTATTTTGTTGATAAACATAACGGGTATATCTGCGGGGATTACGGTACCGTTTTGCAAACGGATGATGCAGGTTTGAACTGGGAAAAAGGTAACCTGGTTTCCTCAAATCATCTTTACAGTATAACTTTTGTTACAGATCAAACGGGCTTTGCCGTGGGTGAGGAAGGCGTTTTTATCAATACTGCCAATGCCGGTGAACAATGGTGGCTGGCTAACCAGCTATCTTATTTCAACATGTATACAATTGTTTTTATTGATGAATACTCAGGCTGGACCGCCGGAGAAAACAGCAGGATTTTACGTACAATTAATGGTGCGGCAGTCTGGGAGGAAGAGTTTACAGGTTCTGTTGTTACCCTTTACAGTATGTATATGGATGTGAATAAAAACGGTTGGACCGTTGGTGTGGATCGTAATGATGAACCCGCACTTTTAAAGTATATTTCTGAAGAAAACTAATTTTTTTTTCTCCTGATCATCTCAATCAAATCATTGATCTCAAGGGCTTTTTGTTCTCCTTTTTCCATAAGCTTAACAGTTAGTTCGCCTGATTTGATTTCCTGGCTTCCAACAAGGACAACATAAGGAATGTTCTTTTTGTTTGCATAAGTCATTTGTTTTTTCATTTTAACAGCTTCAGGATAAATTTCCGTGTTAATACCGGCATTTCTGAGTTGGCGAACCAAAGGGAGACAGTATTTTTCTTCCTCCGGGCCGAAATTTACAAACATGGCTTCTGTAGTAGATTCTATATTTTCAGGGAAAAGCGATAATTCATTCATCACATCAAATATCCTGTCGGCGCCAAAGGAAATTCCAACACCGGAAACATCTTTCAAGCCAAAAATACCGGTCAGGTCATCGTATCTGCCTCCACCGCAAATACTGCCAATATTAACATCTTTTGAAACTACTTCAATAATAGCGCCGGTATAATAATCCAGGCCCCTGGCCAGCGTCAGGTCAAGCTCGAATTTTGTATCAATCCCAAGGTTTTTCAAATGACGCATAACGTTCATTGTTTCTTCAATACCCTTAATGCCGGTTTCGGATTCACGGAGTATTTCCATTAATTTCGGAAACTTTTCTTTCAGTTTTCCTTCGAGAAGCAAAATCGGCTTGAGTTTTTCAAGGCTTTTTTCCGAAAGACCTTTTTCAACCAATTCGCCCATCACAGCATCAAAGCCCATTTTGTCCGTTTTATCAATGGCAACCGTGATATCCGTTATTTTGTCACTTGCCCCGATTATTTCCGCTATACCGGTGAGGATTTTTCTATTGTTGAGCTTTACGATGCTTTTTATGCCAAGTTCTTTAAAAACATCATCAATGATCAAAATCAGCTCAACTTCATTTAACAGTGAGTTGCTTCCGATCACATCCACATCGCACTGGTAAAACTCACGGTAGCGGCCACGCTGAGGTTTGTCGGCACGCCAAACCGGCTGTATCTGGTATCTTTTAAAAGGGAATATTATATTGTGCTGGTTTTGAACAACGTATCTTGCAAAAGGCACCGTAAGGTCGTAACGCAGGCCTTTTTCCGAGATTTTCATCGCTAATTTTGAAATATCTTTAAAATCTTCCTCCCTGGTTTTTTTAAGGAAATTACCTGAGTTCAGGATTTTAAAAAGTAGTTTGTCACCCTCTTCTCCGTATTTTCCGAGGAGGGTAGAAAGGTTCTCCATGGCTGGAGTCTCAATAGGCAGGTAGCCATATCTTTCAAAAGTTTTTTCAATTACCTTAAATATATAATTACGTTTCACCATTTCTACCGGTGAAAAATCACGCGTTCCTTTTGGTATGGATGGTTTTTGTGCCATTTTACAGGGTTGATTTGCAATTGAAATGCAAAGTTAGAAGAATAAATTTTATTGAAGATCAAGCTTGCTGAGAATGTAATTCAGAAAGTCCTCAACTTCCGGCTTCACCTCAGCAGGCGCCCAGCTTGCAAACTTCTTGTCATCATCCGGATTGTACGGGCCATCTTTTACTTCAAAATAAACAGTTCCGGGTGCAAGGCAAACTACCGAATGCCAAACACCTGCTGCAACTTCAGCTCCGAAATTTTCTCCATTTGCTTCTGCAATTACATGGTCGGTTATATTTCCCTCTTCATCATATTCAACAACCATCATTTTCCCTTTCAGAATAATAAAAGCTTCCCGCTTATCAGGATTTTCGTGTTTATGCGGTTGTATGTATGTTCCCGGTTCAAGGGCGTTCAACATTCGTTGTAGTGTGTCCTCAGGAAATTCATGGAAATTATGGCTTTTCCTTTTCCTGCCGGATTCTTTAGCATTTTGGCTCAATTCATCCAAAAGTTTACTGGTGAAATGTTTCATATTTATAGTTGACATTTTACATCAAAGATACTCACTAATTGCGGGGAATGGTATAAACTCATGAATTTATTCTTACACTTGTTTCTTGCATTAGTTTCTCAAGTTTTACTGTTGCGTTTTTCCAGTTATAATTCTGTTTTACAAACTTATATCCGTTTTCTGCCAGTTGATCGGCATATTTTTCATCATCCAGCAGTTTGCAGATATGTTCAACATAGTCTTCAGGGTTTTCCCCAACAAGAATTTCAATTCCTTCTTTTGCAGCAAGAGCCTGGTTGGCCAGTGACGAAGTTATACAGGGAATGCGCATGGCCATGGCTTCAAGCAGCTTGTTTTGCAAACCTGTTCCGATTTGCATGGCAGCAATAAAAATTTTAGCGCTGGCATAGCTTTCACGAATGTCATCAACCCAACCCGAAACAAAAACGTTTTCATTTTTTGCGTCTCTTACACGTTTATCAGGGGTTGCACCGGATATTAATATTTTGATATGTGGGTACTTTTCCTTAAGCAGCGGAAGGATTTTATACGCCAGAAATTCAACGCTGTTTACATTTGGGGGATAGGCCATATTGCCGGTGAATACCAGATCAAATTTTTTCACGTGCTTCATGGGTTTAAAAAATTCCGTATCCACTCCATTGCGTATCACCTCAATCTTTTTCTTTTCAGGGTGTGGTATTAAATCCCTGTCGGGTATCGAGATAATTGTTTTGTTATCAAAATGGTCAAAGATCATCCTTTCATATGTAAGTAATCTTTTGTATTCCATCTTTAAAAATGGCCTTAAATAAAAGGGTGATGTTTTAATTCTTCTTTCAATCCCCTTGGAAAATACATCCTGGTAATCAAGGGTTTTTGGAACAGGTTGATTTTTACCATATTCGGCTGTGCGCAACAGTTGGCAGAAAATATGATTGGGTTTGTTTTCTTTGATGAGCCGGTTAATTTTTCTGTGGGCTTTTTTACTGTAAAAATATCCGATCTGTAGCGGTTTACCGTTAAAAAAGGCCCTGAACAGATTGATTGTCCTGCAGAACCAGCTTAAATCAAGAAAGGTAACGGATTCAATATAGGGTTGCAGAGATTGAAAGGCATCTTGTTTGTTAACACGTGTTTCATTCAATGCACAGAGGATGATCTCATGGTTGGCCGACAGGAATTTAATATGGTTAAAGGCACGAAGTTTATCTCCTTTTTCAAGTGGGTAGGGTATTCTTGGCAATATCACAAATATTTTCATGTTTCCTTTCCTGCCTTGATTATTAGGGGCTCAAAATTCATAAAATTTCCTGATAAAACCGGGTCAATTTGCCAATTATTTTTTTATTGTTGTGTTCATAAATCACGAGTTCGCGGGCATTTTCGCCAATTTTTTCAGTAAAATCAAGGCTCTCAACACATTTTGAGACTGCTTTCAGGTAATCATCAGGGGTTTTAACGATCAGAATATTTTCTCCATCAGTATATTGAATTCCTTCAGCACCAATTTTGGTTGATATGATAGCTTTTCCCAGTGCCATTCCTTCTATTATCTTTATCCTTATTCCGCTTCCGGAGAGAAGGGGTACGATCATTATACCTTTGGATTGAATAAATTTCCAGGCATCGTCTACCTCACCCAATACAACCAGATTTGTTTGTTTTGAACGGGCTAGCCATTCAGGCATTTCCCTTCCGGCAAGATAAAACTTCAGATCAGGATATTTTTTATTAACCAACGGCCATACATTCATAAGAAACCATTTGACCCCTTCTGCATTCGGCATCCAGTTCATGGCACCAATATGAAATAAGGAGGGGAATTCATAATCTTTTACAGGCTCGGGAAATTTGCTGATATCAACACCAAATGAAATATCCCTAACAGGTGTTTTGGTATATTGACCAAGAATAGAGGCATCTTTTTGTGTTATGGTGGCAATTCCATCAAATTGATCCAATGCTTTTAACTCATATCGTTTAAGTGTTTTGTACAAATGATTAAGGTAAAATCGTTTCAGGGGATTGGATGTTGTGTTGGCAACTCTTTTCCAGATAAGATGTTCGATATTATGTGCCCGTAAAACTATCTTTGCATCGGTGTATTTTTTGATTGTATTAATATATGGTGTAATATAGAGTGTTTCGAACTGGATAATGTCAAATGAGTTTTGTTGGAGAATCTCTATCAGCCTGACTTTGAAGCCTCCGGAGATAAAGCGTTCAACATGATATGATTTTTTGGTAAAAAGATTACAAAAGGCGGGAATGGTTTTTATGGAAAGATCAATGTACTCAAATTCAATGTTTGTTTGGTTTATGAATTCTTCAGGGATATCTTCATAAAGGATATTGTATTTGTTTGTATTTATCGCCAGTACCTTAACATGGTTACCTGCGTCAATCAGGCCACGGATAATTGCATTCATTGCAATAGGTCCTCCTTCTTTGGGCGGAAATGGTGATTTGTTACAAATTACAAATACATTCATGACATATTGTTTTTCCCGGTGATCCTTTTTAAAAGCTTCATCCAGGAGTCAAAATCCAAAAGTGATGAATCCGTTGTTGCTTTATAGGTTAAAAATATTCCTATTGGCAGTAAAACTAACGAAGAAATCCACATTCCTATAACCGGATCAGCAGCATCCTCTTTCACGTATTTTTCTCCTGTGATAGAGATTATATGATACAAAATAAAGAAAATGATAGATACTATAACAGGCAGGCCAAGACCTCCTTTTCTTATAATAGCACCCAAGGGTGCACCAATAAAAAATAAGATAAGGCATGCAAATGACAGTGTGAACTTCTTATGCCACACAATCCAATGTTTTAATATCATTTGGTTTTCTTTTCTGAAACTGTCTTTACTGAAATCTATTGTACTTTTCAGGCTGTTGGCTGTGTTAATAGCGTAATCGAGTATTTTCATACGCCTTTTTTCAGGAAAATTGTTAATAAATGTGGAGTCCAGTGCTTTTAGCGTATCGGGGGTAAAGTGCACTGAAGTATCTATTTGCGAGTAGTAATGATAATTATTCTCAAATTTATCTTTGAATTTTTCTTTTTTTTCGTTAAATTTTTTTGTCAGTGAATCAATAGACTTGCTGAGCTGTTCAAGGTTAAGCATAGCGTAATGATCCTTAAAAAGCTCCTCGTCCGAACGGTTCAGCTCAAAAGATTTAAGGTCAAATCTCCGTGTTTCCTCCCTGAAATATGTCCTTTCAAAAGGTCTTGT
>CAZTAW010000016.1:0-26998 GCA_964611705.1 uncultured Bacteroidales bacterium
AATATATTTATGAAATTGAAGATAAGGAAATGCTTGGTTTTGAGACGTATAAAATTGATTTTAATCTGGATGCCATTAATTACAACTCCTGGTTTGAGATTAATAAAGTAAATGAAGATAATACGGATAAAACCGTTTTATTTGCATCGCATTTTGTTTCGGATGATTTATATGGCGAGTTTACCCAGTACATCTTTTCAGGTGAGGTTAAATACAATTTTACGATTGATTCGCTGAATACGGAGAAAATAATTGATCTTGCTATCTATCTTGGGGATTTGTATGCCGGATATACTTATGATTATATCCTTAATCATTATGTATACAAAAACATGCCCGATGACAGGCAGCCTCGTTATTACCTGCATTACAACAGGAAAACCGGCAGATTTCAGGAAGCCGGAGAAGAACGTTTTGAAATTCTCGAATAGCAGTTTAAAAATAGCTTGAACCGTCCCAACAATGGGTACAAACTTTTTCTTTGGGCAGTCCGATGGCTTCAATCAAATCAGATAATTTCTGATATTTCATGGATGTAACGCCCATTTTTTGCCTTATCTTTTCAATCATTGCATGATATCTTTCGGTACCCGGAATAGCATATTCGTTGAGGTATTTGTCTTCATTTTTATCAATTTCCTGTATTGCTTTACGTCCGGCAAGATCAAGTGTTGAACGACTAGTTGAAAAGTTCAGGAAAACACAGGGAAATATCAGGGTAGGGCAGGCCAGGCGAATATGAATTTCATCAGCCCCGTATTCTGACAATATCGAAACATTATCTTTGAGCTGTGTACCTCTTACGATTGAATCGTCACAAAATGCTATCTTTTTATTTTTTATAAATGTTTTAATGGGAATCAGTTTCATTTTTGCCACGAGATCGCGCATTTCCTGATTTTGAGGCATAAAACTTCTGGGCCAGGTAGGTGTGTACTTTACATAAGCACGTTTGTATGGAATCTGCTTTTGGTTAGAGTACCCAATTGCATGAGCCACGCCTGAATCAGGAATACCTGATACATAATCTATTTTTATATCATCATTTCTTGCCAGAGCCTCACCGCAACGATAACGGCATTCTTCAACATTTATGTTTTCATAATATGAGCTGGGGTAACCATAATAGACCCATAAAAATGCACAGACCTGCATCTTGCCATTTGGCGGGCTAAGCTGCTCAGAGCCTTCGGCTGTGACCTTTATTATTTCACCCGGGCCAATGAATTTTTCAATCTCATAACCCATATTTGAGAAGCTTGTTGATTCGGAGCTTAATGCATATGAACCATTCTTTCTCCCCAGTACCACAGGTGTTCTGCCAAGCTTGTCTCTGGCTGCAATTATTCCTTCGCGCGTAAGTATCACCATTGAACAGGAACCTTTGACATGCCTGAAAACATTTTTAATACCTGCTTCAAAAGTATCTTCTTCGTTGATAAGTGTTGCAACCAGTTCACTTGGATTAGTATCTCCATCGCTGGTTTCTGAAAAGTGCCACAATTTCTTGAGTGCTCTTTTAGTCAGCTCTTCAAGGTTATTGATTTTGGCAACCGTAACGATAGCAAATTCTCCAAGATGGGAATTGATCATGATGGGTTGTGATTCCGTATCGCTGATAACACCTATTCCGCTCCTGCCTTTAAATTCGTGCAGATAAGGCTCAAATTTCGTCCTGAAATACGAACTTTCAATGTTATGGATTGATCTTTTAAAATGTTTGGAATTCAACACAGCCAGCCCGCCTCTTTTTGTACCAAGATGTGAGTTATAGTCCGTTCCGTAATAAAGATCCTTAACACAGTCTGTTTTAGAAATAACACCAAATAAACCACCCATAACAATGAAATTTTATTACAAAATTTAAAACTATGATAAAGTGTTGTAAAAACCTTGGATTGTTGAGAAAATGTTAATAATTAGATTGGCGGGTATATGGAGCCAGCTTATGCGCAGCAAAATCTTTTTTCAGGTATTTGAAGTACCCGGCAATGGCTATCATGGCGGCATTATCAGTTGTATATCCCAATTTGGGTATGAATAACTTCCAGTTCATTTCTTTGCCCAAAACATTTAATCTGTTGCGAAGTCCCGAATTGGCAGATACACCTCCGGCTATTGCTATTCGCTTAATTCCGGTTTGAGAGGAAGCTTTTACCAGCTTTTCAATCAAAATTTCAATAATTGTTTTTTGAATGCACGCACTGAGGTCCTTTTTGTGTTTTTCAATGAAATCGGGATCATTTTTCAATTTATCCCTGATAAAATAAAGAATGGAGGTTTTCAGACCGCTAAAGCTATAATCAAGCCCTCCGATAACAGATTTGGGGAAAGTAAAGGCGTCAGGATTCCCCTGATGTGCAAGCTTATCAATAACAGGGCCGCCGGGATAGGGTATTCCCATGATCTTAGCAGCTTTATCAAATGCTTCCCCGGCAGCATCATCAAGTGTTTTTCCAATGATCACCATATCAAAATAATCCCTGATCAAAACAATTTGTGTGTGCCCTCCTGAAACGGTAAGACATAAAAAAGGAAAAACGGGTTGCTCTTTATCTTTTTCTGTGATGAAATGAGCTAATATATGTGCCTTCAGATGGTCTACTTCAATAATGGGTATTCCAAGCCCCAGCGCCATCGTTTTTGCAAAAGAAACACCTACCATCAAAGACCCCAGCAATCCCGGCCCACGTGTAAAAGCTATGGCATTAAGTTGTTTTTTGCTTATCTTTGCTTGTTTAAGAGCAGTGTCAATGACTGGAATTATATTTTGCTGATGTGCCCGTGAAGCAAGCTCAGGAACTACTCCACCATAATTTTTATGGATATCCTGATTGGCAATGGAATTGGAAAGCATTTCCGTGTTCTTGCTCACAGCAGCCGAAGTATCATCACATGATGATTCTATTCCCAGTATATATATGCTCATTTTGATTAATTAGGGAGGCAAAGTTATCAAAAATCGTATAAAGCGAATATTACTTGTAATCCTTGTGGCTTTGATTTTCACGCCACCGGTAATGTATTCCATATTAAGAGAGCCAATCATTCAGACTTTTATCGTGCGGACAGCCTCTGCCTACATTTCCGAAGAACTCAACACTGAAATCCGCATTGGGAGCCTTTACATCAACCCCTTTCTTGATATAATTATAAAAGATATTCTTGTTAAAGACAAGAAGGATAACGCCATCCTTAAAACCGGAAAATTACAGATCAACATCAAGAGGTTCTCAATAAAAAACAAAGAAATAAAGCTTAACAAGTTTAGCATGAACAATGCAGATATCAATATGATAAAATACAAAGGCGATACTGCAATGAATTTTCAGTTTATCATATATGCTTTTACTGATACTTTATCCGGCCCCAGTGACTCAGAAAATTGGAACATAAGCATTGAAAACCTCAAGCTTGCGGATTGTTATTACAAACTACTCAATGAAAATCAACCACCTAAAGATGAAGGAATGGATTTCAATGATCTTTATATTACAGGTATTGATCTTTATATGCATGACCTGAAAATAAGCAAAACCTCAGATACGATCTTATTCAATATCAACCAACTAAATGCTACAGAAAAAAGCGGTTTTGAAATTAAAAAGCTTAGGGGTAAATTTGCTGTGAGTTCGGGAAATACCACGGCAGAGCATTTTAAACTCATTACCAACAATTCAGCGTTTGCCATGAACCTGGAATTTTTATATGATGATTTCCAGGCTTTTAATGATTTTTTAAACAAAGTAAAGCTTAATACTGTTATTGGTAATTCCAGCTTTAATCTATATGATATCGGATATTTCGCGCCTGTTTTATTTCAAATGGATAATCCAATGGTAATCTCCGGAACCTTCACAGGACATGTAAGCGCTCTCAAGGCGAGAAACTTTAAGTTTGCTTTTGCTAAAAATACTGAATTGTACGGAAATTTTTATTTAAACGGCTTACCCAATGTTAAAGAAACTTTTGCCAATCTGGATATTAAGAAGTTGATAACCAATAAGAAAGATATTGAGAATTTTGCTATTCCTGGAGAAAACAAAATTAACCTTGCCGAAAATTTTGAGTCTATGGGTAGAATTTATTTAAGTGGTTTGTTTACAGGATTCTACAATGATTTTATAGCAAAAGCAGATATTCTGACTGAAATTGGGAAGCTTTCATCGGATATTTCACTCAAAAATCTTAAAACAGCAAATGCCATAACTTACAAGGGTTTTATTGATGCAAGAAACTTTAATCTGGGCAAATTTTCAAACACCGAACCCATGCTTGGTTCTCTCAACCTGAAAGCCAAAATAAATGGAACCGGGCTTACGGCAGAAACTGCCAGGGTTTTTTTAAATGGTATTGCTGACTCCATTAAATTTCAGGATAAGCTGTTCAGGCTTGTTGAAATAAGCGGCGAACTGGCTAACCGAAAATTCAGCGGTAACCTGATCATAGATGATAAGGAACTCAACCTTAATTTTGACGGTACGGTTGATTTTGAGAAAGAACCGCCGGTTTTTGATTTCTATGCAAGCATTGACAGCGCCGACCTGTATAACCTGAACCTCTTTTCAAGAGATACGTTAATGATACTTTCTTCGGTGCTGAATGTGAACTTTACAGGAATTGATATTGACAGGATATCAGGTACGATCAAAATTGACAGCACTTATTATATGGAAGGTAACCGTTCTTACTTGCTGGATCATTTCTCAATTGATATCTCAAAAGATTCAAACGATATAAAAAAGATTGTACTTCTATCCGATTACGTGGACGCTGATATCAATGGAAACTTTAATTTTTCTGATATAGGCTCTTCTTTTAAATTGCTTACAGATAATTATATCAAAGCATTTGAACTGGATGAAACCATCGAAAAAGATACAATCCCCGGCCAGTCATTTCATTTTGACATCAATTTGAAAAACACCCATAACATCACCGAATTGTTTTTTCCCCAGCTTGAGCTTGCCAGTAATTCAAAATTATCAGGCTTTTATTACCCGCACCTGGACAGTATTATTATATCAGGTAACTCGGACTCATTAAATTACCAGGGTATAAAATTTATGGACTGGAAACTGCAAAGCAAAATCAAAAACAATACGGTTGATTTTCAAACTTCAAGTGCAAAAGTCCTGTTTAAGGAAGCAACGGCAAAAGATACCATTTCATTAGGCATTGAAAATGCAGCCATCGGAGCCTCAATCGGAAGAGACAGTATTAAATATGTGATGAAATGGAATGACAATTTGCCTGAAGATTTTAACAGGGGAAATGTACAGGGATATGTGCGTTTTGTGGATTATCCAAGGATAGAAACAAAAATTACGAGCGCTAAGATTAATGTAAATGATACGAGCTGGAAAATCAACAAAAACAATTTACTCGTATTTGATACAACTTCCTTTGCTGTTCAGGATTTCTCGGTATTCAGCAGCGGACAATCTTTTGAGGTAAACGGAAAAATATCGGAGCAGAAAGAAGACAGCCTAAAACTGGCATTCCGTAATTGGAAAATATCAAACTTCGATCCAATCTATGCATCAAATAATATTGACCTTGACGGAGAATTAAATGGTTTCCTTAATTTTGTGAATATTTATTACGATCCGCACTTCAATACAGATATTAGGATTGATGATTTTTACTTTAACAAAACCAAGTTTGGAGATGCCCATATTAAAACCAGTTGGGATAATACCACTGAATCATTATTTGCAAGTGCAGAAATAATACACAAAGGTAATGTTGAAAATGTTAAAACGCTTGATGCTGAAGGTTATTACTACACATCTTATCCAAAAGACAGCCTTGATTTTGAAATGAAGTTGCATAATTACAACATTAGTTCCCTTGAACCTTTTGTACAGGGAATCTTTTCGAATACTGAAGGCGTGGCAACCGGTAGAGTCACTCTTTCCGGTTATGCCAGTGCTCCCGATCTCCTCGGTAAGCTATTGATTATGCGGGGTGGTATCAAAGTAGATTACCTGAATACGGATTATACTTTCAGCCATGAAATTGATTTCCAAGAGAATTTTATTGCTTTCCATGACATGCTAATCCGTGATTCTCTGGGGAATACAGCCACAATAAATGGAGGAATAAAACACAATCATCTTGCTGACCTTGCTCTTGATCTGGAAATTGCACCGCAGAACCTGCTTTGCCTTAATACCAACCAGCGGCAAAATAGTATTTTCTATGGAGATGCATTTGCAACCGGAAATATAAATTTTTCAGGTCCGTTCAATGATCTGAAATTAGACGCCAGGGCACGCACAGACAAGGGTACACAAGTTTATATACCCATTTCACTTGAAACAGATGTTTTTGAGAAAGACTATATTGTTTTTGTAAATACCATTGACACCATAACTGACAAAAAAGATGAAACATATAATGTGAATATGCAAGGTCTGGATTTAAATTTCGAACTGAATATAACGCCGGAAGCAGAAATCCAACTTTTCCTTCCCATGCAGATGGGCAATATCCGGGCCAGGGGAGAGGGTAACATGAAAATTGGAATTGCCCCCCAGGGTGATTTTGGTATCAATGGCGATTATGTAATTGATGAAGGAACATTTCTGTTTACACTCAGAAAGATCGTAAACCGGCGCTTTGACATTCTCAAAGGTGGAAAAATTTCCTGGACAGGTAACCCTTATGATGCTGAAATTGATGTCCGTGCACTCTACCAGGTAAAAACTTCGCTCTATGGTTTGGGTGCTGAAGTTGACACAACGGCAAACTTTAGTAAACGTGTCAATGTTAACTGCATCATCGAACTAAAAAATCAATTGTTTGATCCCGATATAAAATTCAGCATACAATTACCAAATGTTGATGAGCAAACCCGACAGGTTGTTTATTCCGTTTTGGATACAACCGATGAATCGCAAATGAACCAACAGATGATATCTTTGCTTGTTTTGGGTAGTTTTAGCTATAGAACTATAGACTTCAATGCATCTTCGGCTTCGGCAAAGCTCATATCTAACCAGTTAAGCAACTGGCTTTCACAGATCAGTCAGGATTTTGATATTGGTGTTAATTACAGACCCGGGGACCAGATATCACAAGAAGAAATTGAAGTTGCGCTATCAACACAACTTTTTAACGACAGGGTAATTATTGATGGAAATTTCGGGGTGGTAGGTGACAAAACATCGAGTAATGCCAGTAACATTGTAGGAGATGTTAATGTTGAAGTTAAAATTACTGAGGATGGACGACTGAGGGTGAGGGCATTCAACAGATCGAATTATAATTCGGTTTACGATGTAAATACCTTTGATGACATAGCACCTTATACACAAGGCATTGGAATTTTTTACAGAAAAGAGTTTGATAATTTTGGAGAACTCTTCAATCGAAAACAAAAGAAAAAAATAAAAACAAAACAGGTAATAGAATAAATTATGTATAACCAAATAAAACTTAAAACAATGAAAAAGTTAATTACCGGATTTCTAATTGCTATTTTTTACCCGGCTTTCACACAAATTACAATCCAAAGCGGTGATATGCCATACAACAATGACACCATTAGAATTAGCATTGCATATTCTGTTGACGGATTGGATTATGAAGCTACCGGGGCCGACTATTCATATGATTTTTCAAATCTTGCCGTGATCAACCAGCGGGTTGATACTTTCATCAATTCCATTAATACACCCTGGCAATATCAAACGGTATTCATTCCGGTGCTTATTGCCAATATGGCGCAGCCCTTATTTGAATTCGACTGGATACCCGGCTATGAACTGACGGATGTTTATCGTTATTACAAAAACACAAATGATGAATTTAATGATGTTGGCTTTGCGTTTACTTTTTCCGGTATCCCAATTCCTGTTAAGTATCAAAATCCCAATACCATTTACAGCTTCCCGCTCAATTACGGGGATGCGGATTCATCCACTTCTTCTTATGAAATAGATTTTCTCGGAATGGCCTATGTTAGCGGATGGAAGAAAATTGTAAACCATGCCGATGGCTGGGGCACTTTGAAAACCCGCTATGGTTCGTTTGATGTATTGCGTTTAAAATCGGAAGTTATGCAATATGATAGTATTTATATTGATTCGCTTAACTATGGCTTCCCTGTAAAACGGGAATATACCGAATACAAATGGCTTGGAAAGGGGGAAGGGTTGCCTTTGTTACAGATAAAAGATGAAAGCGGTATTTTAACAGTTCATTACATTGATTCGGCAAGACAATCAACATTTGGTGTTGAAGAGCAATACGCAAATATTTCGGGGGTTAATCTTTATCCTAATCCTGCTGATGATAACTTTAATATCAGCTTTGAACTTAAAGAACCAGATCAAATCCATGTTGATCTGTTCGGTTTCAATGGTAAAATCCTTTATACATATCCTGCAAAAAGATACGCAAATGGCAAGCATACAATAAGCATGAGTTTACCTGCTACCATATCCAAAGTGTATGTTATAGTGGGGATTCGTTCTAAAAATAATGCTGTTTATCAACGACTTATGGCATATTAATTTAAAAAATTACAGACCCAGAAATGCCTTTTACTGTTTACAAATCATCGGCAGGTTCAGGTAAGACGTATACGCTTGTAAAAGAATATCTTAAATTGCTTATTTCAAATCCGGGCAATTACAGGCATATTCTCGCCATTACCTTTACAAACAAGGCTGCCAATGAAATGAAAGAAAGAATCATTGACTATTTAATCCAACTTTCTTCCCCAAATACGGAAAAAGGCACTGATACCCTGAATTATTTGCTGCCGGAAATTCATAAAGAAACAAAACTTTCGGAAAACCTTGTCAGGGAAAGTGCCGGCAAAGCGCTTGAGTTGATCCTCCATGATTATTCCAATTTTTCTATTGGTACCATTGATAGTTTTGTTCATCGTATTGTAAGAACATTTGCCTACGACCTTCACCTGCCTTTGAATTTTGAGGTGGAACTCGATGCGGAGATGTTCATCCGGCAAGCTGTTGATATATTGATCAGCAGGGTGGGGGCTGATAAAAAGCTTACAAAAGTGCTTGTGAGTTTTGTAATGTCGAGGATTGAAGAAGAAAAAAGCTGGAATATTGAAAACGACTTTCAAACCATGGCCGGAAACCTGCTCGATGAAGAAGGGCAATTGCATATTGAAAAAATTAAGCAGCTATCGCTGGATGATTTTATGCAAATTGATCAAAAGATCATATCATTTGTTAAATCATTCCGGTATCAAATCAGTCACTATGCAGCAAATGCAATGAAGCTGATTCACGATAACAATATTGAGGCAGGTGACTTTTTCCAGGGCAAAAGGGGTATCTATAAATACTTAAACGAACTTGCCCGGGGAAACTATAAAAACATTATCCCGGGATCGTATACACAAAGAACAATTCAAGAAGATAAATGGTATACTGAAAAAACCCCGGAGTCACAAAAAGCTGCTATTGATTCCGTTAAAGAAACAATTAGACATATATTTAGTAAAATACAAGAAATTACAGACCAGGATTACAAAACATACTCCATCCTTTCGATCATACAGCGAAATCTTTATTCGCTTGCCGTTTTGACTGAAATCGAAAAGTTGATCATTGACATCAAAGAGCAGCGGAATATCGTCCATATTTCTGAATTTAACCGCAGAATTGCTGAAATCGTTCTTAACGAACCTGTTCCATTTATTTACGAAAGGCTGGGAGAAAAATACCGTTATTTTCTGATAGACGAATTCCAGGATACCTCTATTCTGCAATGGCATAATTTATTACCATTAATTGATAACTCCCTGGCTGCCAACAACCTTAACCTTGTTGTCGGCGATGCCAAGCAAGCCATCTACCGCTGGCGTAACGGTGATTACGAGCAATTTGTACATTTGCCTTCAATACGAAAAAAACAGGATGATCCCATCCTCACCGAAAGAGAAAACAGCCTTAAAAGAAATTATGTTGAACAACCCCTGAATCAAAATTTTCGCTCCTGTGTGGAGATTGTCGAATTTAACAATAACTTCTTTTCATATGTTTCCGGTTTAATACCTGAGCAGCTTCGGGATACTTATAAAGATCACCGGCAAGGTTTCATTAAAAACAAAACCGGCGGTTACATCCGGATTGACCTGTTACAAACCAAAAATGCCGAAGATTTCCGGAAAGAAAACCTGAACAGGGTTTATGATTACATAAAAGAAAATCTGGACCTGAATTACCAGCTTTCTGATATTGCTGTATTGTGCCGGAGCAATAATGAGGCATCTGCAATTGCGACACATTTGGTTGAGAAAGGCCTCTCAGTGGTTTCCCCCGAATCTCTCTTACTCGGCAATTCGGCCCGTCTTAACTTTATAATGTCAATTATTAAGCTTCTGATTAATACGGAAGATAAAATAAGCCAGGCAAATGCGCTCATCTTTCTCTGGTATACATCCGGCATCCAATGCACTGCTTTATCCTACCTGCTAATGCAAATCAATGCGGAAGCTCCACCCGACAATCATCTCAAAACAACGCAGCAAGGTCATTCTTTTCTGAAATTATTAAATGATCATGGGTATCATTTAAATATTTCATACCTGAAAAAACTGGGCGCTTACGATCTCTGTGAAGAACTGATCAGGATTTTCAAGCTCAATAACGACAATGATCCTTACCTGGAGTTTTTCCTGGATGCAGTATATCTATTCACGACAGCACAAAATCCTGATATTTTTGATCTGAATGACTGGTGGGAGGAAAACAAAAACAAGCTTTCCGTAGTGGCTTCCGATAAAAATGATGCCATCCGTGTAATGACCATTCACAAAGCCAAAGGGCTTGCTTTTCCTGTTGTCATATACCCTTTTGCTGATCAACGCTTAAAAGCAGCAAAAAAAAGTCTTTGGATAAATCTGCTGGACAATGAGGCAGGCAAACTCAAAACTGCCAGTGTACCCGTTATCAAGGAACTACAGAACACAGCCTACGCCAATCATTATGAAAGAGAAATGGAACTCTCCATGCTGGACATGGTAAATTTGCTGTATGTGGTCATGACACGCCCGGGCAGGCAATTGTATATCATTACAAAATATGCCAAACCGGAAAAAGAAATAAAATCCATTCCGCAGATTTTCAGCAGTTATTTGCATAAGGAGGGCTTGCTTTCAGAAGAAGTAACAATGTATACCTTTGGCAAAATAAGTCCGAATGATAAAATGAAAAGCATACGGGAATCCATCGGAGGACAAACGATGATTTCGGAGCGCTGGCAGAATAAAGTATTACTTAGCAGGATGGCTCCGGGAATATGGGATATCGAACATCCCAGGTCAGGTGTGGAATATGGTAATCTCGTACACTCCATTCTTTCGCAAATTAAATCGGAGGAAGACATTGAAACAGTATTGGAAGCCTACTTACAAAAAGGATTGATTCCGGGTAATGCCTACCAGGAAATACATGCAAAAACAAAACAGCTTGTTAACCATCCGGATTTGAAACAATTTTTTCGTAAAGATGCCAAAGTAAGATCCGAATCAGATGTGATTACACCGGATGGACATGTTATTCGCCCCGACAGGTTTGTTCTCATTGGAAAAACAGCCTTTATCATTGATTATAAAACAGGCAAGCCCGATGACAAACACCGGCAACAATTGAATATGTACGAAAGCATAATCCAAAATATGGGCTATGCGGAAATACAAAAAGTGTTGGTTTATATTGATAAGGAAATTAAAGTAATTATTTTTTAACATTGCACAAAACATAAAATCATGAAGAGAATTCTTACAATTGCAACTTTTATGCTTTACACGATTTGCCTTTCCGCTCAGGAAGAGGCAAGATTATTACGTTTCCCGGCGATTTACAAAAATCAGGTTGTTTTCACCTATGCCGGCGATTTGTATACAGTGGATAAATCCGGCGGTACAGCCCGCAAACTGACCAATCACGATGGTTTTGAAATGTTTGCACGTTTTTCCGAAAACGGAAAACATATTGCCTTTACCGGGCAATACGATGGAAATACCGAAGTTTTTCTGATTCCATCCG
The DNA here is from genome assembly GCA_964611705.1 of uncultured Bacteroidales bacterium. GTDB lineage: Bacteria > Bacteroidota > Bacteroidia > Bacteroidales > JAIOZK01 > JAIOZK01. Next base: position 12,036 of record CAZTAW010000016.1, read on the forward strand.
AAGGGGGAGTACCTGAAAGACTGACCCACACAGCAACCCTCAAACGGGATGATGTTTCTGACCGGATGGGACCGAATAATATCGTAATGACCTGGAAAGGAAATGAAGATATTATTTACCGTTCCCGCAAACAATCATTCAATGCCTTTAAGGGACAATTGTTTTCCGTGTCATATGAAGGAAGTCTTTCTAAAGAATTGCCTTTTTCTGTTGCAGGATGGTGCAGCTATTCGCCGGATGAAAATAAATTCGCATATAACAGAGTTTTTCGGGAATTCAGAACCTGGAAATACTACAGAGGAGGTATGGCGGATGATATACGGATTTACGATTTTAAATCCGGTGAAACCGAGAATATCACAAATAACAAAGCACAGGATGTTTTCCCGATGTGGCATCAAAATAAAATATACTTCCTTTCAGATCGCGACAGAACCATGAACCTTTTTGTTTATAATACCGAAACAAAGGAAACAACAAAACTAACCGACTACACCAAATTCGATATTAAATTTCCATCTATCGGTCCTGAAGCCATTATTTATGAAAACGGCGGTTATCTTTACACATATGAGATTCGGTCAGGAGATATAAATAAGATTGAAATATACATTGCCAACGATCTGATATACAGTCGAGAACAAATGAAAGATGCCAGCGAAAACATCACTTCATGGGGAATAGCTACCGATGGCAACAGAGCTGTATTCAGTGCCAGGGGAGATGTATACACTGTTCCGGCTAAAAAAGGAATAACCTATAATCTCACGAAAACCTCTGGTGTTCATGACCGCAATGTTGCCTGGTCGCCCGATGGAAAATACATATCATTTATATCAGACCGGACCGGTGAAGATGAGATTTATATCATTGACAAAGAAGGGGAAGAAGCTCCCCGGCAGGTCACCAAAAACGGCGACACATATAAATACTATCCCATTTGGTCACCCGATGGAAAAAAACTAATCTGGGGCGATAAAAAACTGAGACTGAATATCGTGGATATTGAATCCGGTAAGCTTACCCTTGTTAAACAAGCCACCGATTGGGAAATCAGGAATTACTCCTGGTCGCCCGATAGCAAATGGATCACCTATGTGCTGCCCAGGTATAATCAGGTTAGCCAGGTACACATTTACAACCTGGAAACAGGTGAATCACATCCGGTTACCGGTGACTGGTACGATTGCTCCGATCCGGTTTTCAGTGACGATGGCAAGTACTTGTTCTTTTCTTCCGGCAGGGACTTCAATCCCATATACAGCCATACCGAATGGAATCACGCCTATCAGGATTTGGAAAGGATTTATTTTATTACCCTTGCCAAAGATACACCTTCACCGCTGGCACCAAAAAATGATAAGGTTAAGTTAAAGAATGATAAAAAGGTCGAAACCGAAGAAAAGAACAATGAAGGTGAAGATAAAGAAAAAGGCAAGGATGTGAAAATTGATTTTGATGGCATTATCCAGCGTATTGTGGGTCTGCCTATTGAAGCTTCTAACTATTACAATATCAAAACAGTAGGAGATAAAGTTTATTATAATTATTATTCCTCAAAAAATGGCAAAGCTGGCCTGAAGATGTGTGATCTACAAAAAGAAAAAGAAACCAATCTGGGAGATTTTAAAGCCTATGACATTTCCGAAGACAACAAAAAAATGATGATCAAAAAAGGTGATAAGTATGCCATCATTGACCTTCCGACATCCGAAATTAAAGTCAAAGATTATCTTGATCTTGATGAGATGAAGGTCTGGGTTGACCTGAAGGCCGAATGGCAGCAAATATATAACGAAGCCTGGCGGCAGCTCCGCGATTTCTTTTACGATCCGGGAATGCATGGCATTGACTGGGATGCCATACATGCAAAATATAAGCCTTTGTTAAAACATGTGAATAACCGCTACGACCTTACGTATATTCTTGGCGAGATGGCCGGGGAACTCAACATTGGCCATGCTTACGTTGGGGGAGGTGACCGCCCGAAACCCGAAAAAATTAATACTGGATTGCTGGGAGCCAAAATCTCAAAGCATAAATCGGGATATTTCAGAGTTGATGAAATACTAAAAGGGGAGAACTGGGTAAAAGACTCTCGCTCTCCTTTAACTGAAGTTGGTGTAGATGTTAATGAAGGCGATTATATTATTGCCGTGAACGGAAAACCAACCAACACGGTTGATGACATATACAAGCTTTTACTCAGCACAGCCGGTAAGGAAGTTGAGCTAACCGTAAACGACAAACCTTCAAAAGATGGGACGCATACCGAGCTTGTTATACCCATTGATGATGAAAGCAAACTTTATTACCTCACATGGGTACGTAATAATATCCGCAAAGTAAATGAGGCAACAAACGGTGAAGTTGGCTATATCCATATTCCGGATATGGGCCCCGGCGGTTTGAATGAATTCGTAAAGTATTTCTATCCCCAGTTGAAAAAGAAAGCTTTGATCATTGACGACAGGGGCAATGGAGGTGGAAATGTTTCACCGATGATTATCGAAAGGCTAAACCGGGAGCTTGTCATGATGCGGATTGTGAGAAATACAACACCACGTACACGCCCGGATGAAATTCTGGCAGGGCCGAAGGTGTTGCTTGTTGATCGTTATTCGGCTTCTGATGGTGACCTGTTTGCCTACCAGTTTAAACATCTTGATATCGGACCCGTTATCGGAACAAGGACTTGGGGCGGCGTAGTAGGTATACGCGGATCACTTCCTTTTATTGATGGCGGAACCCTCCGCAAACCTGAGTTTGCGCCTTACGACAAAGAAGGCAAAGAATTTATCATCGAAGGCTATGGTGTTGAACCTGATATAGAGATAGATAATGATCCTGTAAAAGAATACAAAGGCATTGACCAGCAGCTAAATAAGGCCATTGAAGTAATACTGGAACTACTGAAAGAACGTGAAGAGCTACACGGGCCTCCGGAATATCCGGATAAGTCCGAATAATAGGAACTTTGTTGTTTTTGTTTCACACGAAGGAAGCAAAGATTGCGCAAGAATATGGATATAAATTCATTTTTTGAAAGCGAGAATGATTTTACATTTCGACAAACAATCATTTTGTCCTATAATAAACATTATGTTAAATACTGTTTTTTATCCTTTGATTTTTACATTTCATTCCTTCCCCACTCAATAATTTCCTGCTTCATTTTTATCATAAAAAATAAAGGCTGTCTCAAAAGTTGAAATTTTGATACAGCCATTTTTTCATTTCCTTTTTGTTTTTTTACTTCTTGTTCAACTCATCCAGCTTATCCATCATCTTTAATCTGGCATAAATGGATTTTAGTGAGGCTATTATGTTTTTGTCATTCGGATTTAACTCATGTGCCCTTTCAAGATACGGCAATGAAGTTTGCAAAAGGTTATCCGCTATAGCAGTCAATTCATCATATTTTTTCGTTTCATATAGCGGAAGTTCATTAGCTTCTTTCTGAATTTCTGCTGCCTTGTCAACATAAAGCGCACCGATGTTATAAAATGCATCTACAAAATCCTGTTTGTAGCGAATTGCTTGCTTGTATGATTTAATGGCTTCTTCGAAATACTCTTCTTGTTGTTCTGCAGTTTTGGCGGGATCATCCAGCATGTTGTCGTACATGTCCCCTACGGCAAACCAGATGGAATAGTTGGTGCTGTCTCTAGCGATAGCTTCTTTCAGGCTTTGTAATGCCTTGGCCGATTGATTTGATTGTATGTAATAATTGATCTCTGCGATCAGTATGCTCAGGTTTTCAGGGAACTTTTCTCTTCCCGCCATCACATATTCAAATGCTTTATCATTATCGCCCAATTCCCTGTAAACATTTCCAAGCGATTCGTATACGTTCGGGTCATCCGAATCCCATTCATAAAGCTTCAGATAATGCTCTTTGGCTTTTTCAAAATCACCTGCCTTTTCATAAGCCAAAGCTGTATTGTATAAAGCTGCTGTATCCGTTCTTTCAACAGATTGACTTACTTCATAAGAAGTTTTGAAATAATCAGCAGCAACTTCGTAATTACCTTCTGCGAATTTCTGATAACCTTTCTGATAAAAGCCATTGGCAACACCGCCCATGTACTTCATGATCTCCAGCAAATATTTTCCTTTTTCATCCAGTTCCATGGCACGTTTGTATGATTCATAAGCTTCCCTGAATGGATCGGGATGCAGATCGGAAAATTTTCCTGTTGTATCTATCGCGATCTCATAATAGATGTTTCCCCTGTAAAACCAGGTTTTTGCATCATTGATGGTTTTTTCATGCTGGGCAGCCTTATCAATATATTCTTTGGCTTCGCCTAATTTTCCATGACGCCATGCGTTATAGGCACTTGTTCTTTTTGAATTTTGTGCATAACCCATTGCGAATGCAAAAATCAATACCAGGACTAAAACAATTCTTTTCATAATATGACTTATTTTAATGATTAATACTCCTCATTTGTTACTGAATAAGTATCTGCAATTACTTTGCCAATTTTAATCATTTTTTTCAGGCGTGTCAAGCTTTTTATTTTCAGTATTATCCAAAGCGTTGGTTTCTTCGTCACCATTTGTCATGGTTTCAACCTTGGCAACGGCTGCGATAACATCATCATCGCGCAAATTAATCAAACGCACACCCTGTGTTGCCCTTCCCATAACACGCAAATCTTTTATATTCAGCCTAATGATCACACCAGAGCGGTTAATAATCATCAGATCGTCATTATCCATTACTTCTTTAATTGCGATAAGAACGCCTGTTTTTTCAGTAATATTAATGGTTTTTACGCCTTTACCTCCCCTGTTGGTTACGCGGTAATCATCAAGTCTGGAACGCTTGCCGTACCCGTTTTCCGAAACAACCAAAATATCAAAACTGCCATTTTCAACACAGATCATGCCGACCATTTCATCTTTGGTTCCCGCCAGGGTTATCCCCCTTACACCTGCAGCATTTCTTCCCATGGGCCTTACGTTTCTTTCATGAAAACGTATGGCCCTGCCGGAGCGAACGGCCATCAATACTTCATTGTCACCATTGGTAAGTTTGGCTTCTATCAATTCGTCATCTTCATTGATCTTAATGGCATTGATACCATTTTGCCTGGGCCGTGAATAAGCTTCCAGGGCAGTTTTTTTGATCAGGCCTTTTTTAGTTCCTAAAATAATGAAGTTATTATTGATATATTCTTCATCTTCAAGGTTTTTCACATTGATAAAAGCGCTGACCTTATCAGATTGCTCAATGTTAATTAGGTTTTGGATTGCTCTTCCTTTTGATGTCTTACCTCCTTCTGGTATTTCAAAAACCCTCAGCCAGAAACATTTACCGGATTCCGTAAAGAACAGCAGATAATTATGATTGGTTGCCACGAAAAGGAATTCTACAAAATCCTCGGTCCGGGTAGAACTTCCGCGAGCTCCTCTCCCACCTCGTTTTTGCAGTCTGTATTCGGAAAGTGGTGTTCGCTTAATGTATCCGAGATGTGAAATCGTAATCACAACTTCTTCGTCAGGAATTGTATCTTCAATCCTGAAATCACCGGCAGCATAAATGATCTGACTTTTCTTTTGATCTCCGTATTTTTCCTTCACGTTAAGCATCTCTTCCTTCAGTATTTTCATGCGTAAATCTTCATCATCCAGAATTTCCCTGAGATGCTCAATGAGTTTCATAAGCTCTTTGTAATCAGATTTAATCTTTTCGCGTTCCAACCCGGTAAGCTTTTGCAAACGCATATCCAGAATTGCTTTTGCCTGTACTTCAGTCAACTCAAATTGTTCCATTAAGCCTTTTTTCGCTATTTCAGGCGTTTCGGAAGCACGTATCAGTGCGATCACTTCATCCAGATGATCGAGTGCAATCAACAATCCTTCCAGGATATGGGCTTTCTTTTCTGCCTCCTTAAGTTCGTATTTGGTTTTCCTTATCAGTACTTCATGCCTGTGAATAACAAATTGCTCAATTAACTCTTTTAAATTAAGCAGTTTCGGACGACCTTTTACGAGGGCAATGTTATTAACATTGAATGAAGATTGCAAGGCAGTATACTGGTATAACTTGTTCAGGACAACATTTGTGACGGCATCTCTTTTCAGGTCATAGACAATACGAATGCCTTTTTTATCGGATTCGTCCCTGATATCCGAGATACCTTCGATTTTCTTTTCAATGACCAGGTCAGCGGTTTTTTTAATTAATTCTGCTTTATTAACCTGATAAGGAATTGATATCGCAATGATTTTGATCTTTCCGTTTTTTTCTTCTTCCGTTGTTGTTTCGCCACGCATCACAACACGACCCCTGCCGGTTTCATATGCTTCCTTAACGCCTTCATACCCATAGATCTGCGCACCTGTTGGGAAGTCAGGGCCACTGATATGTTTCATCAATTCGGTTATCTGTATATCATTATTATCAATATAGGCAACAATACCGTTAATAACCTCGGTAAGATTATGTGGAGGCATATTTGTTGCCATACCCACTGCAATACCTGATGCGCCATTAACCAGCAAATTAGGTATCCTCGAAGGAAGCACTTCGGGCTCTTTAAGTGTATCGTCAAAATTTAGCTGGAAGTTAACGGTATCTTTATCAATATCCGCAAGCATTTCTTCGGCTACTTTCTGCAACCTGGCTTCTGTGTATCGCATTGCCGCCGGGCTATCACCATCAATAGAGCCAAAATTTCCCTGGCCGTCAACCAGGGGATATCTGAGGCTCCAGGGCTGCGCCATGCGAACCATAGCATCATAAACAGAGGAATCACCATGAGGATGATATTTACCAAGCACCTCCCCTACTATCCTGGCAGATTTTTTATACGACCTGTTATGATATAAGCCCAGATCGAGCATTCCGTACAAAACTCTTCTGTGTACGGGCTTCATACCATCCCGAACATCCGGCAATGCACGTGAAACAATTACCGACATTGAGTAGTCAATGTAGGCAGATTTCATTTGATTTTCTATATTGACCTTTATGATCCTTTCTCCCTCTTCTGATATCATCATCAAACTATAATAAATTACTATAAATCAATTCTTTATTTTCTGTCAAAAGTGCCTACGAAAGTACAAATAATTCACCAATCAACGTACTTTTTTTCATCTTATTCTTACTAACACGCCCGTGTTGATAATTATTGCAGAAACAGGATATTAATCGTATTTTTGTGTTTAGTTTTGAAAAGTTATAAATGGTTATTATTCAATCTGATAAACTAATTTGTCTGTTGTTTGTTATACATCTTGATATCATTTGATCAAAAAAAATAATGAGCATAGGCATACGTTATATTTTTTTGATGGATAAATTGTTAAGAAATATACATGGAAGCTAAGTTTTCACAGAGAGTAAAAAATGTACTGACATATAGTCGCGAGGAGGCCATCCGGCTGGGAAACGATCATATTGGCCTGGAGCACTTACTTTTAGGAATTCTGCGGGAAGGGGAAGGCGTAGCCATTCAATTGCTTATGTACTTCGGCATAGAACTTGATCAAATAAAAAGGACTATTGAGCAAGCTGTTAAAAACCCTGAAAAGCCTGCTAAAAAAACCGATAATTTGCCATTGGTAAAACAGGCGGAAAGGGCGCTCAAGATCACATACCTTGAAGCCAAGCTTTTCAATAGCGAGTTAATCGGAACAGAACATCTTCTTCTGGCAATACTAAAGGATGAAGACAATCTTGTAACAAAATCATTCCGGAAACGCGGAATTGATTATGAAAGTATAAAGGAGGAATTAAAGACTATGTTAGCAAATAACGACGACAGCATCATACAACCCAAGAACGGATTACATGGTGATATGGCAGATGACATGGACGAAGGAAAGCCATTTAGCGGTAATGTTAAAAAAATATCCGATACAAAATCCAAAACCCCCGTACTTGATAATTTTGGCAGGGATATAACAAAGCTGGCTGAAGAAAACCGCCTGGATCCTATCGTGGGGCGCGAAAAAGAATTGGAGCGAATTGCACAGGTACTCAGCCGGCGCAAGAAAAACAATCCCATTTTGATCGGAGAGCCGGGTGTTGGCAAATCTGCTATTGCAGAGGGATTAGCAATTCGCATCGTTGAAAGAAAAGTATCAAGGGCATTGTTCAACAAAAGAATTATTTCACTTGACCTGGCTTCGCTTGTTGCCGGAACCAAGTATCGCGGTCAGTTCGAAGAAAGAATGAAAGCCGTACTCAATGAGCTTGAAAAAAATCCGGATATTATCTTGTTTATTGATGAGTTGCATACCATTGTAGGTGCTGGAAATGCATCAGGATCGCTTGATGCATCCAATATGTTCAAACCGGCTCTTGCCCGTGGCGAAATTCAATGTATAGGAGCAACGACCCTGGATGAATACCGCCAATATATTGAAAAAGACGGTGCTTTGGAAAGACGGTTCCAGAAAGTACTCGTTGATCCGACAACATCTGATGAGACCAAAGAAATCCTCAACAACATCAAGGAGAAATATGAAGACCATCACCTTGTTAACTATACTCCTGATGCCATTGAGGCCTGCGTTTCTCTTACCAACAGGTACATGTCAGACCGCTATCTTCCCGACAAAGCCATTGATGCAATGGACGAGGCAGGAAGCCGTGTGCATATAACAAATATACACGTTCCGGCAGAGATCATAAATATCGAAAATCAGATAGAGGAGACACATAACAAAAAAACCACAGCTATCAATAGCCAGAAATTTGAAGAGGCAGCCGAATACAGGGATCATGAAAGACGCATGCAGCAACAGCTTGAAGCTGCAAAAAGAAGATGGGAAGAAGAAGCAAAAATCCACAGGGAAACCGTAAATGAAGAAAATGTTGCAGAAGTTGTTGCCATGATGACCGGTGTGCCGGTTCAGCGAATTGCACAAAATGAAAGTGTTCGTTTACTGAATATGGAACAGGAATTGCAAACAAGCGTTATCGGGCAGGAAAATGCAATCAAGAAAGTTGTAAAGGCCATCAGAAGAAACCGGGCAGGACTGAAAGACCCTAAAAAACCCATTGGATCTTTTATCTTTTTAGGACCAACCGGAGTTGGTAAAACATACCTGGCGAAAGTGCTGGCCAAATATTTGTTCGATACGGAAGATGCACTCGTGCGTGTTGATATGAGTGAATACATGGAGAAATTTGCTGTTTCAAGGTTGGTGGGTGCACCTCCGGGATATGTTGGCTATGAAGAAGGTGGCCAACTGACCGAAAAAGTAAGACGTAAGCCTTACTCCATCATTTTACTGGATGAGATAGAAAAAGCACATCCCGACGTATTTCACCTTCTGCTTCAGGTTATGGATGATGGTTTGCTTACGGATAGCTATGGGCGAAAAGTAGATTTTAAAAATACCATCATCATCATGACATCCAATATCGGTTCAAGGCAATTGAAAGACTTTGGACAGGGTGTTGGATTCAATACAACCGCCAAGCGTTCGGCAAAGGCAAATTATGCCCAGGGTGTGATAGAAAATGCATTAAAAAGGGCCTTTGCCCCTGAATTCCTGAACAGGGTTGATGATGTTATTATCTTTGAACCATTAGACAGGGATGCTATTCATAAAATCATAGAAGTTGAATTGAAGCATCTCTATGAAAGAATAGCAAAGCTTGGACATACCATTTCAATTACGGATAAAGCCAAAGATTATGTTCTGGAAAAAGGCTGGGATGAACAATTCGGTGCCAGGCCGCTAAAACGTGCCATCCAGAAATACATTGAAGATTCTCTGGCAGAAGAGATCATCAAAACAAAACTTAAACATGGAGATGAAATAAAGGTAGATTACGATGGCCGTAAAAAAGATATCATTATTAAGATCACCAAATCGAATAAGCCTGCGAAAGTGGCAAAAGAGAAAAGTTAGTCACTGGTCAATAGTCATTTGTCAGTAGTCAATTGACAACTGTCAATAGTCATTGGTCTTAGGGACACAGACTGCTGACATTACAAATGTCCAATACCCAATAACCAATTACATTATATAGAACAACTCCAAATAAGCTATATCTTTTTATCTTTGCAGAAACATAACATATGAAAGATCTGCGGCATATCAGGGAGGAATACATCAGCGGAAAGCTGAGTAAAGACGCAGCCAGCAATGATCCCATTCAGCAATTTGAGCAATGGATGATGGAGGTTTTGGATGCAGAGATACCACACCCTGCTTCCATGACACTGGTTAGCAGTGATAAAAGTGGAAAGCCATCTGCACGTATTGTTCTCCTGAAAGAATACAATGAACAGGGTTTTGTTTTTTATTCTAATTATGAAAGTCGCAAGGCGAAAGAAATAGCTGAAAATCCACAGGTTTCCCTTTTGTTTTTCTGGAAAGAACTTGAACGCCAGGTGCGGATTGAAGTAATGGCCAAAAAACTCAACACAAAACAAGCTGATACTTATTTTGAATCCCGTCCCCGCAAAAGCCAGATCAGTGCCAATATTTCAAAACAAAGCACGGAATTGTCTTCCAGAGCTTTTCTGGAGAAGAGGTTTAAAGCATTTGAAGAGCAAAATCCGGGAAAGATCAAGAGACCTGATTTTTGGGGAGGATTCCTGGTAATTCCCGATTATTTTGAATTCTGGCAGGGGAGGGAGGATCGTTTGCACGACAGGATATCATATATGTTGAACAAGCATACATGGAGCATCTGCCGGCTTTATCCTTGATCTTCCTGAAAGAAATGAACATTTCCTTCCGGTAATCCGGCAATATTCACCCGGCGACTTCAGTCACCGGGTGAATTATACTTGCCACTAAAACCGGTGACTGATCCCAATGCTGAATGTTCTTCCGGGATTCAGGCTATGGAAATATTGATCCTTTGCACCAAAGGATTTATAATAAGATTCCATTTTTTCCGCCAATAGATTTGATGCTTTGAAATCAATATTGGTTTTTTTGTTTTTGCCAATACTTTTGTTGAAACTAAAGTTCAAACTGTTAAAGGGTTCAATGTAAATGTCCGGAAACAAGCCCCCTCCAACAATATACAGGGTTGATCCTTTCACATTGTAAAAGAAACCTGTGGAAAGCCCTTTTTCAATATCACGATAGGTGATGCCTAAATTAATCACGTAGGGAGACTGGCCGGCCATATCACGTTTATCCTCAATGGTTTCTCCTGCTTTTTCGTAAGTTTTTCTTGAGTTGAATTCAGTTTCAGTCATACTAATGATGGAATAAACATAAGTAAAATTGCCGTATAGATTCAGCTTTTCAAGATTATTGGAGATAAAACCAAAGTCCTTATTGAATTCAATTTCCAGGCCATATAGTTGTCCGTCTCCAACATTTCTGGGCTGGTATTCGGTACTGGTTTGTTGTTCAGGGATTCTGACGAGTTCTATTGGATCATCGAAGCTTTTATAAAATGCGCTAAACGAAAGCATTTGCCTTCTTTTTGCAAACCATTCCCAGCGCAGGTCAAAGTTATTGATCCTGGTTTCTTTTAAGTTTCCATCCCAGTTTGGATAAGTAAAAAGACTTCCGTTAAAAATTCTGTGCGATATTGGATCGAGAATTTGTGCAAACGAAAGTTCCTTGAAAGAAGGACGGGCAATCGTGCGTGCAAATCCTGTACGCAAATTCATTTCGTCAGTTAGTGCATAGATCAGGTTAATCGAAGGAAAGAGATCTGTTGCGTCCAGGACGATGTCATTATCAAGATTTTTTCCGTTTTTAATATCTCCGCTTGCATAGGTTTGATCCCGTCCGGTATGCCTTTGAACATAGTTTTCAAGCCTGAGTCCAAAAATTGTTTTTAATAGAGGCAAAGGCAAAAATTCCACCGAGGCATAAGCAGCCAGGTTGTTTACATTTGATTTGTATGCATTGGGGTTTGGATCGTTATTGCCCGATTGGTAGTAGATACTGTTTGGTTTGTTGGGATAGATGTTGACCGGGTCAAGTACGCTGGCAGGGTCAGGATTTGGCCAGGATTGATTTGCAAAGAATTGAATATCGTAAAAGAGAATTTCATATTCTCTGAATTTGAAATTATGACTGACACCAAATTTGATTTTGGCGTCATTATTCAACAAGTTAATTTCTTTTGTAATATCTATTTTGGCAGTTGTGTTCAATTCCTGCAAGGTCCTCCATATCCTTGTGGGATTGCCTCCCGCACCGGCCATGAACATGGTGTCTATATCGCTTAAAGTAAAAGCCGTTTTACGTATGTCGGGGTCGTTAGATGTTGAGTAGGTGGGGGAAATGCGCCAGTCAATCAACCAGGATGGGTTTTTGGGGATATGCCTTCCGCTGATTAAGAGATTTGTTAATGACCTTTCATTGTATTCGAGATTATCTGAAATAGCCAGGTAACCTGACTGTCCAACGGCTTCACCGTCATTATCGATAAAAAATTTCCCTGCACGGCTTGTACCGCTTTGCAATCGCATGAGATTTATTTTATACTTGTTGTTTTTGGTTTTATATGCAACACCACCAAGCAGGCCCAGAAGCACTTCGTTCTCACCCAATTGCCCGTTTTGTATGGTGGCATAGCGCATTTCATAACGATCGGGATCAATATAGCGCTGGTATTCACCATAAATCACATCATCATAAAACTTATAGTCTTGTTTATACGAAAGTGAGAAGATGTAGCCCAGTTTGGCATCCTTTTCTTTGGACTTCTCTGAATTAAGCATTTTTTGATCTCCATAAGAAAAACCAAAGCTAAAATCTAAAAAGCTTCTTTGTTTTTTAGCAGCCAATTCAGGGTTGAAACTTTGTATAAATTTTGAAACTTCCTCATCGGAGGCGCCGCTGATGGGTGTTGGGATAATAGATGAACCGGCACCCTGAGGCAAAGCTCTTGTACCATCATCAAAACCCAGGAAATCTGTTGAACTTCCATCATACGTTAAATAGTTTTTATTCAGGTTAGACTGGGGGTTGTAGCCAATTCCAAGCGAAAAACTACTTATTTTGCTGTCAGGAAAATCTTTGGTTTCCACATTGAGTATTCCGCCTGTAAAATCGGCAGGCTGATCAGCAGTAAAATTCTTTTTAACAGTGATATTATCAATTAGGTTTGTAGGGAATATATCCATTTGCAGGCTGTTCTTGTCGGGATCAAGTCCGGGAATATCAACATGATTGAGGGTTATTTTTGTATAGCGGTCTCCAAGCCCTCTTACGTAAATATATTTTCCGTCTTCAACAGAAACCCCTGTTACTCTTTTTGCCGCATCAACAGCAGTGCCATCGCCGGTAAGTTTTATTCGCGATGCGGAAATGCCATCCAATATGGAAGTGGATTTCTTTTTTATGGTTATAAGGGCAGCTTCTGAGCTTCTTGCTGCTTCTGCTGTAATTACAACTTCTGCAAGTTCGATCGAGCTTTCTTTTAAATATAAGTTTTCCAGCAATGTAACTTCATTCGGTATCACCTTCAGATCCTGAATTAACAATGGCTGGTAAGATATATAGGACAATTGCAAATCGTAAATACCATCCTCCAGTTCAATAGAGAATTTTCCATCCAGGTCACTTATCGTTCCTGTATTGCTGCCCTTGATAAGTACATTAACTCCAACCAGTGTTTCGCCCGTTTCCTCATCATATATTGTTCCCCGTATTACACCGTTTTGTGCAAAGGCAGATGTACCCAACATCCATAATACCACAAAAAAGAATTGTTTCATGCTTGTTTAATATTTAAAATAAGAAACAGACTTGTGTTTTTGATGCAAGCCTGTTTCTTGATTTATCATTGTCTATAATTATATTTCTATTAAAGAGCAGAAAAAGCGCCTGCTTTTGATGCCCAGGTCCAAGATAGTCCTGAAAGATCAGCTTGTGATGATCCACCTGCTGTTACGCCTGCTGGTACCTCACCATTCACATGTTCGGGAAGTTCAGCCTCAGGCACATTGATCATAATATCGGTAAAAGTAACACCTGCAGCGGTAACACGGTTGATCTTTTGTCCTTCAACAACGCTTGTAAAATACAGGTTTTCAAGATTTACGATTGAATTATCATCAACATTGATAAGATCTTTGGAATACAATCCCTGATCTTCATTAGAGCAAATAATGCTTCCGTTTTTTATCGTTTGTCCTGCTTCATAGGATCCTTCCGGACCATCAAGTTCAAAACTATGTCCGCTGGGGGTTACAACAACAAAATTATCAAGTGTTCCGGCCCATGATTGGTCTGTGTCAATACCGTCATCACCAACATTCCAGGAAACAACGTTCTTTACATTTACAGTGCCGCCAAACCACTCAACACCATCGTCCTGATTGGCAACGATTTCAATGTTTTCAATAACTGTTCCCGATCCAATGCCACCAAGTGTAAGGCCGTTTATTTCGTTACCCGCGCCAATGTTTGCACCACCATGACGTATGGATATATACTTCAATACGCCTGAATTGTCAGCATCATCGTTTCCACCATAAAGGCCATTCTGGTCTGAAGTGGGAATTCCTTCAATTTGTACCTCGCTTACATCGCCGCTTTCGTTTGAAGCAGAAATGCGGGCTTTACCACAAAGGATAACACCACCCCACAATCCGTTAATATCGGGATCGAGGTTAGGACTAACAATCTGTCCCGGTTCAATCTCGTCAGCTACAGAGGTAAAAATAATGGGTTCGGCTTCGGTACCTTCGGCCATGAGTTTTCCGCCACGGGCAACTAGTAATGCAGTGGCATTGGCTCCTGTACCTGCCTGTCCTTTAATGATAACACCGGGCTGAATGGTGAGAGTTGCTCCATCAAGCACAGTAATACGTCCGGCAAGGATGTAAGTTTTTCCTTTTTCCCAGGTCGTATTTGCATTAATGTTTTCTGCAACAACTACTACTTTATCATCCGGTGTGGGTTGTGGTTGCGGATCGTCATCATCGTCATCTTTACATGATGTTACCACCAACATACTTGCCGCCATCAGCAGCATCAACATTCTAAAACTTAATTTTTTC
>CAZTAW010000017.1:0-25887 GCA_964611705.1 uncultured Bacteroidales bacterium
AAGCAAGGGAAATGCTGTACTTAAATCGCCGCGCTTTTTTGATTAGCCTATTTTTCGCAATACTTACTATACATGTATGAATTTTCAAGTATTTCTATAGCTTTGATGTATTCATCATCAATATCCGAAATAATTTCGTAAAAGGCGCTTACATCCCAGAGGTTTCGGGCTATTAATGCTTTAATACGGTAATCAATCAGTTTTCTGGATTTCTCTATCTGATCTTCTTTCATTTCAATCTTTTCTTCTTTGGCTCTCTCTGTAAAATCATCATAGAGTTCCTGGCTGATGACAAAATTTTCCTTGAAATCCTTAAGTCCGGGATATTTTCTGAGCAGTTTTGGCCTGTTGTCGTCAACGTAATCCATGACAAAACTGTTAAAAACTCCTTTCCGCACCAGGTCAACAAAATAATCTGTAATCTCGGTCGAATCCCAGGGAATGAACATATCGGGCATGATACCTCCACCACCATACACAAGCCTTTTGTTCGGTGTATAATATTTCAGGGAATCCGGGAAATTGATGCTGTCAGGGTTAACGAGTTCTCCGCCTTTTAAACGATTATAGATATCCAGATAATAATCCTCTAATCCACTGTCGTAGGGTTTTTGAATACAACGGCCTGTTGGTGTATGATATCGCGCTGTCGTCAAACGGATCACGGATCCGTCAGGCAACTGGAAGGACTTTTGAACCAAACCTTTACCAAACGACCTTCTGCCAAGAATAATTCCGCGATCCCAATCCTGAATTGCCCCTGCTACAATCTCGCTTGAAGAAGCAGAGCCTTCATTGATAAGTATCACCAGCTCGCCCTCTTCAAAAGAACCACCGGAATGTGAAAAAAACCGCTGTACAGGGCTTTTCAATCCTTCGGTATATAAAAGCAGCTTTCCGTTTTTTATGAATTCATCGGCAAGCTCAATTCCCGGAAACATATATCCACCCGGATTACCGCGCAGATCAAGAATGAGTTTCTTCATTCCTTTCGATTTCAATTCAGAGATCGCTTCCTGAAATTCTTCAACCGATTTTTTTGAGAAACGATTCAACTTAATAAAGCCTATTTCCGGTGCTGCCATAAAAACCGCATCAATACTATTAATTGGTATTTCATCCCTAACGATTGTAAAATCAATTACCCTGTCACTCGAACCCCGGTAAACAGTCATTTCTACCGTGGTTCCCTTTTCACCTCGTAAATGATCAAAAACGTACTGGTTGTTAATCTTTTCACCTGTTGATTTTTCACCGTCAATTTTCACAATCTTGTCACCCGGTCGTACGCCAACCTTTTCAGAAGGTCCGCCCGGAATGGGAGCAATAACCTGTATGGTATCATTATATACCTGAAAGGTAATGCCAACTCCTTCAAAACTTCCTTCAAGTGGTTCGTTGGCTTTTTGCAGCTCCTCTGCAGGAATATAAGCTGAATGCGGGTCTAACTCTTTTAAAGTTTCAACGATGGCATTTTCTATTAAGTCACCTTCATCAATGCTATCAACATAAGCATAACGGATGTATTGCATTGCAGCAATAAAATTCTTCAGATGTTGGTTGGGGTCCTGCTTCTGGGCATTTACCGTTTGTAACGGATTTATTATTGATATTAAAAAAAACAGAATAAACGTACTGAATAATAAGAATCCCTTTTTCATTTCTTAATGATTTTTACTTGATTAAGTTTCAAAGTTATAATAAAACGGCGCAACCCGATTTAGATTTTACAGTGAGCCTGTTAAAAAACGTTAATTAAAATCCTCTGGAAACTGATTTTATTAGTATTCCAGGAGCGCTTTCGCAATTTTTAATATTTTTTCAACATCAGGCAGAATTGCCTTTTCAAGTATTTGATTGAAGCCCACCGGGGTATATGTTGCTCCAAAGCGTCTGACAGGAGCATCCAAATATTGGAATGCATCTTCACCGATCATGGAGGCCAGTTCTCCGCCAAAGCCTCCAAATATTTTGTCCTCATGAACCACCAATGCCCTGCTTGTCTTTTTTACGGAATTCAGTATTGTCTCCTTATCAAGAGGTACAAGTGATCTGATATCAATCACCTCAATTTCCCGGTTTTTCTCTTTTGCCAGTTGCTCAGCAACTTTCAAACTCATATGCGTGGTATTACCATAAGTGATAATGCTCAGATCCTTACCTTCTCTTCTTATCCTTGCCTTCCCAAAAGGGACTTCAAAATCATCAGGTATGGGAGTTGCAGCAAGCGGATTGTTATACAAAGCTTTGGGTTCCAGAAACATAGTTGGCCCTTTGGATCTGATTGAGGTTCTTAATAAACCTGCAGCATCATCAGCAAAGGAGGGATAAACAATCCGTAACCCGGGCAGTATTGTGTAAGCGCCCTCATTGGTCTGACTGTGATAAAGGCCCCCACCGATGTATCCTCCCGAAGCAAGCCGGATGGTGACATTTGGAGAAAACTGTCCGTTGCTCCTCCAATAGTCATGAGATGTTTCAACAAGTTGTTCCATAGCAGGCCAGAAGTAATCAGCAAACTCGGCACCTTCAACAACAATACGTATCTTATCATCAAAACGGCTCATGCCATTGGCTGTTCCAACTATAAAATCCTCAGCGATAGGCGCATTGAAAACCCTTTCTTTACCAAACTCCTGTTGCATACCTTTGGTAACATTGAAAACACCCCCTTTTTCTTTGTTGGCTATATCCTGACCCCAAATAAACGTATCGGGGTTGTGCCTGAATTCACTTTTGAGGGTTTCATTCAAAGCTGTTATTAACTTCTTCTTCTCCCCTTTTCCATCCGCAATTCCATCAGGATATTTCTCCGAAACATACGGTTCCGGCAAAACAAAATCAAAAATACTATCCGGTGAAGGGTTTTTTGCAGCTATGCCTTTTTTATGCGCCTTTTTAATTTCGTTTTTAACATCTTTATCAATTTCAGCAAGTTCCTCTTGAGTAAATACATTTGAATACAATAACCTTTTCCTGAATTTGGCAAGCGGGTCAAGGCCTTTGGCTTCATCCAGCTCGTACTGGCTTCTGTATAATTCCTGCCTGTCGGAATTGGAGTGTGAACCAATGCGAATACAATTTGCATGCACGATAACCGGAACTCCTTTTTCTTCTATAATCATTTTAGCTTTGATCATGGCATTCATTGAATTAAAGAAATCTTTGCCATTACAATAGATCACTTCAAGGTTTTTAAAAGCCAGGAAATTATCCGCTGCCCTTGGGTTGGCCGTTTGATCTTCCTTTGGTACGGATATTCCAAATCCGTTATCCTGTATTACAAACACAACAGGTAACTTTTCGCGGCTTGCGCCGTTAATGGCCTCATACACATACCCTTCCGAAATTGCCGACTCGCCCAGCGAACAATAGGATATTCCTTCGGACTGATAATATTTAAGAGCACGGCCAACTCCGACTGCATGCAGTGCATGATTTCCGGTTGCTGACGACACATTGTGTATGTTCCACTCGGGTTTGGCAAAATGGTTCGACATATGCCGTCCACCACTTGCAATATCATCTGCTTTTGAAAGACCATTCAGAATAATTTCTTCGGCAGTTAACCCTGCTGAGATGGTTGTAAGCATATCACGGTAATAAGGAAAAAGATGGTCGGTTTTTGGCCGAAAAACCTGTCCCAGCGCCAGTTGAATTCCATCATGACCTGCATAAGGAGCGTGGTATGACCAGCCTAATGCCTGTTTCAGGTAATTGGGAGCTTTTTCATCCAGTTGCCTGCCTAAAGTTGACAAATAATACCACTTCTTCAAAACCGCTTTTTCTGTGGTTTTGATTGTAAGCTTTTTATCTTCTCTCTTTAATTTAAGTCTCTTTCTTTGGATCATATCAATAAATCAAATCTTTATTCGTAATGAAAACACAAAAGTAATACCTTTTGTTTATTTAAATCACTTATAAATAGCAATTTCTAAATAAGACCCTGATACTGTTCAGGACGACGGTCGTTAATGGCATGGTTCTTCTCCGTAACCCACTTGTTTCGTGCCTGTTTGATATCTATTTCCACAACCCCAACACTTTCCGACATATCCGGGCCCTTTATAAGAACCTCACCCTCAGGAGAACAAACAATTGACCCTCCTGAAAATTTAATAGCTCCTTCCGTTCCGATGCGATTTGCAGTTATGGCAAAAAACCTGTTTACAATACAATGTGAAGGCACGACTTTTTTTCCGTAAGGCGTAACAAGATTTGAGGGATGGCAAACAATATCCGCTCCTTTTAAAGCAAGGATACGCCATATTTCAGGAAACAGATAATCGAAGCAGATAAGCATCCCCAACTTGAATTCGCCCAGATCAAAAACAGGTAGTCCGAGATCACCCGGCTGAAAAAATTCTTTTTCACTCATAAAAAGATGTATCTTTCTGTATTTACCTTTGATACCTTCCGGGCTAATCAAAACAGAGGAATTATATAGTAATCCGTTTTCCATTTCATTGATACCGCTTACGATAAAGCAATTGTTTTCTTTGCTATAAACTTCCAGGAATTTAATAAACCGGCTGTTTTCAATTTCTTCTGATAAATCGTATGCCTGCGATAAAGAACGGAAATTGTATCCTGAATTTGCCAGTTCAGGTAAAACAATCAAATCCGAATCAGTAGCCTTTGGCAATATATCATTGAGGTTTTCAATTGTTTTATCAGGTTTATCAAGCAACGGCTGAAATTGTACAAAAGATACTTTCATACGACAGTTTTTATAAAGATAAGTAAACTATTTAAGAAATCAATCCCTGATTACACGGAATTCGCCATCAACTTCAAGCTTAATAATGGTTGAAGGTTTGGATTCGGATATTTTCTTGTGATACAATTCAACAATATGATCAACTCCGTTTTTGATCTCTTCTGATATTTGGTTAAAAATAATGGGGGGCGGATCACCCGTCAGGTTTGCAGAAGTTGAAACAATAGGTTTTCCAAAAGCAGCAACCAATCTTTTACAGAATTCATTCCCGGTGATCCTTATCCCGATTGAATTATCTTCGGCAACAACATTTTTTGCCAGATTTCTTGCCTCAGGGTAAATAATGGTTAGTGGTGTGTCAATACTTTCGATCAGGTCAATGGCAATGGGCGGGACCATTTTCATGTAATTTCTCAGCTTGGCGGCATCATCAATCAAAATGATCATGCTTTTGTTTTCAATACGTTTTTTGAGCTTATAAATTTTCGCCACTGCTTTTGAACTTGTTGCATTGCAACCTATTCCCCAAACCGTATCAGTAGGATACAAAATGATCTTACCTGATTTCAGAGCTTTAACCGATTTTTTTATTTCTTCTTCCATTTATTCGTTCAACCTGTCAATTAATTTCTGATTATCAACTGTATGAGCGCACTTAAAATGCTTCTCAGGGCATTTTTTAAACCCATGCAAACCACACGGCCTGCATTTCAAATCTTCATCCGTTTCTATAATCATACAATTATCAGACAAAGGACCGAACCCAAAGGTTGCTACTGTTGAACAAAAAATTGTAGTTACCGGCGCATTTACCGATGAGGCAAGGTGTTGCGGAGCGGAGTCATTTGTATAATTCATCACGGCATCCCTCATAAGAGTTGCTGTTTGAAGAAATGAAAGTTTTCCGGCCAGGTTAAGACAATTGGGATAACCTGACTTTGTAATGATCTCCTCGCAGAGTTGCTTATCACCGGAACTTCCCAGAAAATAGAGATAATAATCCTGGTCAAGCATCCTGATAAATTCAATCCATTTAGCAGGAGGGTACTGCTTTGTAAACCATAGTGAAGCCGGTGCAATACAAATGTATGCATGCGTTTTGTATTGCGAAACAAGCGCATAATCTTCCGGGGCAGGATACAATTTAACAGACGGTGTTTTTTTATTTTCGAGCCAGTCAAGCAGTTGGAGATTTCTGTCTTTTTCATGCATGTTCTCTTTTCCCCTGATCTTATGTTTAACTCTTTTGGAGAAAAAAACAGAAAAAGGATTTTTATTGAAACCTATTTTCTTTTTGGCACCTGACAAAGCAGTTAACAAACCCGAAGATGCAAAGCGCTGAATATTAATTACATAATCATACTTCTTTCGCCTGATCAGTTGAATGAGGTTGAAGAGATTTTTGTATTTACGTTCGGATTTATCCCAAATAAAAACCTCGTCAATAAAAGGATGCTTCCTGAAAAGACTTTCGGTCCCTTTCTTTAATAAAAAATCAATTTTAACCTCCCCGAAAGAATCATTGACTTTTTCCACAACGGAAGTTGCAAGGATTACATCACCGATTGAAGCTGTTTGTATGATGAGAAATTTCTTCAAGTTTTAAATCATTTTAGCCTAACAAAAATGGATGCATTTCGGTATGCCTGCATTAGTGATCCGTATTTTAACAAATAATTAAGCGACCACATCATAATCTCTCAATGCATCATTCAGGGAGGTTTTTAAATCCGTTGATTCTTTTCTTTCACCGATTATGAGTGCGCATGGAACATTATATTCTCCGGCAGGGAATTTTTTCGGATAGGATCCCGGAATTACAACCGACCTGTCAGGGATATGTCCTTTAATCTCGCGTGGTTCACCGCAGGTCACATCTATGATCCGTGTTGAATTTGTGATAACAACATTGGCACCCAAAACTGCTTCTTTTTTAATATGCACACCTTCAACAACGATGCATCTTGAACCGATAAAACAATTGTCTTCAATAATAACAGGTTTGGCCTGAACAGGTTCAAGAACACCACCGATACCAACTCCCCCGCTCAGATGCACATTTTTACCGATTTGCGCGCAGGAACCTACTGTCGCCCAGGTATCAACCATTGTTCCGGAATCAACATACGCACCTATATTTACATAAGATGGCATCATAACCACTCCCCTGGCCAGATAGGACCCATACCGGGCAATGGCATGCGGAACAACTCTAACACCAAGCTGCTGATAGTTTTTCTTCAATGTAATTTTGTCATGAAACTCAAATGGGCCAACTTCCAATGTCTTCATGCTTTGGATCGGAAAATAAAGGATAACAGCTTTTTTAACCCAGTCGTTGAGTTTCCATTCAATCAATTTCTCACCATCATAAATGGCTTCGGCAACACGTATTTTCCCCTCATCCAATAAAGAAATTACACTGCGAATGGCAAGCTGATAATCCGCATCATTCAACAATTCGCGATTTCCCCAGACTTTCTCAATCGTGTTCTGCAAATCTTCCATAATGTAAAAGCTACATCTCAAAAGTAATTAAAATTAGCCCGATACAAAACTAATTCATAATTTTGTGACAAATTTATGTTTTGGATTAATTCTAAATAAATGGCCAGGATTTTAGCAATAGATTACGGACAAAAACGTGTGGGCATCGCCGCAACTGACGAGCTCCAAATCACGGCCAATGCACTGGAAACAGTACATTCAAAAGATATTGTGAATTATTTAAAAAGATATTGTGGAAAAGAAAATGTTGAATGCATTGTAGTGGGTGAACCCCGGCAAATGAACAACCAAAAATCAGAATCTGCCAGGTTTATCGAACCTTTTGTCAGGAAATTAAAGAAAACTTTTCCCGGCATTAAAATTGATCGCTTTGATGAACGTTTTACTTCAAAAATGGCAATGCAAAGTATGATTGAAGCCGGTTTAAAAAAGAAAGACCGGCAAAACAAAGAATTGATTGACAGCATCAGTGCTACTTTAATTCTTCAATCATACATGAACTATATGAAAGGAATGTAGAGGTAATATTATGGTTTTTCCAATTGCAGCTTATGGGCATCCGGTATTAAAGAAAAAGGCAGAAGAAATTGATAAAGATTACGAAGGCTTGAATGAGTTTATTGAAGACATGTTCACGACCATGTACGAAACTGCTGGAGTTGGGCTGGCTGCCCCACAGGTAAACCGGTCCATTTGTCTTTTTATCATTGATGCTTACCCTTACGCGGAAGAACATGAAATAGCAAAAGATTTTAAGAAAGTTTTTATCAATCCGGCAATCATTGAGAAAACAGGTGAAGAAGATGTATTTAAAGAATCCTGTCTGAGCCTGCCAGGCCTGAGTGAATATGTTTCGAGAAAGCCTAAAATCAGGATAAAATATTACGATCAAAATTTCGATATTCATGAGGAAGAATATGAAGGTATTCTTGCCAGGATCATGCAACATGAATATGACCATCTTGAAGGGATCTTATATGTTGACAGGCTGAGCAACCTTACAAGAACATTACTTCGAAGAAAACTCAGGGAAATTGAGACGGGCAAAATTGATCCGCCCTATAAGATGATCTTTGCAAAAAATAAAAAGAAAGTAATTAAATAATTAAATAATTATGAAAACATTAAAAATCAGTTTACTTATTGTATCCGTTTTTGTTTTTCTTTTGTCGTGCCAGAACAATCAAAAACCAGCAGACAATCTTGCAACAATTGAAGAGGAGCTTAACAAGGAAACAGATGTTTCATTAAAAAGCTCAAAAGCAGAAAACCTGATCAATGCCTATATCGAATATGCAGATCAAAATCCTGATGATTCATTAACACCGGATTATTTGGAGAAAGCGGCCGAACTATCATTGCATTATACCGGTCCGGCAGAGGCAGCCAATGTTTATAAAAGGATCAAAATGCATTATCCCGAGCGGGCTTTTACAGCAGAAGAATTGACTTCAAGAATTAATGAAATTGAAGCGGAACTCTTTTCTGACCAATCATCCGGGATTGACAGGCTCAAAGCATTTTATCTCACAAATAACTATATTGCCTATTCGTATCTTTTTAAAGATGATGAACTTACCCCCGGATACCTTTTTAAAGCAGCAGATATTTCCATGAACCTTTTCGAATCAGGCAAATCAATTGAGATTTACAACAGGATATTGAAGGATTATCCGGATTTTGAAAAAGCGCCTCAATGTCTTTTCCTTAAGGCATTTGTTTATGAGAACAATATGAATGACATAGAAAAGGCCCGAAAGTATTATGAAGAATTTCTTGAAAAATACCCTGATGATGATTTTGCCGACGATGCTGAAATGTCATTAAAAAACCTCGGAAAAACGCCTGAGGAATTAATTAAAGAATTTGAGGAAAAACAGAAATAATTTAAATTTTAATCTCCAACAACAACTTATTGTCAGCCCGGCTTGTTAAAAGTTAATGATAATCTCATCCACAAAAATCCAGGACGCACCTCCGGAATTCCGGTGCCACTCAGGATTTTCACCGATATTTGTTGCAGTAACCCTTATAAACCGGGCTGAGATATTTATATTTTTTAATTCGAAGTCCCTGATGACGGGTTCATTCAACTTGTGTGAAACCATATTTCTAACCGTCCCGACATGATTAAAATTAGTTCCGTTTACCGAAACATATACATCCATTTTTTGCGGCATAAAAATCCAGGAGAGCTGATCCTGCAAAAAGCCTGCTGCAACAGATTTAACGGGCATCACTTTACCCAAATCAATCACAGTTTCCATATCATTTCCATGATATCCCTGCCAGCCTGATGCCCGGTAATTAAGCCCTCCTCTTATGCCATCAATCAAAGCTATATCACCACCTCCTGTGTATTGAGAACTGTAGTTGGCATTTAAGGCAACTTTCCTGTTTTCGGGGAGTTTAATAAACTTAGCCCTTGCAATTTTACTTGCTTTATATCTATCCAGATAGGCCCTGGCTTTGAATTCGGTTGTTTTGGTAATCATAAGAGGTTTGGTGTAAAGTCTGGAGGTTTTGTCGGGATCGCTTCCATCGGTGGTGTAAAAAATATCCGCATCTTCAAGAATATCTTTCATTTCAATTTTCATTGTGTTATAAAAAGCATGTGATTCAGCGGTAAAATAAGGCACCGGAATGATCAAATGGTCTTTAATTTCCGAAACGGGATAATTTCCTTTCCCTGTTCCCCAGCTTTTGTTTGGTTTGTTGCCCATCACAAAAATCAATTCCCCACCCTTCATGATATCCCAATGAGATAAATAACACTTATTATAATCTTCGCCATTCAGTGTTGCTGACTGAATGTAAAAGTTCTTTTCCGAAACATTTTTTGCTTTGATGCTGAATTTATTGCCATTTTCAAGATTAATTTCAACCTCTTCAAATATTGGTGTTCCGATAGCATAAATGGTATCGCCGGGTGTAACCGGGTAAAAACCCATCGCGCTTAAAACGTACCAGGCCGACATTTGCCCGCAATCTTCGTTACCGCATAAACCATCCGGAGTATCTTTGTATTGTTCATACATTATTTTGTAAGTCATTTCCTGGGTTTTCCAGGGAACCCCGGCATAATCATACAGGTAAGCCATATGATGACTGGGTTCATTTCCGTGTGCATATTGTCCGATCAAACCAGAGATATCCGGCTGATGCCTTCCGCTTAATTCAGCAGAAGTTTCAAACATTTCGTCAAGCTTTTCAATAAATTTTTCTTTACCGCCCATCAAATTCATTAATCCGCCAATATCCTGAGGAACAAAGAAATTATACTGCCAGGTATTGGCTTCCGTAAGCATAAAATTCACTTCTGCAGGATCGAAAGGGTCAACAAAAGTTCCGTTGCTTTTCCCACGCATAAACCCACTTTCTTTATCAAATATGTTTTTATAATTTTGAGCTCTTCGGATATATCTTTCATATTCCTTTTCACGCTCAAGGTCTTTGGCTATTTGGGCGATGCACCAATCATCATAAGCATATTCAAGGGTCCTGGAAACAGATTCACCTTCTTTATCTGCCGGAATATAGCCAGACTTTTTATAATAATAAATCCCGAAATCATCCTGCTGGGCGCTTTTTCGCATGGCATCATAGGCATGACGTATATCATAATCCCTGATCCCTTTAAAGTAAGCATCAACAATAACCGGTATTGAATGATACCCTATCATGCAATTGGTTTCATTTCCGGCCAGTTCCCATACCGGCAGCAAACCGCTTTTATCATAGATATCAATCATCGTTTTAATAAAATCATTGCTCCTTTCCTGCTCAAGAAGTGTAAACAAAGGATGCGCTGCGCGGAAAGTATCCCAGAGAGAAAAAACCGTGTATATATCATGATCTTTGGTCTCATGTATTTGCATATCATGTCCACGGTATTTTCCGTTTATATCCGAAAACAAATTCGGCGCTATGAAAGAATGATACATAGCTGTATAGAAATTGGTTTTCAGGGTATTATCTCCTTTCACACTGATCTTATCCAGTTGTTTTTCCCATTTTTCTTTTGCCTTTTTCCGGGTCTTTTCAAAATCCCAACCAGGAATCTCGTGCAATAAATTAAGTTTTGCACCTTCTATGCTCACTGAGGATATTCCGACTTTAACAAGGATTTCTTCCTCATTTTCGCAATTAAAATCAACACAGGCTTTAATATCGGTTCCATATACCTTTGCATTGGTCTTTCTTTCTTTTCCCTCATAAAACACACCAAAATCCTTAAAAGGTTTTGAAAAAACAGCGTAAAAGAAAATACGCTGGTCATCAGCCCATCCATCCGTGCGTCGCACACCAGTTACCACCTGATCGCTTAAAACCTGCACCTGTAAAAACTCAATCTTATCAGATGTGATGCTTTCAACCAGGTCAATGATCACATGAGCCGAATCGGTTTCGGGAAAGATATATTTTTGAAAACCTGCCCGCTCAGTCACGGTTAGCTCAACTTTTATATCATAGTCTTCAAGCTCAACGGCATAATAACCAGGCATAGCTTCTTCATTGTCATGACTGAACCTTGATCTGTATCCACTTTCCGGATTATCAGCATCGCCGGGGTTCATTTGTAGTTTTCCCACGGCAGGCATAAATCTGAAATCTCCGTAATCGCCTACACCCGTGCCGCTTAGATGTGTGTAGCTAAAACCTGATATACTTTTATCGGTATAATGATAACCTGAGCATCCGTCCCAACTGTCTTTTCTGGTATCGGGGCTCAACTGTACCATTCCGAAAGGCAATGTAGCTCCCGGAAAAGTATGCCCGTGACCATCTGTTCCAATGAAGGGATCCACGCATTCGTACGGCGTTTTGCTATCCTGACAGGCTGAACTAAATAAAGCAAGTATTACAGCTAAAAAAACTAATTTACGCATAAGGATAATTTTTTGTGTTTCAAAATTACATATTTTCCTTATGGAAATAAAAAAGACAGGATAATACCGGCCTTTTGTCTCATTGATATTTTGCAAAATCTTATTGCTTTGAATGAATATAGAAAGTTACGGTATACAGAATGAAATATTTGGGGCAATTTACAGTTAATAGTATTAACAATGAGTTGTTGACAAAACCAAAATCTGAATAATTTGGTCCGAAGATTATACGCTAATTTTATCCTAAAAATTAAATGAACATGTTGAATTTTATTTTATTACAGGCAAACAATGTTGCAACAGGCGAAGAAGGTGAAATAACTGTTTCCGTGCTTGACCTGGCAATGAAAGGTGGATGGATCATCGCAATATTGGCGGTTTTCAGCATCATTGCAATTTACATTTTTGTTGAAAGGTTTTTGGTAATCGGCAAAGCTTCCAAAGAGGATAAAAACTTCATGAACAACATCCGTGATTTTATTCATAACGGACAGATTGACTCAGCACAGGCATTATGTAAAAGCAACAATTCTCCTATCGCCCGGATGATCGAAAAAGGAATATCCAGGATAGGGAAACCTCTTAACGATATCAATGCAGCTATAGAAAATGTGGGAAAGCTTGAGGTGTCAAGGCTTGAAAAAAACATTGCAGGACTGGCAACCATTGCAGGGGCTTCACCCATGCTTGGATTTTTAGGCACAGTTATTGGGATGATTAAAGCATTTTACGATATGTCAATGGCCGGCAACAATATTGAAATTGACACGTTGTCAACAGGTATCTACCAGGCCATGGTAACAACCGTAGCCGGATTGATCGTAGGTATTTTGGGCTATGTTCTTTACAATATTTTGGTTGCACGAGTTGAAAAACTTGTATACAAGCTTGAAGCAAGAGCAACAGAGTTTATGGATCTTTTACATGAACCGGCAAAATAAGAAAGCACTATGGCAATTCAAACAAGAAATAAAAGAAATGTACAGTTCAGCATGGCTTCCATGTCGGACCTGGTTTTTCTGTTGCTGATCTTCTTCATGCTCACATCAACACTTGTTGCGCCCAATGCGATCAAACTTTTGTTACCGCAAAGCAGCAGCAGAACTATGGCCAAACAAACGGTTACCATTTATATCAATGAACGTTTGCGATATTATATTAATGAAGACCATGTTCCGCTTGATGCCCTCGAGCGCAGAATAGATGAAAAACTAAGAGGGCAGGTTAATGCTTCGGTGGTACTAAGGTCTGACGAATCGGTACCCATACAATATGTTGTAAATGTGATAGATGCAGTGAACAACATTAATGATAAATACGATAAAAAATACAAAGTAATCTTAGCAACCCGACCTAAAAGGTGATGACCAATAAAAAAGAAAAAATAAAAGGCATTGTTGGCACTATCATAGTGCATGTACTGGCTTTGGCTGCCTTGATTTTTCTGGGGCTTTCAACACCGCTTCCACTCCCCGGAGAAGAAGGTGTTGTTGTGAATTTTGGTTATGACGATGTAGGTTCCGGTATTGAACCTGAAACACAGCAAGCTTCTACTTCTCCTCCTGAAAAAGCAGAAGAGGAAATCAAACAAGAAGAGGTTGTGGAAGAAATAATACCCGAAGACACACAGGAAGAGCCCATTGTTCAGGAAATTGAAGAAGAAGAAATTATAACACAGGATACCGAAGAAGCGCCTTCACTTGAAAATCCTGAAGAAACCGAGGAATTAAAAGATGTACCTGACGAAGAGAAAGAAAAGCCCAAAGTTGAGCCGGATGTCAAGGAGAAGGAACCTGAAATAAAAGAAAAAGAACAGGAAACAAAACAGGAAACAGAGAATATTACAGAAGAACCGGAAGAAGAAAAAGCAGAAGAACCTGTTGTTAATCCAAAAGCCCTCTACAAGGGATCACAGAGCAAAGAAGGTACCGGTGAAAGCGAAGGTGAAACAGAAGAATCAGGAAATCAGGGTTCTCCCTTAGGTGACCCAACATCTGATAATTACGAAGGAAAAGGTGGTGAAGGAAAAGGATTTTCAGTTGATCTTGGCGGAAGAGGTTACCGTAGCGTACCCAAGCCACCTTACGACTCTGACGAGCAGGGGAAAATTGTGGTTCAAATTTGGGTTGACAGAAACGGCCGGGTAACAAAAGCACTCGCAGGCGCCAAAGGATCAACGATTGCTGACGCGGAACTCAAAAGAAGAGCGGAAGCGGCTGCATTACGTGCACAATTTAATCCCGATCCAAATGCACCGGAAATACAAACCGGTACAATAACTTACAATTTTATCAAACTCAAGTAAGCCTTTACTTTTTTAAGTTTCACTTTTCATGATTCTTTTAGGGAAATTCATCTAATTTTGTTGTATGAACTATGCCCAAACGTTAGACTATTTATATTCTCAGCTTCCTATGTTTCAGCGCATGGGAGCTGCTGCTTACAAAGCTGACCTAAACAACACCTATGCTATCCTTAAGGTTTTAAACGATCCTCATAAAAAATTCAGATCAATCCATATTGCAGGTACCAATGGTAAGGGCTCGGTTTCACACATGATCGCATCGGTTTTGCAGGAAAGCGGATTAAAAACCGGACTGTACACATCTCCTCATCTTAAAGATTTCCGGGAAAGGATCATGATCAACGGGAACATGATTGAAAAAGATTATGTTGTGTCCTTTGTTGAAAAGTACGGATCAGATTTCGAAAAAATAAAACCTTCCTTTTTTGAGATGACAGTGGGCATGGCTTTTAAGTATTTCGAAGAACAACAGCTTGATATCGCTGTGATTGAAGTGGGAATGGGTGGAAGGCTGGATTCAACCAATGTGATCATTCCTGAACTTAGCGTAATTACCAATATTAGCTTTGATCATACGCAGTTTTTAGGGGATTCTTTTGATAAAATCGCCAGGGAAAAAGCGGAAATTATCAAACCGGATATTCCTGTAGTTATTGGCGAATACCAGGAAGATACCAATACAATTTTTCTTGAAAAAGCAAAATTAACCCTTTCGGATATCTACTTTGCAGATCAGAATTTTGCCATTGAAAGTGTTGATGACATTTCTGAAAACAACAAAAAAATCAGAAAAATCAGTATTAACAGAAAGGGAATGCCTTTTCTTGAGAACCTCTGCCTGCCGCTTGCAGGATTGTATCAGCTCAAAAATCTGATAACTTCCATACAGGCTTTTGAAGTATTAAACCATCAGGGATACTCCCTCTCATCAGAAAACATTCAATCAGGCATTTTTAACATTATTGAGAACACCGGTATAAAAGGACGCTGGCAGGTTCTATCCCATGATCCGCTCATCATTTGCGATATCGGGCATAATGCTGAAGGAATCAAAAACATATTGAATCAAATTAGTGCAATAAACTATCGCAAACTGCATTTTGTAATGGGATTGGTCAATGACAAACAAATTGATAAAATCCTTGAACT
Organism: uncultured Bacteroidales bacterium; assembly: GCA_964611705.1. GTDB lineage: Bacteria > Bacteroidota > Bacteroidia > Bacteroidales > JAIOZK01 > JAIOZK01. The sequence continues at coordinate 15,572 of CAZTAW010000017.1, forward strand.
ACTACCTGATGATGCAGAATATTATTTCTGTAAAGCAGATATACCCCGTGGACTTGATCAGAAAGAGCTTCAGGAAACAGCATTAAAATACAATTTAACAGGGACATCATTTAAAACAGTGGCCTCGGCATTGGGAGCTGCCAGGCAGGAGGCAAGATCAAATGATTTGATCTTTATCGGCGGTAGCACTTTTATTGTTGCCGAAATCCTTTAAATTAAAAAAACCGGCTTTTTAAAATATACTGAATCTTACAAAAAATGCAAAGCATTTTTCTGTTAGATGTAGTTATACCGGTTGGAGCATAAGATCAATTATTGCAAACCTGTTCCGGATCGGTATACAGGTTTTTCATTCATTAAAAATTTCTTTTATAAGCCCAGCTTACTTTTAACCAGCGACATGATATCATCGCCATTTTCAAAATAAAGCAACGTACCCACACTGGAATCCAGGATATAGGTGTAACCATTTTCCTGGGCAACTTCCTTGATGGCTTTTTCTGCTTTATCAAGCAGGGGCTGGTATAGTTCAGCTCGTTTAGCCTGAAAATCATACTCTACATTCTGCTGAAAATCGGTGATACGTTTTTCAAGATCTGCAATTTCTTTCTCCTTGGTTGATTTTAACAATTCCGACCAGGCGTTAACATTTTCCTGGTAATTTGCAATCTTGTTCTGGTATTCAGCATACATATCCTGAATAGTTTGATTCAATTCTTTTTCGTAAGTACGCAGTTGGGTATCAATTGTATCTTTACCCGGCATCATGCTTAATAGTTTTTGTGAATCAACATGGCCAAGTTTTAAAGTTGTTTGCGCACTTGCTGTGATTGACAATGCTACAATGAGCATTAAACTTGCGATTATACCTGCTAATTTTTTCATGGTCAATTAATAGTATTAATATTTTTAATGCCCGGCAAAGATATTAAATTAATTAAGATAAAGTAATACAGGCATGTTAAAAATCCTTAATTCAGCATAATATTATTTTCTGCGATCTTCTCTTCTTACAGTTTGCATAACTGTCCCCACTTCATCAAGCACATCATCGCTGATGTCAAGGTTAGGATTAGCATATAAAATGGACAAACCACCGGCTTTGTCAAAGATCATATCATAATTTTTTGTAACTGAAATTTGTTCAATGGCATTGTATACCTTTTCCTGTATTGGTTGAACCAGCTCCTGGCGTTTTTTAAAGAGCTCGCCTTCTTTTCCAAAATATTTTTTCTGAAGATTTTTTACCTCTTTTTCCTTATTGATGATCTCTTCCTCACGTTGTTTTTTAACATCTTCGGGCAGCAACACTGATTCGGCCTGGTATTCTTTATACAGCCTGTCAATTTCTGCAAGTTTCTGTTCAATTTCCTGTTGCCATTTAACTGAAAGATCATCCAGAATTGTCTGGGCATCATTATATTCAGGAATGTTACTCATGATATACTCCGTATCAACGTAACCATATTTCTGTGCACTTGCAAAGGCAACAGATGTAATTAACACAATTAATATTAAAGCAATTTTTTTCATTTCAACTTCCTCCGTTTTATATATTTTTTATTATGCATTACAAAAAACCTGCCAGAATAACTATCTATATTTGATCAGGGATTTTATTATTCAATTGACTGGTTAATTGAGAAATGCCATTGACCGCCATTCGCATTGGGAATACCGGGAATTTCATCAAAACCGTATCCATAGTCAATTCCAAGCAAACCAAACATCGGCAGGAACACACGCAATCCGAATCCCGCTGTTCTTTTCACATCAAAGGGGTCGAACTGATCAAAATTCAGCCAGGCATTACCGGCCTCCAGAAAAGCAGCTGCATATATCGTAGCATTCGGATTAAGTGATAAGGGATATCTCAACTCCAGCGTATATTTTGTATAGATTGTACCTCCCTTATTCCTGTCCTGGTAATAATTCGGTGTAATTGTTTCGTTGGCATAACCACGCATACCAATAATTTCCCTTCCATCCAGATTATTATATCCGGAAAGGCCATCTCCCCCGAGGTAAAATCTTTCGAAGGGGGTTACGCCAATTGCTCTGTTGTATAGGCCAAGAAAACCAAATTGTGTACGGGCGCTTAACACAAGCTTGCTGGCAATTTCGGTATACCAGTTGGCTTTGAACTTCCATTTGTGATATTCAATCCACTTGAACTTTTCGCTTTCCGACATATCACTATAATCTTTGTTACTGAACAAAGAATAAGGTGGTGTTAACTCCAGCGATAGCGAAACTTCCGAACCGTAGCGCGGATATATGGGCTGGCTTAATGAGTTCCTGCTGAGTGTGATCCTGTAGTTAAAATTATTAAATGTTCCCGTACCTGAGCCAAAGGAGAATATATCCCTGTAGTTTTTCAATTGGTACATTTGCAAACTGATGCCCTGGTAAAGGCTAAAGAAGTCATCTGGCCACATCAGGCGTTTACCAAGGCCAAATGAAATACCATCAATTTTAAACTCTGACCGAAGGGTATCCCCTCTGGGCCTTCCATTCGAAAATAATGAATGGTAGTATGAGATACTGAAATTATTGGGTTTTTTTCCCCCCAGCCAGGGTTCGGTAAACGAGAAACTATAACTGAAATAGCCTTTGCCATAGGTTTGTAAGCGCACCGTTAATTTCTGTCCATCACCGGTAGGTACTGGCCTCCAGGCATTTTTCTTGAAAAAATTTCTTAAAGAGAAATTATTAAATGAAAGTCCCAAAGTACCGATAACTCTTCCATATCCCCATCCACCGGATAGCTCAACCTGATCGGACGAGGTTTCTTCTACAATATATTCAATATCAACTGTACTGGAGGCAGGATCGGGATTTACACTCGGTGAGATGGATTCAGGGTCAAAATAACGCAATTGTGCAAGTTCCCTTTGTGTTCTTATCAAATCACTTCTGCTAAACAACTCACCCGGACGAGTCCTCATTTCGCGCATCACAACACGATCATTGGTACGCGTGTTCCCTTTGATAGTAACCCGGTTTATGCGTGCCTGTTTGCCTTCTCGTATTCTTATTTCTATATCAATTGAATCGTTTTCAACCAAAATTTCAACCGGAGTTGCGGTAAAGAACAAATAACCATCATCAAGATAAAGTGAGCTTACATCCATACCGCTGGGATTAAAGCTTAAGTTTCGCTGAAGAAGATCATTATTGTACGTGTCACCTTTTTCAATTTTTAAAACACGATTTAGTTCTTCGTCGGAATACTTTGTATTTCCAACCCAGCTAATATTCCTGAAATAATACTTATCACCTTCATCCACATAAATATCAATGCTCATCGTGTTGTCAGGATTTCTGTAAATGGAGTCCTTAATAATTTTTGCATCCCGGTAGCCCAGCTCATTGTATTTGTTTATCAGGCTGAGCTTATCTTCCTTAAAGTTATCTTCAATATATTTCGATCCCTTAAATATTCTTAGCCTTACATGATCGGCCATATAATTGCCCAGCACAACGAATATTTCCTCGAACTGAAAACGAAGCGCTTCGGCAGCCATATTAAAAACAAGGCTTTCAATATCTTCGAAAGGGTCAAGTAATGTTTTTTCCTTGGTGTTTTTAAAAACATTTTTGATACGATTATCGCTGAGGTGCTCATTACCGTATATATCAATACTGTATATTCTTACTTTTTTATTTTTATCTACATTGATCTGTAGCTGTACACTGTTTGCACTTGATGTATCCCTGATTTGCCTGATGTCTATTTCGCAATCCAGATATCCTTTACCACGATAATGTTTTTTGATGATATTTTTTGTATTGATAAGAAGGTTATCAGTAACAACATCTCCGGTGGTTAATTTAATATCATCGCGGATATTATCGGCTTCCGCCCTTCTGATACCCTTGAAGGAAAATTTCGTGAGACGGGGTCTTTCCTGGAGATCAATATTTAAAAAAACAACATCTCCCTGCCGGGCAATCACAGATATTTTAATGTCTTCAAACAATCCTTGCTTCCAAAGTTTCCGAATGGCATTTCCCAGGTCTTCTCCGGGAATGGTAACAAAATCACCAATATTCAAACCCGAAAGCATAATGAGTACATTCTGGTCGAGATATTTATCACCGGAAACAGTAATTCCACCTATCTCATATTTTTTAGGATCGGCATAATCCAGATCAATAAGTTCCTCTCCCAATTGCACCTGTCCTTTTACAGGATTTACATAAGCAAGTATGACCAATGCAAGAATGCCGACTGATAAAGCCCGTCTTATTGTTTTTCTTTTATCTACCTCTTTCAAATTCATGTATGTCCTACGCCTTTTTTAATTGTTCACTAATTTTACCAAATCGCCTTTCACGGCATTGATAATCAAGAATTGCCTTGTACAGATCCTCTTTTCTGAAATCGGGCCAAAGTACGGGTGTAAAATACAATTCGGAATAAGCTATTTGCCAGAGCAGAAAATTACTGATCCGGTATTCCCCGCTGGTACGCACTAACAACTCAGGATCTGGAATTTCGGAAGTATTTAAAAATGCATTAAAAGTTTTGGTATTGATGTCATCAGGATTGATTTCTCCTGATTTTGCTTTTGCTGCAATGTTTTTAACCGCACGAATAATTTCCCAGCGGGCACTATAGCTCAGCGCCAGGGTTAATGTCATCCTGTCGTTTTCGGAAGTTTCTTCAATGGCCTCAAGCAAGCGTCTGCAACTTGCACCCGGCAGGCTGTTCAAGTCTCCGATTGCATTCAGTCTGATTTTGTTTTTGTTTAATGTCGGAATTTCCTGGTCAATTGTTTTCACCAGCAATTGCATAAGGGCATCTATTTCTTCTTTGGGCCGTTTCCAGTTTTCTGTTGAAAATGCATATAAGGTAAGATACTTAACACCCAGTTCTGCGGCTGCTTCGGATGATTCACGAACTGACTGAACACCATTCTGATGACCAAAGGTTCGGTCTTCACCCTGTTTCAATGCCCAGCGCCCATTACCATCCATGATAATGGCAATGTGTAGAGGTAGTTTTTCAGTATCTATTCTTTCTTTCAGACTCATTTACCGGATTATTTAATAGCTCCCATAGCCCTGATATTCAAGGCATTTTGTCTTTCCGCTCAAATCTATTTTATAAGTAATATATATTCCTGCAAACGAATACCAGTCGTTGTTTCCGGGATCGCCTCTTTGCATTTCAGGTAATTTACTCATGGTGGGATCAGAAAGCACTTCATCCATATTGGCAGGATCAATATCGTGTCCATTAAGATAGTATGTGGTACTTATGTCGTCAATATAATCCGTGAAGGTTTTTCGCATTCCCCATTCAACACCAATACCAATTTTTTTCGTCAAGCTGTATTTCACGCCAATACCAAAAGGAATAGCAAATCCAACAAGACTGTATTTACTTCTTCCGTCGAAATTCTCAAGTTGGCCTTCGGTGCCAATATCCCTTAGCTCAACACCATCTGCTTTTGGATTGAAGAAAAACACGGAAGTCCCTACAAAAATATAGGTTGAAACATAGTTCATTTTACTTCCGGTGAAATATGGGAGAAAGTTAAATTCAAACTGAGCTGAGATGTCTGTTACATTCGACTTAAAATGTAAGTGTCTGTCTGTTTTGAACTTGATCACATCATCATCTCCCTGTAGCTTTCCCCTGAATGCACTGAGGCGAACAGCCAGGCGGGTATTTAAATCATATCTCACCAGTGCTCCGAAAGCAGACTTGCTTTGTAAAAAATGTTTGCCGGGGTTTATATCTCCAAGGTAATATGAAGCACCTCCAAAAAACCCGATTTCCATTTCCTGGGCTTTTGAGGCAAAACCAATCGAAAACAATAATATAACTGATATGAGTATCTTTTTCATTTATAAGTTCTTCTTTTAATTTCTGCGATCCAGTCCCCAGTTTAATTTATCACGTATAGTTGTAAAGAAATCCTTTCTGTTCATCTGTACAAGATTAATCTTGTAATCTCCCTTTTCCACGATCAATTCCTGATTTTTATCAATGGTTTCAAAACGCGAATCAAGACTAACGAAAAAATTCTTGTCTCTGCCTTCTGCCTTAATACGGATAACACTATCGTCACGTATAACGATAGGCCTGACAGTTAAATTGTGTGTGGCAATGGGTGTTACCAGGAAATTCTCCGAACCCGGAGTAACAATGGGTCCACCGCTACTGAGTGAGTATGCTGTTGAACCTGTCGGCGTTGATATGATCAGGCCATCAGCCCAATAACTGTTAACAAAAGTATCGTCAATGTATACATGAATTACAATCAAAGAGGTTGATTCCTTACGGCTGATTGTAATCTCGTTTAGTGCATAATTAAGTTCTCCGAAAAGTTTTTTGGGTTTGGTTACCTTTAAAAGGGCACGCTCTTCTATCTTGTACATTTTATTACACAGGGCATCAATGGAAGAATTGATCTCATCTTTTGATATGCTCGAAAGAAAGCCTAACCTGCCGATATTTATCCCCATGATTGGAATTCCGGAATCGCGAACCAAATCAAGTGTTTCAAGAAAAGTGCCATCACCACCAATTGAGAACATAAAATCTATCTTGTCCCTGATTTCATGATGAGAGTTGAAAATATCACCCCCCTTATTGAATTCAACATAAGGAGAAATATTTTTAAAGAATGACTCATATACTACAATCTCAGCTTCTATCTTTTCAAGCTTTTTGAGTAAATGCTGAATACATGGTGCATCTTCCTCAGAAATCGTTTTTCCAAATAATGCAATTCTCATTCAATCAGGCAAATAGATTTTGTTTTAATTTTATGCAAGATTACAAAAATAATTACATACTCATATGAAAATTTAACATTTATTAAGGAGAAAGCTATATGGGTGCCATGAAATGAACAAAAACCCCGGTTTCGTTTTGCTTATTCTTTGATAATTCAACGCGCAGAACGATATCATAATAAGATACCAGGTCAAGACCTATACCGGTTCCATAAATAAATTGATTTGCCAGATGATTGTTATCAAAATTATATTTATCGCTTACATAAGCTGCATCAAAAAACAGGTTGAGATACAATGCAATATGGATCTTGCTGAATCTTTCGGTTTTTATAAAATTGATATTGTATACCTGGGTAGGAAGTATGGCAAACTTCAGATTTGATCTGAACAAACCGTATTTTTGCCCGTCAATAACATACAATTCATATCCTCGTGCAAATAAGCGGCCATAACCCAACCCGCTTTGGATAAAATAAGGTATGCGTGATCCTGACGAAAATTGCGCTGTGAGCAAAGAAGCAAAATATAGCCTATGCGACAACTTCTGGTATTTTCTGAAAGTGGACTGAATGGTGAAAACATCAACATCATTTTTGCGATGCAAACCCAAACCGTACTTATTCATGATCACATCAAAGTAATACCCGTTAAGCGGATAATAAACAAAATCCCGAAAATCACTCTTATACTTAAAAAAAATTGAGAAATAGCTGATGCGGGTTTCATTATTAACAGTGTAGTTTGGATTTAGCTTTACGATTGTGTCGGATATATTGATCCTGTTGCCACCAAGTTCAAACCGGTATGTATTCTGAATATCAGGTCTGAAAATAACTTCGGTTGTTAGTTTGAAATGTCTTTTCGGGTAAAAATCTTCTGCCTTGAAAAATTCAAGTTTATTGTTTACACTTTTGTATGATATCTCATGATTTTGTGCAAAATCAAACCCAAAACCCAGTCCGATGGTTTGCTTTTTGTTAATGTAAGGAATTTCATAAAACAATTGGTATTTTTCATCATAGCCGAAGCGGGTTAGTATTTTTAATTTTTCTTTTCTGCCGCGAAAATTATCCAATATTAGGTAGATACCATAATTAACTTTCGAGAAATCCTTATCCTTCCACCAGGCATTGAAGTTGCGATCGGCAAATTCAAATATCGGGAAAGGCCAGATATACCATCTTTCAATTACATCAAAAATCACATTGGCGTGATAGTATCCTGCCTGATGACTTAGCGTATCAATGTGAGTTGTTACGAAATTAAACAGTGAAGTGTTAAGCAAATTTTCTTTGGATTGCCTCAAAAGACTGTTGAGTCTTTCAAAAGTTAAGGTATCTCCTTTCTTCACTTTCAATTCCCTGTATAAAATAAAATCTTTGGTAATCTTATTTCCCTTAAATTTAATAGTATGGATAACAAACTTTTCAGAATTTTCATTTTTCGTTTGCATTACATCCGAAAAAAGATCATGACAAATCACCATTATCAAAAGCCCGCTTATTATAGCTGCAGAACTTTTCATAATCAGATATTCATGTATTTCATAAACGAATCAAACCGGTCTTGCAGGTCGTCTTTATCTTCTTTTTCGGAATAAGAAGCTTTCACAACATAATCATATCTGTTGAAACTATTGATGATGGATGCAAGATCAATCCTGTTAATCTTTATGGTTAGCTCCATTTTGGTAGAATCGGTGTGTGAGGTTATAAACAAGCTCAGCACCTTGGCATCATGCGATTCCATGATGCGGGCGATTTCAGAAAGGGCATAATCATTCACGCTTATTTCCAAAACAATAATTCCGCCGGGATTATTCACTGACGCTATTTTTGAGAAGCTCTCAATGAGATCGGCATTGGTAATTGAACCCAGGTATTCTTTTTTTTCATTCAAAACAGGAACCATGGTAAGCTTATGTTCTGCAAGCAGGCAAATCACGTCAAAGATATGCTGATATTCATCTACATATGGCTTGCTTAAGGTAAGCTTATGATTTCCAAGGGGGGAATCATAATCATTCATCTCATATATATCCTTTTCTGAGATCAAGCCCAAAAATTCAACATTATTAACAATGGGCAGATGAGTAAGTCGGTAGTCATCCATCCAGCTTAGTGCTGTGGTTCCTGTATCGGATGTTTTTAAAGGAATGATATTGTTCGTCATCAATTGTTTGGCAATCATAGCTGTTTGTTTTTATCTTAAATCCCATTCATTCTCATCAAAATAATCATCATTCAGAATACGAAGATAGTTATTGTATCTTGAAGAGCTAATTTCACCCGATTCAACTGCTTTTTTAACTGCGCACCCGGGTTCATGCACATGGGTGCAATTACTAAATTTACAATTGTGCATTATTCTTCTGAATTCAGGAAATCTTTCTGCTACTTCTTCCCTTACAAAATCCCGCAAACCAAATTCCTTTATACCGGGTGTATCAATAATAAAACCGCCAAAAGAGAGTTTATGCATTTCAGTAAATGTGGTTATATGTTTACCCTTTTGGTGAACCGTTGAAATTTCATCGGTTTTCAAATCAAGCCCGGGCTCCAATTTATTGATTATTGTTGATTTTCCTACACCCGAATGACCGGAGATCAGGCTTATTTTTCCGCATAGCCATTCTTTAACCTTAATAATATTTTTTCCGGTTTTGGCTGAAATACCCAGTGTTTCGTAATTGGCCTGCTGGTATGTTTTAATCATTGAATTAAGCAATTCCAGCTCTTTTTTTCCGTAAATATCCGTCTTGTTAAAAATAATTTTTGCCGGTATATGATAGGCTTCTGTTGTAGTAAGATACCTGTCAACAAAACCTGTGGAAGTTCTTGGTTTGGTAAGTGTAACAACCAGTATTGCCTGATCAATATTGGCTGCAATGATGTGCGAAATCTTCGATAGCTTTGTAGACTTTCTGACAATGTAATTGTTTCTTGGTAAAATTTTATAAATCAAACAGTTATCTTCCCGATTGCGACACTCGAACTCCACCTGATCACCAACAGTGGCAGGATTTGTGGTTTTGATTCCCTTGATCCTGAATGCTCCTTTGATAATACAATCATAAATTTGCCCATCATCATGTCTTACTTTATAAATGTTACCCGTGGTTTTTATAACTACTCCCCTCAATGTTAAAAAAGTATTTAAAAGATTAATTTTTATTCATATGCAAAATTCTTATTGTAAAACTACAAACTTTTAGTATATTTGAAGTCAAAACCATAACCTAACTGACAATGCCAAGTATTAAGATTTTATCATACTTTATTGCCCCGGTAGTAGCCATACTCATACTGGGCTACATGAATTACCGGTTTAAGGTAAAAACAAACCGCTATATTTTACAGGCGTTTTTACTAGGGATAATAAGTATTGTTCTTGTTATAGCAGGTCAATTAATTGCAGAAGCAACAAATCTGGATGACCTGCGAAACCTCAAAAGAACCGCCTTCTATGGATTTGTATTGATTGCCTTTATGGCAGAGTTAGGCAAATTCATTATTCTGAGATCGGTATTTGTACGCAAAAAATCCTTTCGCGGACCGGTT
>CAZTAW010000018.1:0-25805 GCA_964611705.1 uncultured Bacteroidales bacterium
TTATTTCGTTGCAATTTGGCTGGTATTGAAAACCATCCGGTCAATGAATAACAATTGGAATGAATTTACTGAGCTTCCTGTTGTTTTTGATTTTGATGACAATGGAAAAAATGAAGACAGGGAATACATTATTAAACTGTTTCATAAAGTCATCATTCATAATAAATATTATGAAGGTTTAATTGATGCACGAACACAAAATTGGGAAATCGAAAGGATTGCTGCTATGGATATGCTTATCCTGAAAATGGCAATTACTGAATTGCTTGAATTTCCTTCCATTCCGGTTAAGGTTACCCTGAATGAATATATCGAAATTGCAAAACTTTTCAGTACTCCCAAAAGCAGGATTTTTATCAATGGTATTCTTGATAAGCTGATTGTGGATTTTAGCAAGGATAATAAAATTAATAAATCCGGACGTGGCTTAATGACCTGATGAACTTTTTCTTATCTTTATTTTTTACCTTTTATAGTTTATGAAAAAGCAGGTGTTGTCTTTCAGAATAAGAATGTTAAGCATTTTGCTCATTTTCCAGGCAGGTTTTGTTTCGATGGATATGAATTCCCAGCCGCTATTCGACAGTGTTGTAATTAGCGCCGAAACAATTGGAAAATTTGAGAAGTTTGAAATCAATGCCGGCATCACTACTCAGGTATCCAATGTTTATAACTATGAAAAATTCTGCCTCATTGCCGTTTTTACCGCTCAATGATAAGTATTTGTTTTTTGCTGATGGGGATTTCTTTTTCCCGGTGGGAGAAAATCTTGCCTGGGATGGGTTCGCTTGTGGCTTTGAAGGTTATGGAAGATGGACCGATAGTTTGGAAATTTATGGCGCAAACCTGGCGAAAATTGTTATGGCTCCCTGGTACTTTGGACTGGAATGGAATACTTCCGGCTTAGGTAATTACACAAACCGCCAGAAACAAGCTTTTGCACTGGACTGGGTTTTTGATCAATGCATCCAAAAAGAAATTTACATCATGCTTGCACCATCCATTTCCAGTGAGCTGAGTTTTCAGAGTACAAGCTATTACGATTGGCCTGAAAATCCTTATAATGTTGATTTAGGTGGACCCTGTGAATCGCCCTGGGAGTTTTTTACAAACGAAACTGCCCGGCATTTATTTAAAAGAAAATTGAGATATATGATGTCAAGATGGGGCTATACCCCCAATATGCTGGGTTATGAACTCATGGTTGAAGCCGATAATTTTATTTACTATGAAGAAACCAAAACTGATATCCGGCAATGGATCATTGATATGGCAGAGTATTTAAGCTCAGGTTATTATAAATCGGTGCCTGTTTCGGTTAGTTTTGCCATTCCTGAAAATGACACCCTGGTTTGGCAAAACCCATCGGTTGATTTCACACAGTTACACATTTACGAGCCCGAAGGGGGTGATCTTGAACTTGAATGCTATACAAAGTCAATAGGTTATCTTGATATTTATCAAAAGCCACTTGTTCTTGGTGAGTTTGGATTATATCATATTCATGACAGTGTGATAAAAAAAGATCCGGGGGGAATAGTTTTTCACAATACTATATGGGCTACATTAATGAGCGAAGCATTTACATGTGCCATGACCTGGCACTGGGACAGCTACATTGATTCACTGCATTTGTATCATCATTTCGGACCGCTTATTAAATTCGTGGAAAACACTGATGTTTCTTTATATGAAAGTGGAACGAAAATTATCCAAACATATGCAGATACCAATTTGGCTGTTACTGTTAAACCCCGTTTTTTTAGTTTTCAGGAACAAACAAAATATGATACTTTCTATATCCGTCGTGATGGTAGTATTCAACCTGACAATAATTACCTCGGGGAAGTATTGTATGGTACCGGACCGGTAGGACAAAACTTACGAAACCCACCTACTTTTTTGGTAAGCTTTGCACAGGATGGTCAGTTTGTTTTTAAAACTGCCGAAACAGTTATCAATCCGAATATTAAAATCACAGTTGATGAAGTGGAAGTTTTTAATGGCATTGTTGAGCCCTTGAACGAATACAGTATTGCAATTGACTCCGGTGAGCACGCTATTCTGATTGAAAACCGCGGAAGAAATTCAAACAAAGAGACTGATTATAATGTAGAAAAACAGATAGTTAATGATATGTTAATATCTAATTATATTACATTTTTTTGTAATTTTGAATTGTTCCAAACAAACAAGTAGTTAAACAGAATTATTTTTAAAGTACAGAATTATGGTTTTTGATATACAAATGATTAAGCGTGTATATGGGGAAATACCGGAAAGAATTGATCACGCCAGAAAAATTGTTGGAAGGCCACTTACACTGGCAGAAAAGATTTTATATGCCCATCTTGAAGAAGGAAAAGCAGCAAAGACGTACAAACGTGGCCAGTCCTATGTTAATTTCGAGCCTGACCGGGTTGCCATGCAGGATGCAACAGCACAGATGGCTTTACTGCAGTTTATGAAGGCCGGACGTGAAAAGGTGGCTGTGCCCTCAACCGTACATTGTGATCATTTGATACAGGCTAAAGTAGGTGCTGACAAGGATCTGGAAGTTGCAAACAAGACAAATAAGGAAGTGTTTGATTTTCTGGCTTCCGTTTCAAGTAAATACGGTGTTGGTTTCTGGAAACCCGGTGCGGGAATAATTCACCAGGTAGTCCTTGAAAATTATGCTTTTCCCGGGGGAATGATGATAGGCACGGATTCGCATACAGTAAATGCCGGAGGGCTGGGGATGGTTGCTATTGGTGTAGGTGGCGCTGATGCTGTGGATGTTATGGCTGGGATGCCCTGGGAGTTGAAGTTTCCAAAGATGATCGGGGTTAAACTTTTGGGAAAGCTCAATGGCTGGACTTCTGCCAAGGATGTCATTCTAAAAGTTGCGGGAATTTTATCAGTAAAAGGAGGAACAGGTTCTATCGTTGAATATTTTGGACCAGGAGCCGAAACCATTTCCTGTACCGGCAAGGGAACAATTTGCAATATGGGTGCTGAAATTGGTGCAACAACCTCCCTGTTTGGCTATGATGCCAGTATGTCGGAATACCTGAGGGGAAATCAAAGGGAAGAAGTAGCCACAGAAGCTGATAAAATAGCGGATTGTCTTACAGGTGATAAAGAGGCTTACGAAAATCCTGATGATTATTTTGACCAGTTGATAGAGATCAATTTGTCTGAATTGGAACCTCATATTAACGGACCCTTTACTCCGGACCTGGCGACACCTGTTTCTGAATTTGCAGAGGCTGTTAAAAAGAACAAGTGGCCGGAAAAGCTTGATGTGGGTTTGATCGGCTCCTGCACAAATTCTTCTTATGAGGATATCACAAGAGCGGCTTCGGTTGCAAGGCAAGCAATTGACAAAAACCTGGAAGTAAAATCGGAATATACGGTAACGCCCGGATCGGAACAGGTAAGATATACAGTAGATAGAGACGGATACCTGAAAATTTTTGAAGAAATTGGAGGCTTGGTGCTTGCAAATGCATGCGGCCCTTGCATCGGACAATGGGCAAGACATGATGCCGATAAGCAGAAAAAAAATTCTATCATTACTTCTTTTAACAGAAATTTTGCTAAACGCAATGATGGTAATCCCAATACACATGGTTTTGTAGCATCGCCTGAAATCGTAACAGCATTTGCGATTGCAGGAAAACTCACATTCAATCCCATAACAGATTATCTTATCAATGAAAAGGGAGAAAAAGTCAGGCTCGATGAGCCAGAAGGTATAGCTTTTCCCCCTAAGGGCTTTGATGTTAGGGATACCGGGTATATTGAACCTGCAAAAGATGGCAGTAATGTTAAAGTGATCATCAATTCGAAATCCGGGCGTTTACAGGAATTAACACCATTTCCGGCCTGGGATGGAAAAGATTTCAAAGACCTGAATCTGCTGATCAAGGTTAAGGGAAAATGCACTACTGATCATATTTCTATGGCAGGGCCATGGTTGAGGTATCGCGGTCATCTTGATAATATCTCTAACAACTTGCTGATTGGAGCGGTTAATGCTTTTAATAATGAAACAAATCTTGTCAAAAACCAGCTAACGGGCGATTATGATACTGTTCCGGATACTGCCCGAACCTACAAAAAACTGAATATAGGGTCAATAGTGGTTGGTGATGAGAATTATGGAGAAGGCTCCTCAAGGGAGCATGCTGCAATGGAACCAAGGTACCTGGGAGTAAAAGCAGTGCTTGTAAAATCTTTTGCAAGAATACATGAAACCAATCTGAAAAAGCAGGGAGTTCTTGCTTTGACATTTGCAAATCCGGAAGATTATTACAAAATCAGAGAAGAAGATACTTTTGATGTTAATGGTTTAAGAACCTTTGAACCGGAAAAGGACCTGATGGTGATTGCCCGTCATAGCAATGGTACTATTGATGAAATTTCAGTGCATCATTCCTATAACAAAAACCAAATTGACTGGTTTATAGCCGGTAGCGCATTGAACCTTATACGTTTCAAGAACCGGTAGAATAAAAATTTTATCGGAACTTCAATTTTTTGTACCTTTATAAAAAAACCAAAAACCATGAAAAAGTACTTATATTTTGTCATTTTAGGCCTTGTTTCAGCAACGTTGCTTGTTTTTTCATCTTGTGATTGTATAACCGGTGAAGGCCCGGTAATTGAAGAAAACAGGGAGACGGAAAACTTTACAGCTATTGACCTTGATATTTCGGCCAGCGTTAACCTGACCAAAGATACAGGGTGTACAATCCGTATCAGGGCGCAGGAAAGTCTTTTGCCGCATATCACAACCAAAGTTTCGGGCAGTAAGCTTGAAATTGATTTTGAAACAGGTTGCTACAAATCTTCGGAACCCATTAACGTTGATATTTCGATGAAAACCATTACCGGATTAGAAGTAGATGGATCAGGAGGTTTTTATGGTAAAGACAGGTTTGATGTTGAAAAAGTAGACCTTGATATTGATGGCTCCGGAGAAATTGATATGCAGTTTTTTGCTGACAGAATCAATGCAGATCTATCAGGTTCGGGAGATATAAAACTCCGGGGTACAGCAAAAAAAGTTAAAGTTGATATTAATGGTTCCGGTGACGTTGATGCCAAAGAGATGATGGCATACCGTGCATATATTGATATGAACGGAACGGGTAACTGCAGCATTTTTGTTCATGAATATCTTGATGTTTCTGTAAGTGGAACCGGTGATGTTTATTATGGCGGATCACCGGAGATCAAATCACATATCAATGGATCGGGAACATTGAAAAAGACGAAATAGTTAGTTGTTTTTTTTCTGTTTTTTGCTGATCAGCATTTTCAATACTTTATCAAGCTTTTTGTTATTGATGGGTTTAGGTATGAACTCATCCATACCGGCATCGAAAAATTTATATTTATCTTCTTCGAATGCATAAGCCGTAACAGCTACAATAGGAATCCGGGAATCAAATTTGCCTGATTTATCATTTCTTATCATTTGCGTAGCTTCCACACCATCAAGTACCGGCATTTGAATATCCATAAATATAGCATCAAATTCTCCTTCTGTCAGTTTGTCTACAGCTTCTTTTCCGTTTTCGGCCAGGGTACAATAGTGCCCGCGGTTTTTGAGCAGTCGAAGGATCAGTTTTTGGTTCAAATCATTGTCTTCAGCAATAAGCAGTTTAAGCCTGTTCTTGTCTTTTGTTACTTTGTCTTTCTCAGGTGTAAGAGGAGATTTGTCTTTTTCCTGAACTTTACTTTTTTCTTTCAGGTTAAAAGGTATTGTAAAGTAAAAAGTTGTTCCGGCGTTAGGTTCGCTTTCAACCCAAATCTTTCCTTTCATTAATTCAATTAATTTTTGAGTAATTGATAGCCCAAGTCCGGTTCCTCCATATTTTCTGGTCGTTTCTACATGCGCCTGAGAAAAAGATTCAAAAATGGAATCTGTTTTTTCCGGTGCAATTCCTATGCCTGTGTCTTCAACTGAAAATTCAAGAGTAGTAGGTGTTTCCTGTTTTGTTTGATTTGGTTTCACCCTGACGACACATCCGCCTTCCCCGGTGAATTTTATTGCATTTCCAATAAGGTTATACAGGATTTGCCTGAGGTGTATTTCATCTCCGTTTAATTCATCAGCAATGTGATCATCGAAATGAAAATCAAGTAGTAATTCTTTTTTCTCTGCAACGGGTTGCAGGGATTGAATAACTTCTTTAACTGTGTTTTTCAGGTTGAATTTCTTATGCTGTAATTGAATTTTTCCGGCTTCAATTTTCGACAGGTCAAGAATATCATTTATTATGCTGAGCAAATGTACCGAGGATGTTTTAATAATATCAAGATATTCTTTTTGTTCTTCGTCAAGACTTGTTTCAAGTGTAAGATCAGTCATTCCGATAATGGTATTCATGGGTGTACGAATCTCATGGCTCATACTGGCAAGGAATTCCGATTTTGCCCGGTTAGATTTTTCAGCAGATTTTTTTGCGGTTAAAAGGCTTTGCTCCAGGTTTTTGCGTTCAGTAATATCTCTGGCTACTCCTAATACCAATTGCTTATTCACCCTTTTTACATTTAGCTTGCTGGTCATGCCTTCAAACCATTTAAGTCCGGCCGGTACCTGCAATTGATATTCATGTTTTTGAGGATTACCTGTTTGAACAGTTTTTTTAATAACATCCTGTGTTGTAGCTGCAATTTTATCAGGTAAAATGTCTGTTAATTTCTGATGGATGATTTCATCAACTGGTTTGATAAGCAAGTCTTTGTTGTTAGCGAAAACATTCAGAATGTAACCGTCTTCGTCAAAAAGGAATGCAATATCAGGAATTGCCTGTGATAAGGAAGTGAGCAATTCCTCACTTTCTTTCAAAGCTTCGCGTGTTAGTTTTCTTTGTGTGATATCAATAACTACACCCAGCATCCTTTGCGGATTTCCCTTTTTGTCTCGTTCAACAACCTTTCCTTTTTCAAGTATCCATGTAGTGTTACTTTTTTTCTTCCCAATGCGGTATTCAATTTCATAGGAACTTGTTTGTCCTTCCATATGCTTTCTGATCTCTTCCTTTGCTTTTTGTGCATCTTCGGGCACTACAAGTTTATCCCAGATATAATCCGTATCAATATATTTATCTTCCGGGATATTGAAAATTTCCCTGAAACGATTGGAAAGAAAGAGCTCTCCTGTTTTAAGGTTTCTATCCCAGAAGCCTTCTTTTGCACTCTCAAGGGCAAGCCGTAACCTTTCTTCACCGATCTCAAGATTTTTTTGTACAAGTATCTCTTTTGTGATTTCAAGAGCAAAGCCACCGATCAAAGGAGGTTCCTTTTCCCTTTCAATAGGAAATTTTACAACACGGTAATAATTGTCGTTGCCAACTTTGTCGCGTCCTTTCTGAATATTATTGATCACCTTTTTGTTGAGAAAAACATCCTGGTCTTCTTCAATATCTTTTATGGCTTCCTTCTCAGTAAAAATGTCCATCGGAGATTTCCCGGTAACGTCTTTTACCTGTGCTTTCTTAATTAAATAGTCGTTTGCAAAAATATATCTTGATTGCTCATCTTTGATGAAAACAGATCCGGGGATTTTTTGGGTGAATGTTTTAAATATTTGTTGAGATTCTTTCAGCTTTTGTTCGGTTTTAAAATTGCTTAGGGTCATTTCAATCCATATCTTTAACTCTTTTTCGCTTGCTGAAGCCGGTATATATGCTGATGGTCTTATTTCTTTAATTGCCTCAGGGATAGCTTTATCTGAAGAAGATGTTATAAATGTAACCGGTATGTTTTGGGCGTGGGAAATTTCACAAAGCTTAGCAGTATATTTATGCAGATCATCAAGGTTCGTATCAATCATAATCAAACCCGGAAGCTCTTTTTGGACTGCCGTAAACATATTTTCCATATTCCCGACCAGAATTGTTTTATAACCGAGCTGGCATAACTTTTCCCGGATGCTATTTGCAAGCTCTTTTTCTTCTACTGCAGTAAGTATCAGTTCAATGTTGTTCATAGTGGTAGAAATGATTTTATAAATACGATCAATATAACTTTATGATCCTTAATAAAAAAGGAAAATAAAGGTTTATCAAAATTAGAAATAATTATTAAATATCTATGACTTCGATGTGTTTTTCTTTTTGTTAATAAATCATAATTCGCAGTTTTTTTCGTTGATAAGATAATTTACTGATGTATTAAATATATTTGATTAGAATGAAATATAAACTTTCGCTATTTTTATCCGGCATTGCTTTTTTAATTTATTTTGATAGTCATGGACAAATTGGCGGTGATAATACATACGATTTTTTAAATCTTACCAATTCTTCCAGGTCTGCTGCGCTGGGCACTAATTTTTTGGCAATTAAGGACAACGATATTGCATTGGCTGCTGCCAATCCTTCAATTATAACACCTCAAATGCACAACAATCTGGCATTGAGTTTTGTGGACTATTATGATGATATTAATTATGGCTTTGTTACTTATGGTCGGGATATGGGAAAACTTGGTAGTTATGCGGGTACCATTGAGTTTATTAATTATGGTACATTTGACCGGGCAGATGAAACCGGTCGTAAATTAGGTAAGTTCAGCGCCAATGAGCTTGCATTAAACATTGGCTGGGGAAGACCGCTGGATTCTAATTTTGCAATCGGGGCGAATTTTAAGGCCATTTACTCTTCACTCGAAAGCTATAACTCTTTTGGCCTTGCCGTGGATGTTGCGGGTTCATATCATAATCCAGAAGCGGATTTTACCGCATCACTTATTTTTAAAAACATCGGTTATCAAATCATTTCATATTATGGCGGAAATCATGAACCATTACCCTTCGAAATTCAACTGGGCATGTCGAAGCGATTGGAACATTTACCATTTAGGTATTCCATTATTTTTACACACCTTGAAAAATGGGATCTGACTTATTCGGACCCGCGCCTGGAAAATAACAACAATGATAATTTTAATGAAAATTCGGATGAAAAAAATGGAGTTGGTGATTTTGCCGATAAGTTTATGCGCCATATTGTTTTGGGCGGAGAAATGTATATAGGCAAGAATTTTATTCTCAGGTTAGGGTATAACTATCAGCGAAGACAGGAAATGAAAGTTGAGTCGAAACTGTCAACCGTGGGTTTTTCATGGGGATTCGGATTACGAATATCAAAATTTCATTTTAGTTATTCACGCTCTGCTTATCACCTGGTAGGGTCGCCTAATTTTATAACAATTACAACCAATCTGTCTGATTTCATTAGCAAGAAATAATCTTGCCGAACAAACCAGGCTAATCGTTTTTATTCACTAATTTTACCTCCCGGAAACATATATTGGTATGGAAGTCACTATTGAAAGGGATGCAGGTTTTTGTCCCGGTGTTGTAAATGCGATAAAAATAGCTGAGCAAAAGCTTATTGAAAAAGGTAAATTGTATTGCCTTGGAGATATTGTTCACAATGCAGAGGAGATCAAACGCCTTACTGACAAAGGGCTGGAAGTGATTGAACTCAAAAAAACAGATGAGATTGAGAATGCCGAAATCCTGATCCGGTCTCACGGTGTACCCCCGGAAACTTATGAAAAGATCAGAAATAGCAATAATTCATACCGTGATGCTACTTGCAATGTAGTTAAAAATCTTCAGCGAAATATTGCCGAAACTTATCAGGCAGCAAAAAAGGATAATGGACAAATTGTAATTTACGGTAAAAAGAATCATCCTGAAGTAATTGGTCTCAGCGGACAATGTAATTATGAGGCGGTTATCATTGAAAACCAGGAAGATATCAATAAGATAGATGCTGATAGGCCTGTTTATTTGTTTGCCCAGACTACAAAAAACCCTAAGGTATTTAAAGAAATTAAAAACAAAATACAATCATTATTAAAACAAAATACAATAAAGTTGAATGCGCAAAACACCATATGCAAATGGATGATCAATCGTGTGAATAGGCTAAAATATTTTGCAAAGTCGAATGATTTGATCATTTTTGTTGCAGGTGAAAAAAGTTCAAACGGACAGTTTTTATTTGATGTTTGTAAGCATGAAAATCCAAATACAAAATTTATTTCATCCGAAAAAGAACTGGAAAACGAATGGCTTAAAAATGTGAAAAGTGTTGGTGTGTCCGGGGCGACCTCGACACCTGTTTGGCTTCTTGAAAAAATAGCCGCTAAAATCAGTAAATTGTAATTATGTATTTGAAACGATTGAAACTTTCAAACTTCAAAAACTATACGGAAGCAAACCTTGATTTCTCTGAAAAGATCAACTGTTTTATAGGGGATAACGGGGTAGGAAAAACCAATTTATTGGATGCCATTTATTATCTTTCATTTTGTAAAAGTTATTTTAATCCGATTGATACACAAAACATCAGGCATGAAAGCGATTTTTTTGCCATTCACGGCGATTACTTCCGAAATGGTGATAAAAAAGATCATGTAAGTTGTATTCAGAAACAGGGAGCAAGGAAACAATTCAGGTTGAATAAAAAGGAATATGACCGACTTGCGGATCACATTGGTCTTTTCCCGCTGGTGATGATATCTCCGTATGACAGGGATCTGATCAACGAAGGAAGTGAAACAAGAAGAAAGTATATTGATGGCGTTATCTCGCAATTTAATAAACTTTACCTCGATGATCTGCTGAACTACAATAAAGCATTGTATCAAAGAAATTCATTATTAAAGCGTTTTGCCGAAAGTAATTATTTTGATCCTTCCCAACTTGAAATATGGAATGATCAATTGGTCAGGTTGGGAGAGAATATCTATGAGAGTAGAAAGCGCTTTATTGCAGAGTTTACAACACTTTTCCAACATTATTTCGATTTCATATCCGAAGGAAAAGAGAAGGTAACCATTAATTATCAATCCCAGCTTCATGATGAAACCCTGGTAACTTTGCTCAGTAATTCGGTTGAAAAAGACAGGATGTTCAGGTTCACAACTACAGGTATTCACAAAGATGACCTACTTTTTGAGATTGATGGTTTCCCGGTTAAGAAATACGGCTCGCAGGGGCAGCAAAAATCATTTGTGATTGCCATAAAACTTGCTCAATTTGACTATACCAGAGATATCAAGGGATTTAAGCCGGTTTTACTATTTGATGATATTTTTGATAAACTGGATGACCGGCGTGTTGAACAATTGATTAAATTAGTAAGCGAAAACAATTTCGGGCAGGTTTTTATTACGGATACCCAACGTCTCCGTATTGAAAAGTTATTTAATAAAGTAAAGATTGATCATAAAATCTATGAAATAGAAAACGGTAAAACCTGTGAAGTAACAAACAGTAATTTATAATATGCAGCAATCAAACGACCGCTCACTGGGAGATGTAATCAAAGAATTTGTAAAAACCTACAGGCTGGAAGAAAAAATTGATGAAAGAAAGCTGATCAATGCCTGGGAAGTTACGGTGGGTGATATGATTGCACGCCACACACAAAATCTTTATATTCGTCATAAAATACTGTTTGTAAAACTTGATTCTCCTGCCCTGAAAAATGAACTAAGCTACGCACGGGAAAAAATTACAAATTCATTAAATCAAAGTGTTGGTAAGCAAGTTGTTGAAACTGTTAAATTTATTTAATCTTGCATTCCAGTAATTTTTCACCCTTGATATAGGCTTCAAGATGATCACCGATTTTTACCGGACCAACTCCTTTTGGTGTGCCGGTAAAGATCAGGTCTCCCATTTTTAAGGTAATGAATTGCGAAACGTATGCAATGATCCGGTCGAACGAAAAGATCATGTCTTTGGTGTTGCCTTTTTGTTGTATCTCGCTATTTATTTTGAGAGAGAAGTTTATGTCATTCACATCTTTGACATTGCTCTTTTTAATATATTTTCCAATTGGTGCCGAATAATCAAAAGCTTTGGCAATTTCCCATGGCAGGCCTTTTTCTTTGCATTTTCGTTGCAGGTCGCGGGCTGTAAAATCAATGCCGATACCAATTTCTTTGTAATAATTGTTGGCAAATCTTTCAGGGATGTGACGACCGACCTTACATATCTTTAGAACAATTTCGGTTTCATAGTGGATTTCCTGAGAAAAATCAGGATAGAAAAAAGGGCGATTTCTTCTTACAATAGCGGAATCAGGTTTGAGAAAAAACACAGGTTCTTTTGGTAAAGGGTTTTTCAGTTCCCTGGCATGTTCAACATAATTCCGGCCGATGCAGATAATTTTCATTTGCGTGTTGTTTTTTTCCGGATTGCATATTCCAAATTTCAGATTTTAAGTTTGTGGTTTTGCAGTATTTATTTATCTAAATATTCAAATTTCCCTGGTTAAAACTTCTTAATTTAATTGCCGTAATTACTTTTTTTGTAGATCTTGGAAATTGTGCTTTCATCATCCAGTCGTAATACTGAGGCTCTTTTGAAAAAACATCTTCCACTGCTTTTCCTTTATATTTGCCGAAATTAAAACATTCAACTTGTTTGTCATCAAAAACAATGTGCCCTGCAAGATCTACATTTTTTGTATTGTATGAGAAATCATGCAGCGCTTGTATATCGTTTTCAACGGGTTTGGAAATCATACCGTCATTATCTTCGTATTCAGCTTCTTTGTAACGATCCAGTTGCGATTTGAGAATTTTGTATGTTGCAAGCGTATCAGCTTCTGCCGAGTGAGCATCAGGTAGTGATTCGTTGCAATAAAATTTATAAGCGGCTTTTAAAGTTCGGGGTTCCATTTTGTGGAAAATATTCTGAACATCCACAAACCTGCGATTTCTGAGATCAAATTCAATATCGGCACGAAGAAATTCTTCAATCAGCAGAGGGATATCAAATTTGTTTGAATTATACCCGGCCAAATCACAATCTTCAAGAAAATGATTAAGTTCGGGAGCAAGTTTTTTGAAAGTTGGCTCGTCCTTTACATCGGCGTCTGTAATGCCATGCACAGCGGTTGACTCTGTTGAGATAGGAATGGTCGGGTTAATTCTATGCGTAAGCAGCCTGGATGTTCCGTCAGGAAAAACCTTTAAAATACTAATTTCAACTATTCTGTCTTTTCCTACATTTAGTCCCGTGGTTTCAAGATCAAAAAATGCGATAGGTTTACTTAGGTTTAATTCCATAGCTTTGTGTTTCTGTGAAAATAAAAAAGCATCCTGATCATTTTTAAAATCAGGATCGCTTCTTAACAATTTATACTGCAAAAATAGCTTAAAAGCTTTGATTAACGTCAAAGTTTTCAAGAACTTCTTTTAATCTTCTGAGGTAAATGCCACCCATGGCACCGTCAACTATTCTGTGGTCGTAGGCAAGCGAAAGGATCATAATATGTCTGATGCCTATCATATCGCCCTGTTCGGTTTCAATAACTACCGGTTTTTTCCGGATTGCTCCTACACCAAGGATGGCTACCTGTGGCTGGTTAATGATGGGTATTCCGGTTAAGCTATCGAATGAACCGAAGTTAGTTACTGTAAAAGTTCCGCCTTGTATTTCGTCCGGGGCTAGTTTATTATCGCGGGCACGTTTTGCAAGATCATTTACTGATTTAGAAAGCCCGAGCAGGTTTACATGATCCACATCTTTCAGCACAGGAACAATCAGATTTCCGTTTGGCAATGCTGTGGCCATACCAATGTTTATTTTTTTTCTATGAATAATCTTCCTGCCGTCAACCGAAGCATTTACGCGTGGATACTCTTTTAGTACTTTTGCAGCCGCTTCAATAACAATAGGGGTAAAGGTGATTTTTTCACCTTCCCTTTTCAGAAAATCATTTTTAATTTTTTCCCTCCATTTAACGATATTGGTTACATCAACATCAATAAATGATGTAACATGAGGAGATACTTGCTTTGACAACACCATATGGTCTGCGATGAGTTGTCGCATGCGATCCATTTCAATAACTTCATCTCCTTCGGCGGTAGTTGCTTTGGGCAGTTCTGTTTTGGGTAAGGCTGAAATGGATTCTTTTTCCGGAGTGGCTTTGGCTTGTACTTTTCCCTCTTCTTTATTCCTGATATAATCAAGTAAATCCCGTTTTGTTACGCGACCTTCTTTGCCGCTTCCATTTATGTCATCCAACTCACTGCGATTTATATTTTCTGTTCTGGCGATGTTCTTAACCAGCGGGGAATAAAACCTGTCGGATTTACCATAATCACTGTCAAAAGGTTGTTCCTGTTGTTTTGCTAATTGTTGAGGTACTGCTTCTTTTTTCTCATCTATTTTAACCTTTTCTTTGTCCTCATTTTCATCTTCCCCGGCTTCCCCTTCTGTTTTAATAATAGCAATTACTTTACCTATTTCCACCACATCACCTTCTTCGAAAAGTCTTTCTTCAATGGTTCCATCAACAGGCGAAGGAATTTCCGAATCTACTTTATCCGTAGCAATCTCTACAATGGGATCATCTTCTTCAATTTTGTCTCCAACATCTTTCAACCATTTTGTAATGGTCGCTTCAATAATACTTTCACCCATTTTGGGCATTACCAGTTCAAATTTTCCCATGCTTTGTATATTTTATTTTGTTTAAAATCATTCATATTTTCAAAACACAAAGATAATTAATAATTATTATCTGGATTTGATCTAAATTGTATAACAATTATTTACGGCCAAGGTTCAACAATCCCTTGATAAGGATATTCATATCTGTAATAAATTTATAATCACGGGCATAGATCAGGTTGAGCTTTTCGTAAGTTTCAGCAGCAATTCTTTTGTTTTTAAAAACATCTCCGGGATGGAGCACCCCAGGTGGTATTGCCGGTAGTTTTTCTATGGATACATCATCTTTGCTGTAATAACCTACCCAGGTTTTATATCCCATCAAGACTTTTACAATATTCTTAATAAAATGCCCGGGTTGTTTTAAAATGAAAATGAGTATCGGAAGTAAAGGAATAAAAATTAATGAAACCAGGATGTCGAATAGCCTCTTGTGTCTTTTATTGGCAATCCGGTTAATGGAATTGATATCAATGATATATAAATCACCTGAAGTATTAATAGAGTTGCTGCCAATGATGGAAAAGCTGTCTTCCGGTGCAATTTTATAGTCAACTTGTGTATTATACAGTTCCGACATATTGTCAATGATTTTTTGCAGGCTGACATTCTTAGAACAAAAAATTATCTCATCTATGTTGTAAATGGTGACAATATCCCTGATCTGACTGAGGTTTCCGATATATTCGTTGTTTTTTTCTTTTTCCTTTCCGGGGTTTACCAAACCGACAAAAGCTGCATTAAGTTGGGTTTTTTTAAGCAGACTTTTAACACGATTGGCTTCATTTGACTTACCAACAATGAGAAATCTTTTGCTTTTTGGTTCCCCAATCTCGAATCCTTTAATGTGAAATGAGTTCAAAATCAGCCGGATTACTATCATTGATGTCATTCCCCAAGCAGCTCCCAGTAAAATAATCGCCCTGGAAAATCTCCATGACTCGGGTAGTAGTGCATAAAAAACAAGAATGATAAGTGTTCCGATTATAATACCCTGAGGAATTTTAAAAAGCTTAATGGGTCTGTCGTATCCACCACTTAAAAAAATGCCAAGAAGCCAGATTATAATATAAGCGGGTAAAACTAAGTAAATAAACGCATCGGGGTAGTGACCTCCTTGTGGAAAAATTACTTTGGCTTCCCAGTAACCTTTAATGACCAGCAAACCTAAATAGAGGAAGGAAGTGTCAAGTAAAGGTAAAAATGCTTTGTTGAAAAACCTGTTGATGATCGCAATGGAAGCTCTCAGGTATATGGCAAGGTTGATCAGAAATGTGAATATTCTTGCATTTTGTTTGGTAAGATGTTTTTTAGCAAAAATAACCATCGCGTTATAAAAAATAAAGACGTAGTTTACAGAGCTTTTTTTGGTGCTTTCACCTTTGTAGTGAATAATGCGTGTTTTCGGAAAATAATAGTTTTTATAACCAGCCTGAATGATCCTGTAAGACAGATCAATATCCTCACCGTACATAAAAAACGCTTCGTCGAGTAAACCGGTTTTTTCAAGCGCTGATTTTCTGAGCATCATAAAAGCTCCTGCAAGTACATCTACCTGGTGAATCTTGTCTTTGTCGAGATAGCTCAAATGATACTTGCCAAATATTTTTGAATGCGGAAATAACTTTGACAAGCCAAACATTTTTGAGAAAGAAGCTATGGGGGAGGGGAAACCTCTTTTGGATTCAGGTAAAAAGTTTCCTTTACCATCAATCATTTTAACACCCAGTCCACCTGCATCCGGATGTTCATCCATGAATTCAACACATTTTGTAAAAGTGTCATCTTCAACAACCGTATCCGGGTTAAGCAGTAAAATATATTCTCCTGATGACCTCTTAATAGCCTGGTTATTGGCTTTACTAAACCCAAGATTGTTTTTGTTTTCGATTGGGATAACTTCGGGAAATTTTTCGCGAAGCATGCGTATTGAGCCATCTACCGAATTATTATCAACCACAAAAATTTCGGTACCAATTCCCTGAATAGCCTTTCTCACTGAGTTAAGACATTGTTCAAGAAAATACTTAACGTTGTAATTGACAATAATTACGGATAATTTCATTTCAAAAGTTGCAATGCTTATCGGGTGAAACGATTAATACTATTTCCAAATTATGACAAAATTAGTTTTTATTTATCAATCCGTATGAAACGCCAGCAAGGGTATATTGGTTTGAAACAGGTCTTTCTTTGTGATTTTACTGGTGAAAAGTCGTTTAAAAATATTTCTTTTATGTGTCAGAAAGGCAATAAGGTCAATGTTGTTTTGTTTAACAAAGTTTTCAATATCCTCATTGATGTCTTTGCTGTCTATCAACTGACAGGTAATTATTCCCCGCTCAACCTCCTTATCAAGGTTGTTTTTGATCATATTCATTTTTGCCTCATTGGTGGTTC
The DNA here is from genome assembly GCA_964611705.1 of uncultured Bacteroidales bacterium. Taxonomy (GTDB): domain Bacteria; phylum Bacteroidota; class Bacteroidia; order Bacteroidales; family JAIOZK01; genus JAIOZK01. Next base: position 16,889 of record CAZTAW010000018.1, read on the forward strand.
TTCTATCTTCATGAATATTGAGATGGACGCAGTGAATCCTGGCATCAAAATCTTTAAGAAGTTCAATCAGTTTTTTGATTAATTCAATGTCAGGGCCATCAAAATCGGTTATGTACATTACATTTTTTATTTCCATAAAGGAATAATTTTCCGGTATGGCAAGCACCGGGATGTCAGCATTATTCATGACCTTTTTGGAAACACTACCTGTGAGGATGCTTTTTCTCCCTCTTCCGCTCGAACCCATGATAATCAAATCGGGTTGATATTCCTCGCATTCATCAATGATCTCACTTTCGGGGTCACCTCCTTTTAATGTATAGACAATTTTAACTCCGTGTATGTTTTCTTTTTTTAACTTGTTGAGTAGTTTCGACTGAAGTTCTTTAATTTCTTCCCTTGCACGTAATTCAATGTCACTGAGTAATTGTTCGTTCAGCATGGTGTCGGTATCTACTCCGGTTGGGAAACTGCTGTCAGATACAATAATCTGATCAAAATAAGAATGGAACAACCTGATTTCGGATTTGTATTTCTTTGCAATTTCCAGCGCGTATTGACATGTTTTTTCTGTATGCTTGCTAAAATCAACAGGTACAAGGATTTTTTTCATATTTTGATATTTTGTAAATTATGTCCAATGATCAATGTCCAATATCCAGTATCCAGTATCCAGTATCCAGTATCCAGTATCCAGTATCCAGTATCCAACTTCAATTACAAATATAGTACAAAATCAGGCTACCATCCAAGAAAAAATCCTAAAAAGCCGATGATCAAACCAATGAGAATATTTACGATTTTCATTGCGATAAAGCTTTTGCTGGATTCGGCCAGCAACGGAATAGAACCATGCCCATCCTGAACAATTGAATTGGCAAATAAAATACTGAAGGGTATTGTTCCCTGTAAGAAGAGCAGGACAAAGATAAAATGCGGCCCTGATTGTGGAATAATCCCAACCAGCACAGCAATTACAAGCAGCATTATTTGGTTGGTTTTAACCCACTCGCGAATATCAATGTATTCATTGAGGAAATGAAGGGCGATAAGGGCGCCAAAAGTCCAGAGAAAGATTTTTATGAAATGTTTTTTTATGATATGATTCCAAAGATGTTCTTCGATAAAGTGGTCGTTGACAGTGGCAATAATAAATAACGAAATTACCGAAACAACAAGAAATGTAGTTCGTATCCAGTTCCAGTCTCCGTGATCATGAGCGTGGGAATGATCTTCATGGGGCAGAAGTTCGGCAAAATCATGTCTGTGTCCGAATTCTCCGATGATAAGCAGAAATATAAATATAAGCAGAAAAACGATAAGCACCACTCGCTGAAAGCTTATATTGGTGAGCTGGGAGCGAATTACTTTCGCGTCGAAGCAATTACATGCAGGTATATCGTGATGAAACTGCAGGTGATTTTCAGGTAATTTCATCAATGATTTGTTCCGAATAAATAAATATAAAATCAGGCCTGTGGCAATGGCAATAACGAAAATAGCAAGGTTAAGCAGAATGGCTGTTTCGGGAATTACGGAAAACATAAAGAATGCCTCATCGCCGGATGTTGCAATCATTGTTGTAACAAGCGCCGGGAAGCTGAATATCTTGTGTGCATACATCGAAACCGCCGTATAACTGCCTAAACAACCCGGGATAATTCCCAGTAAAGCTGCTGAAAATATCTGCAGCCAGCCGGATCGGCGGAATGGTTTGTTGAGGTTCCCACGGGTTAAAACATTAATATATTCAATGATCAGCATCATTACGATAACAAAAGATGTAATCATTAAAGTTTGCTTAATTATCGGAACCAGCATCGGAGCAATTCTTTTAAAAGTTATCAATTGCAAATCTAATTTTTTTCTGTAAAAAATCCGGCAAGTACTAATATGTTTTTGATTATCTGGTTTACGAGAAAAGTTAAATAAGCTGAGAATTATTTTAATCCATTCCAAATAGGAGTTGAAATTAAAATTAATCCGTTATTTTTTTCAGTTTTAAATGTTAAACCCTATATTTGGGTATTGAATTACCTGTTTGGAAGATGCCAAAAATAGTAACGCTTTCGGAAGCAGCGTCAATAGCCATTCACGGGATGATATTGGTAGCAAGATCAGAGAAGATGATCAATGTTGTTAAGATCGCTGAAAAGCTTGATTCTTCAAAACATCATGTTGCCAAGGTTTTTCAACGTCTGGTTAAAGAAAGTTTTATTGATTCTCATCGTGGACCTACCGGCGGTTTTACACTCAAAATGCCTCCCGAACAAATTTCTTTTCTTGATATTTATGAAGCTATTGAAGGTAAGATCGAGATAACGGATTGTCCGCTTGACAAACCTGTTTGTCCTTTTGAAAAATGCATCATGAATACCATTATGAAAGATATGACCGGGCATTATCGTGATTATCTCGGTAAACAAACCCTGGATAAATACCTGTGATGCTACATCCCAAGGCTGACGTATGACTGGTAAAACACAAACCTGCTGATAATTTCAGCAATCAGCATGAGAATAAATACAGTAATCATATATTTTTTTCCCGGAGGTTTTGTTTTGGTGCGGATACGTGAAATTTTGTAAACAAGAATGATCAGAACAATTATTATCAGAATTGTTTGAATGATCTTCATCAGGTAAAGGATGTTATCCGGATCGCGAAGTTTTTTGATGTCAGGATTAGCAAAGAAATACATAAAAAACAGATCGAGCAGGATAAAGAAAATTACAGACCCGAAAAGCGTATTGTAAAAACTTCTGAATTGTTGCTCTGACTTAAACTTAGTTGATTTATAACCTGAAATCAATGCAAGGATCAATCCACCTGAAATAATACCGCTTGCAAAAAAATCAATATAGGTTTTGAAAGAATACCATGATGGTACGGTTGGCAATCGGTACAATTCTGACATGCTGAAAATGAAGAAAAATCCGCTCAAGAAAGTGATTATAAAGAAGAAAGTTTTGATAATGTTCTGAGACTGCAATCGGATCAGCAGATTCATTATAAAAAGTGAAAATGCGAAAATGATGGCAGCGAGAATTTCCCGGCTCAACCAGGAAGATTCCAGATTATTTATCGCTTTCACAGCATTTTGAGGTTTGCCCAAATGAAGAAAAGACACAGCAAGAGCTGCGATCAGCAATACAAAAGAAATCAGAAAGCCAATATTAAAAAAAGCCTGGGTGTTATATTTCCTGAAACCGGAATGACTGAGCTTGATGATTGCAAGGCTCCATATTAATCCGAAACTGATCTGCCCAAGCAGGGTAAAAGCAACCAAAGGTATTTCGTTAGCCGGCATGACTCACCTCCTCTTCATTAATAACGGATGCATTTTCTTTTGTAGCTATTTTCGCAGAAGGATGAGGAGTAATTACATAAGCAGGTTTGGTGTATGACTGATTCGGCAGGGGAAAGACATTATCGTTTCCGTATTTTTCTTTCAATTCTTCAGGTGTTCCCATGTCGAGTGCGCGCATCGGGCAGGCTGTGACACAAGAAGGTTTTTTACCTTCATCAATGTAATCAAGGCAGAAATTGCATTTTTGCATGATGCCGCTTTCATCATTAAACTGCATTGCCTCGTAAGGGCAGGCCCATTCGCAATATCTGCATCCCATGCATTTTGTTTCATCAATATACACAATTCCGTCTTCTCTTTTAATAATTGCTGAAGTTGGGCATGATTCAAGGCAAACTGGTTTTTCGCAGTGATTGCATGATATGCTGATGTTATAGGAAAAAACATTGTTGATCCATGATGTTCCTTGTTGTTCCCAGTTCCCACCGGCCACTTCATAAACCCTTCTCCAAAGCAAACCCGGCTCGAGGTTGTTTTTGTCCTTGCATGCTATCTGGCAGGCTTTGCAGCCTGAGCAGGATGTGGAGTCGAAGTAAAATGCAAGTTGTTTTTTCATGATTTTGTGTATTTTTCAACTTCTACCATTATTGTATGTTGTGCATTGCCAAACGCATAAGGAGTCCATTTATTTGATGTCAATACATTGACAGCGCCTCTTCGGTCAATTTCATTTTTATCGGGCGACCACCATGCACCTTGAGGTATGTCAACCACGCCGGGCATTATCTTGGGTGTAATTCTGCAAGGCATAATGATGGTTCCCCTGTCATTAAATACTTTTACATGATCTCCGTTTTTAATCCCGCGTTGTTTCGCGTCAACGGGGTTGATAAATATTCTTTGCGGGAAGGCTTCTTCCAGCCAGTCGTTGTTGTCATGGGTTGAATGTACCCTGGCCATGTAATGGTGACCGGATGCCTGCAAAGGATATTTTTTTGCTTCTTTTCCGAAAGGACTTTCCCATTCCTGGATATACTTGGGAATCGCAGGGATTTCCTTTGGATTTTGCAATTCGAAAAGCTTTTTTGAAAATATCTCGATTTTACCTGATTCTGTTTTCAAAGGGTGTTTTTCAGGGTCTTTCCTGAAATCTTCAAAGGCTATTTTGGGCTTATTCACAGGAGAAGCATATAAACCTTTATTGTTTTTTACCAGAGTTTTTAGCGGAGGAATTTCAGGGAATCGTGTACTTTTATAAATGCCAATAAAACTTTCAATCCATTCTTTTTCTGTTTTGTCTTCGGTATATGCTTCTTTAATATCTAATTTTTTAGCAATGTCAGCGCAGATGTGGTAATCGCTTTTGGTTTCATAAGGCGGATCAACGATCCTGGGCATGATGATGACTTCATCGCCGTATTTCCATCCGTCTTCCAGTCCCCAGGTTTCAAATTGTGTACAGGCAGGCAGAATGAGGTCTGCAAATTTCCCGCTAGGTGTTAAAAACTGATCCTGAACCGTGATGAATTCCACCAGGCTTTCATCCTGGAGAATTTTTGCTGTTCTGTTAATATCGGCATGTTGGTTGATCAGGGCGTTTGAGGCTACAGCCCATATGAATTTGATATTGTTATCCAGTTTTCCAACACCTTTAACACCATAATGTTTATCCATCTTTTTGCCATGCAAAACAGCTTCAGTCCAAAGGAATGTGGGAATTCTTGCCTTGATTGGATTATCTCCCGTCGGGAATACATTCCAGAATGGGCCACCATCATCAGCCTGCATGCCAAGTCCGCTTGCCCAGCCACCTGATATTCCAACATTTCCGGTTATTGATGCAAGCACACAACCAGCTCTTACGGGTTGTTCCCCGTATGCCCGGCGCTGCATTCCGTATCCCTGATAGAGTACGGATGGTTTATTAGTAGCATATTTTAAAGCAATTCTTTCAATTGTTTTTGCAGGAATAGCTGTGATACTTTCGGCCCATTGCGGTGTTTTCGGGACTCCATCTTTATGGCCAAAGATATAGGCCACATAGGACTCCTCATTTTTAAGGCCTTCCGGCATTTGTGTATTATCAAAACCAATGCAGCATCTTCTGATAAATTCTTTATCATGAAGATCATTACTGATGATGACATAGGCCATGGCGCTCATCATGGCTGTATCCGTGCCTGGACGAATGGGTATCCATTCATCAGCAAGTGAAACCGCTGTGAAAGTCATCCGGGGATCAATGCAAACCGTTTCGGCGCCGTTTTCCCTGGCTTTTTTAATAAAGTATTCACTATTGGTTCCGTCTCGCATTTCTGCGGGATTCCATCCCCAGAGAATTATATACTTTGAATTTACCCAATCCTGGCGCTGGTTGCCGGTGATGTTGGTTCCGTAGACAGTTGGTGTAGCCTGGCTGATACATGCCCAGCTATAACTGTTGTAATAACCAAGCGCACCGCCGAACAAGTTCATTAGTCTTACTGCTGTTTGTCTGCCGTTGATCTGGTTATAACTCCCGGTTCCGTATGGGATGTAAATGGCTGAGTTTCCGTATTTTTCTTTTATTCTTTTCAAATGAGAAGTGTGCAGATCAATTGCTTCCTCCCAGGAAATCCGTTTGAATCTTCCCTCTCCCCGTTTGCCTGTTCTTTTCAGTGGGTACTTAAGTCTGTCAGGGTGGTATTGTCTTCTGCGGTACGCCCTGCCTCTTGAGCAGGCTCTGAGCTGCGGATCGGAAATACCATCGAAATCCCTGTCATCTGTTTCAATGCGTGTGATGATATTGTTTTTGACATAAGCCTTTAAAACGCATCTTCCGCCGCAATTATGTGCCGGACAACCGGTGCGGATAATAAAACCATCAAAACCTTCTTCTGTAGTTATAATGCCTTGTTCTTTAAGGCGATCCAGGCATCCCAGCAGGCTGGAAGAAACTACCAGGCCGCTGCCCAGGGCGGCGCTCCATTTCAGGAAACTTCTCCTGCCGATATTATTTTCATCAACCATATACATTATTTTCAAAAATTAAAAATAGGTATTTAACCCGAATAATTCATAAACTTAAATGTTAAAGCTTTGAATTGAAAGGAAGAAGGAATTTGAAGGGAATTTAGAATGGGTTTAAGTTAGATGGGTTGATCTGCATATGGTTACCAATGAGGTCGGTTCCGTCAATGACCAGATGATGCTCACCTTCCTGCATGTTGGATCAGGTGAATGTAAATTCATTTTGTTATCATTATTTGTTAATAGCGTTAAAGCTTGATCGTTAATATTCAGGCATAAATCGTCATGCATGGCTTCGCTTGCATAAACAACAATCCAAAGTTTATCGTCTGTTGTAATGGTTGCGGTAATAGCAGAGCCCTCAATATAACCTGTTTCCGACCATATCCATTCTTAGGCATAAAGATAATATTTCCTATCGGGGTATCTGGCCTGGGTGTTATTATTAGCCATTAGCTTGTTGCCTCATCCGGGATTGTCCTTGTGAATTCTGGTAAAAAAGTCGGCGAAATAATAATCATCTTCACAATGCGGTGGTCTGATCAACAATTTACATTATACCTTGTAAAAAACAGATCAGATGGATTGTTTTTATAATTTATTACAGAAAATGGATCATAGCTATTGCTTGTTCAGAATCACCAAAAGGAACAAAGAGATGCGTATCGAAAATGAAGTCATCATTATTCATACTCTATAATATTTTGTATTTTTGGACAAACGCATTCTATGGAACGCGAAATCCTCAGCACAAACAGAAAAGCCCTGCGAATCAATCTTGACCCCAGCATATACGGCTCTTTTGCCGAAATTGGCGGCGGGCAGGAAGTTGCCCGCAACTTCTTTCAGGCCGGCGGTGCATCGGGTACGGTGGCAAAAACCATCTCTGCCTATGATAAAAAGTTCAGCGATCATCTTTATAATAAAAACAAACCGGGCAGGTATGTTTCGGAAGGCCGGCTTGGAAAAATGCTGAAAACTGAATTCGATGAATTGCTGGAATTGCTTACTCAAGACGAAAAAGAAAACAGGAGATTCTTTGCCTTTGCCAATACTGTTGCAACCATCAACTACAAAAAAGATAATTACAGCCACGGCTGGCTGGGTATCCGCTTCCAGTTAAAACCGGGTGCAGAGCCCAACCAGGTGGTTATGCATATCAACCTACTTGAGAATGATTCGGTTCTGCAACAACAAACACTGGGTATTCTTGGGGTAAACTTTATTTTTGCCTGCTTTCATTTTCACGATCGCCCCAATGTTTTTCTGCAATCCCTGCTTGACAACCTCGACCGTGACAGAATTGAAATCACACTTATTCGTATGTCGGGGGCTGATATGGATTATGTTGACAACCGTTTATTAAGCGTTCAGCTTGTAAATAATGGCATGACCAACGCAACCATGTTCGATAGAAACGGAGACGTGCAACAGCCTTCGGATATGCTTTATAAAAAAAATGTGCTGGCATTTCGGGGCAGTTTCAGGCCCATAACCTATGTTGGCTTCGACATACTGAAAACCAGCTTCGGCATGTTTAAAAAAGACAAGGATTATGAAAAAGAAAACACGATCAGCCTCTGTGAGATGACACTTAACAACCTTCTGGAAGAGGGCCGGTTTGATGAACGGGATTTTCTTGACCGTGCAGATATGCTCATCGGGATGGGACAAAATGTGATGGTTTCCAATTTCAGGGAATACTATAAACTGGTTTCGTATTTTTCCCAATTCAAAATTAAAAACTTACGGGTCGTTATTGGTATTCCTACTTTTATTAATGTTCTTGATAAGAAATACTATAAAAACCTAAAAGGCGGGATTCTGGAAGCCTTCGGAAAACTTTTCACCGTGAACATGAAACTTTACGTCTACCCTACCAGGGATATTAAAACCGGAAAACTGATCACTTCACAAAACATTCCCCTGGATAAAGACCTGGAATATTTGTATAAATATCTGCTCGAAAACCGCAAGATCATTGATCTGGAAGGAATAAACACAGAAAAACTCCACATCAAATCAAAAGAAGTGCTTGCCATGATCAAAAATGATGAGAAAGACTGGGAGCAGCTTGTACCTGTGTACATTGAGGAATTCATCAAAACCAACAAACTTTTTGGTTTCAATGGCAAACAAGAACTCGTAGCCCGTCCCGACGATTGCTCCGACTTCATGGGCGAACGCACACGGCTTGCGAAGAAGAAGCGGAAAGGGTAGCTGGTCATTAGTCATTGGTCATTAGTCATTAGACCACCCATCACGATTCACAATTCACGATTCACGATTCACGATTTTTGGATGAGACACTCTCCATAAATCAACTGGAGCGGACGTTCCCGTTCTGGCCTTTTATATTATTCTACAACAACCTTCACACTCTCCGAAAAACCATCTCCTGAACTTATCCTCAACAGATACAATCCTCTTTGCCAGCCTTCAACATCAACAATTATTTGTTCTTTTCCTTTTGGTACTTTGATCTCTTTTACTTTTCTGCCAAAAAGATCGAACACCTGAATTACACACTCCTTTTCCACGAACTCCCGATAACAATCAGCGATTTTCTAAGAGTAATAAATTTTAGTAATTTGATTA
>CAZTAW010000019.1:0-5464 GCA_964611705.1 uncultured Bacteroidales bacterium
TTGTGATATCCTGTGTGCTTGTGTACCTGAAGAGACCTGCATATGTTTTACCAATTAGAAATCCGGCCAGCCTTATCAAAAATATAATAAGTAAAACAACAGGCAAAGGTTTTAATTCAAAATCGGGAATATCAAAATTAAAACGAAGCAAATAAGCGATGATCACCGAAAAAGCTACAATAAAAAGATCAATAAGTACGATAAGCCAGCGTGGAAGATTTTTTCGGTTTATTCCTGTCATTTTTTATTGCTTTCAGTTTTCAAAGATAACACAAAATTGAAATTTCTATTATGCTTAATTTATAAAGCAATACAAGTATATTTCCTTTCATATTTCGTACTTTTGCGCATAATCAAAATTTTGAAAGATGAAAAACACAGCATTAACAAGTATTCATGAGAAAATGGGAGCCAAAATGGTTCCGTTTGCAGGTTATAATATGCCGGTTCAATTTGAAGGAGTTAATACAGAACATGAAACCGTGAGAAAAAATGTAGGGGTGTTTGATGTTTCTCATATGGGTGAATTCTGGATTAAAGGCCCCAAAGCTTTTGAATATGTCCAGTACCTAACAACAAACGATATTGCAAAACTCGTTGACGGAAAAGTCCAGTACACTTGTATGCCAAATGGTAAGGGGGGTATTGTTGATGATATGCTGGTGTACAGGATTGATCAAAACACTTATCTTTTGGTTGTAAATGCAGCCAATATTGAAAAAGACTGGAAATGGGTAAAAGGTCAAAACAAAATTGGTGCAGAACTCTACAATGCCTCCGATGAAATTTCCCAACTTGCAGTTCAGGGGCCAAATGCCATGAAAGTAGTGCAGAAACTGACCGATGAGAATGTAATTGACATGGATTATTATACTTTCAAAAAACTGAATTTAGCAGGGGTAAATGATGTTATATTTTCAACTACAGGCTATACGGGAGCAGGTGGCTGCGAAATATATACGGCCAACGAAGATGCACCCAAAATATACGAAGCGGTACTCGAAGCAGGAAAAGAGTTTGATATCAAACCTATCGGATTGGCAGCAAGAGACACACTAAGACTGGAAATGGGTTTCTGCCTGTATGGAAATGATATTGACGAAACCACCTCTCCTATTGAAGCCGGACTTGGCTGGATCACAAAATTTGTTGATGGTAATGATTTTATTGACAGGTCGTTTCTTGCCCAACAAAAAGAGGAAGGCGTTACCCGCCGTTTAAGGGCATTTGAAATGATTGATAAAGGCATTCCACGGCAGCACTATGACATTTGTAATGCAGAAGGTAGTAAAATTGGTGAAGTTACTTCAGGAACCATGTCACCCATGCTGAAGATTGGCATTGGTATGGGATACATCCGTAAAGGCTTTACAAAATTTGATACGGAAGTTTTTATTAAGATAAGAAACAAATTACTGAAAGCCAAGGTTATCAAATTACCTTTCTACAAAGGTTAATCCCTGTTTCCGGGATTTGAATGATTGTTTATACTAAATCTGTTTTTATTATGAAAAAAATATCACTTTTAAGTATTGTTATTATGACGATTTTAGTTTTCGGTTGCGATCAGCAAAAAAGCAAACAAGAAGAAAAAGATGATTTTAATTATAAAATTGATCAGTTTGCGGATATTCGCATTCAGCGTTATCAAATCCCCGGCTGGAGTGAACTGACCCTCAAACAAAAAAAGCTGGTTTATTATCTCAGTCAGGCAACACTTGCAGGAAGAGATATAATCACTGACCAGAATTACAAACACAACCTGCTTATCAGGAAAACACTTGAAGAAATCTACAAAAAATACAAAGGCGACAGGTCTGCAGAAGATTTTAAGCATTTTGAAACCTACCTGAAGAGAATATGGTTCTCAAACGGAATCCACCATCATTATTCAAACGATAAGTTTATTCCTGAATTCAGTAAAGAATATTTTGTTGAACTGAAAAACAATTCCGAAGGTGCGGAATTTCCATTAAAAGATGGTCAACAACCGGATGATTTTATTTCTCAGATATCTGCTGTTATATTCAATCCTGCAATTGCGCCGAAAAAGATTGTCAGCGATCCTGAAAAAGACAAAGTAGCCGAATCAGCAGTAAACTTTTATGAAAACCTCACCGAAGAAGAAGCGATCAATTATTACGAATCCATCAAAGACCCGAATGATAAAACCCCTGTTTCATACGGTCTTAATTCAAAACTGGTTAAAGTAAATGGAAAAATAATTGAAAAGACATACAAGATTGATGGTTTGTACGGACCGGCAATTGAGAAAATAGTTTTCTGGCTTGACAAGGCTAAAGATTTTGCAGAAAATAAAAATCAAAAGAATGCACTTGAAATCCTGATAGAATATTACAAAACAGGTGATCTTGAACTTTGGGATAAATTTAACATCCTGTGGCTCAACGATAAAGGTGCTGATGTTGATTATGTTAATGGCTTTATTGAAACCTACGATGATCCGCTTGACATGAAAGCTACCTGGGAAGCCATTGTAGATTTTAAAGATGAAGAAGCAACCAAACGTACAGAAATAATCAGCAGTAATGCACAATGGTTTGAAGATAACTCTCCCATTGATTCAAGATTCAAGAAAGACACGGTAAAAGGAGTTACCGCTAAAGTTATCACTGTTGCCCAGCTTGGCGGTGCCTGCTACCCAACTACACCTATCGGAATTAACCTTCCGAACCCTGACTGGATCAGAAAAGAACATGGTTCAAAATCGGTTACCCTTGATAACATCACTTATGCATATGACCAGGTCGCTCTTGGAAGCGGTTTCCTTGAAGAGTTTGTTGATTCGGAAGAAGAAATAAAAAGAGCAAGAAAATATGGCCCCCTGGCCGATAATATTCACACTGATTTACATGAATGCCTCGGACATGGTTCGGGTCAATTACTTCCGGGAACAGACCCTGGTGCATTGAAAGGCTATGGCTCACCCCTGGAAGAATCAAGAGCTGACCTTTTTGCCCTGTATTACATTATGGACCCCAAAATGGTGGAGCTCGGACTTTTACCTGATCTTGAAGCAGCAAAAGCTGAATACGACAGCTACTTCAGAAATGGATTAATGACACAACTAACACGCATCAAACCCGGAAAAGATATAGAACAGGCACATATGCGCAACCGGCAACTAATTGCCAAATGGTGTTATGAAAAGGGAAAAGAAAACAATGTAATAGCAATGTATAGAAAGAATGAAAAAACTTATGTAAAGATCAACAATTACAGGAGTTTAAGAGAACTTATCAAGGAATTGCTGATGGAAGTGCAACGCATTAAATCGGAAGGCGATTATGAAGCCGGCAGGAAACTGATTGAAAAATATGCCGTAAAGGTTAATCCCGAACTTCATGCGGAAGTTTTGGAACGTTATAAGAAGCTCAACCTTGCTCCTTACGGTGGATTCATCAATCCAAATCTTATTCCTTTACATGAAGGAGAAGAAATCGTAGATGTTAAGGTTGCATACCCTGATGATTATGTAAAACAGATGCTCAGATATTCTGATGAATTTTCCTTTCTGCCAATAAACTAAAGTTAACAATATGATTTGTTAGAAGAGGTTCTATCAGAAGAACCTCTTCTTTATCTTTTGTTTACCCTGTAAAAACTATTGCTATTTAAGCGCTATATCTAACGGGACATCATACCCCCAATAATCCATTGCAAACTTCCATTCGTTCAATATCCTGTCAAGTTTTTTCTGATCAATACAATGTTTATTTTTCTTGTAACCTCTTTTGTTTTCCAAATGTTTTCTGAATGCAGGCAATGCTTGATCAAATCCGGGAATATCCAATGTTTTGTAAATTCTTTTTAGCTCATTCAAAGGATCAGCTTCAAGATTTTCAAAGCTCAATTCAACTATCTTGTTTTCGGCGATCAGGTGTTTATCTTCCAGGAATTTTGAAAGTAACTTTTTATAAATACTCAATACAGAATTTTCAAGTTCCTCTTTTGAAATGGTATGAAACTGTATATGAGGCATCATGTTAGAATAAAACTTCATGGTTGAAAGATAAACCAACACAGGATTTCTGTATATATGAATGAATTTTGCATTGGGGAACATATCAAGAAGTAGTTGAATTCTTGCAGTATTGGGTGGATTTTTGGAGAGAAAGACCGGTTTACCGGTTTTTAAACAGGCCTTCTTGATAAGATGAATGTAGTCGGATTTCCATTTTGAAATTATTTCTTTCTTTATATCCTGTAATAAAACAAAACGATTGTAATATTCCAATGTTTTTTCAGGGAAAAACCAGAAATAATAGAAACTCAAAGAGGTTCTGCTTCCAAGGGCAAACTCTTCTTCCTGTGGAAAATCAGGATTCAGCTTTACATTGTCACCTTCACGTGTGGAAGGAATCAGAAGATTTGTAAAATTTTTAAATATCCATTTACCCGGTTCAGCAAAGATCGTATCAGAAAAAACACTTTGATAAGTTGAAACATATGCCATTTGCTGGTCTTGTGTTAATAAACTATGCAACAAAGTTGTTCCGCTGCGCCAGTGCCCGATGATAAATACCGGATCGTGCCTGAGGCCTGTTTTATCAATCTTTTTGTTGATTACAAGACGTTCACTTATACGAAAAGGACTATTTATAAGATTTATCAGTGATATAATGGCAGCTCTTGGCAAATATTTTAATTCAATCCTGTTCTTTAAAAACAATTGACACAATACTGAAGATGAATACCCAACAGCAGGAGGCATGAATATACCAAGCTTTTCCTTTATTTCCCTGTGTTTTAAGATCATCAGGTAAAGTTATGGCTTTTCAATAAAAAAACCTATTCATTTTAAAAATGAACAGGTTTTTTCCAATTACAGCTTTAATAATTACCTGTGATTAAATCTCTTCCGTTTCTACAATTTTTGCCTGCAGATCCGCATAAGGTATACTCAGGTATTTTTTTCCCTCGTACTCAAGTTCTGTTCCGGAGAATTTCTTATAAAATGCCGTATCACCAACTGATATTTCGGAATTTTCGATATTACCGATAGCCAAAACCTTTGACATTTGTGGCTTTTCTTTTGCCGTATCGGGAATAATAATCCCGCCTGCTGTTTTTTGTTCTTTGCTTTCTTCAATCATATCAAGCAAAACATTTTGATTTAAAGGTTGTAATTCTTTCATGGTAACAAAATTTTATATTAATGTTTAATTTATACTTTTTACGCTCCGATTCCCAACAGTTTGTTTATTCTTGTTTTATCAAACCCAACAATGATTTCTCCATCAATTTCTGTTTGGGGAACACCTTGTTGCCCGCTTTTTCTCACAAGTTCTTCAGCCAGGGCCGGATCGGCCGAAACGTCAATATCCGTGAAATAAACTCCGTTTTTACGAAGATAACTTTTAAGTGTGTTACACCAGCTACATGTTGGTGTTGAATAAACAATTACACTTTTTTGTGGTTCGCCGTCATTTTGTTTCGCCAT
>CAZTAW010000019.1:5474-24885 GCA_964611705.1 uncultured Bacteroidales bacterium
ATAAAAAGGCTACTTTCAAAAAGCGAACGGTAATAATCGGATGTGCTGCACCCTTTAATTACATTTTTGAATTCTTTTCCGTCAAAGACAATCAATGAAGGAACCGTGGTGATGTTGTATTCTTTGTGAATATCCCTGACTTCATTCACATCAGCCGTCATGATCTTCAGTTCTCTAAAATCATTTTTCAGCTCTGAAATATGTTTATAAGCACAATCGCTCTGCTCAGAGCCTTTCTTATAAAGAAGCAGATAACTCTTACTTTCCTCCTGCAGGTTTTGCAGTAAATCTGTTTTCGATTGTATTTCTTTCAATTGCATAACAAAGTTTTTGCATCCATTTATCAATATGCATGCCATTGCCAAAATTGAATCTCCTAACAAATTTTGATTTATTATCAAAATGTATTTTCCTCCTGAATACCTTAATTCTTAAATATTTACTAATTTAGATATATTACTTTGAACAATATGACAAAATTGCAGTTTACCAAAAGCAGACCTCATTAAAAATAAAGACATTAATTTTGCAGAAAAGAATATTTGCTTAAAAATGAAAATATTTACTACATTAGTTTTTACAATTATTTTACCGGTAACAATACTAATAAGTCAGGAAAAGAAAGCAGGTTTCTCACCTCCTCTTGATACCAAGCTGCTGCTCTCCGGAACATTCGGGGAACTTCGTACCGACCACTTTCATTCGGGTATAGATATTAAAACCAACGGGCAGGAAGGCGCAAATATATATGCAATTGCAGATGGCTATATCTCAAGGATCAAAGTTTCAGGAGGTGGATTTGGCAAAGCACTTTATATAACACATCCCAACGGTTATACTTCAGTGTATGCCCATTTAAAACAATTTTCTGATACAATAGAAAATTATGTAAGAGACCAGCAATATAAACATGAAATATCCGAGATCAATCTTTTTCCCGCTAAAGAAATATTTCCTGTAAAACAAGGAGAAATGATTGCATTATCCGGGAATACAGGAAGTTCATTAGGACCCCATTTGCATTTTGAGATCAGGGAAACAAGAACCGAAAAGCCAGTTAACCCGATGCTTTTTGGATTCAAGGTAAAAGATTTCATTCGACCCAGAATACTTGCCCTGAAAGTATATCCAGAAAATACCCACAGCACTGTTGATCATCAAAACGAACCCAAAGAGTTTAAAGTTAACGGATGGGGTATTAAACACAGAATAAAAAATCATGATACGATCGAAGTCTCGGGTGATATTTCTTTTGGTATTCTTTCATTCGATCTGCTAAACGGGGCGCATAACAAAAATGGCGCGTATTCCTTTGCATTATTTATTGATTCTGTTTTGGTTTACGCTCATAAAATGGACGCATTTTCATTTGGTGAGTCACGTTATATTAATAGTATGATAGATTATGCGGAATATGCCGATTCAAAACGACGCTTTCAACGAACTGCTATTGATCCTAACAACCAGCTCAAGGTGTATGGCAAAGTGCTGAATAACGGAATACACAGCTTTACCGATACTGCACTTTATCACCTGAAATACGAGATAAAAGACATAAGCGGTAATGTTTCCGAGCTAAATTTTGTTGTTTTGAGTTCACCTCTTGATTCATTTGTAGTCCCGCCTAAAAAGAATAATGGAATACTGTTTACCTGGCAAGGCGACAATGAATTCTCAACTGATTCTATCAAACTATTTACGAGACCGGCTTCATTTTATGATTCATTTACATTTACCTACCAGACAGAAAAAAAACAAACTGATACGCTTTTCTCAGATATCCACTGTGTTCATAAAGAAAGCACTCCTGTTCACAAGTATATGAGCCTCTCTATAAAACCCGATTCTATTCCTCCCGGTAAAGTAGATAAATTGCTTGTTGTAAAGCTTGAAAACAATGGTCAAATCATATCTTCAGGAGGTAAGCCAGATGCTGGCTTCATTACTGCAAGCGTTCGTTCTTTCGGAAATTATGCGATCGCTATAGATACAATACCTCCTGATATCCAGGAAAAAAAACGCAAGAAAAAAAACAAGGTCGAAAAAGGAGATGTTATCGCTTTTAAGGTTAAAGATGATTTGTCGGGAATCAGTTCATATCAGGGAAGCTTAAATGGTGAGTGGATACTAATAGAGTTTGATCCGAAAAACGACCTCATGACTTATACCGTTGATCATATGATCAAAAAAGGAAACAATAATTTCGTTCTCACAGTCACCGACGACAGAGGCAACAAAAGTATATTTGAAGCAACGCTGAGCTTTTAATAATTTGTTAATCTGATTGTTTTGTTTTATCTTTATTTTAGTAATCTAATCAAATAAAAAATTCCGGAGATTTAATTATGACCCGATGTTTTTTTTCTTCCGATTTACACGGAAAAACCGATCGTTATGATAAGTTATTCATTGCTATTAAAGCAGAGAAACCTGCCTTTGTATTTCTTGGCGGCGATCTTTTACCGCATGGATATTCAATAAAATCAGGAGTTGAACATTTTATTGATGGATACCTGCAAAAGAATTTTTCGCAGCTTAAGCAGCAATTAAAAAATGAATACCCTAAAGTCTTTGTAATCCTGGGTAATGATGACCCCCGCGTAAACGAACAGTCTTTTGTTAATATTGATAAACAAACCCGACTATGGACTTATCTGCATAATCAAAAAGTGAAATCAGGCAATTACATTTTTTATGGTTATTCTATTGTTCCTCCTACTCCATTCAGGCTCAAAGACTGGGAAAAATTCGACATTTCTCAGCAGGTTCCTCCGGGTTGTATCTCACCCATCAAAGGTTTCATATCCGTCAAGCCCGAAAAAAACCTCGAAACGACTACCATACAAAAAGACCTTGAAAAGCTAACACACAATGATGAGCTGCATAATACCGTATTTCTTTTTCATTCTCCCCCTTACAACACCTGTCTTGACCGGGCTGCATTAGACAAACAAGTTATTGACCATACACCGCTTGATGTACACGTTGGAAGTGTTGCCATCAAAAGTTTTCTGAAGAAAAAACAACCATTATTGTCAATGCATGGACATATACATGAGTCATCAAGGATTACAGGAAAATACTTTGATAAAATTGGTAAAACGCTTGCGTTAAATGGTTCAACAGATAGCAGCAAACTTTGTCTGGTAAGGTTCGATCTTGAGAATCCCGCGGATCATTCTATGGAATTAATATGATTCGTAAGAAATCCAGTTTTCCTTCATATACTTATTCCTTGATTTGCATCTGTCAATTACTTTTTCAAAGATTAGGGTATTTTCCTTGATCTTGTATTTATAAACACCTTCAAGCCCGACACATGCATTTGAGGAAGGATGGTTCATGAAATAGATATTATCCTTATCAATGGTGTAATGGCCATGGATCACCTTGCGATTTTCAACCGAAGGAATATCTATTTTATAATTCCCACTGGGCTCAATTGTGAGCATGGCTGCATTCATTTCATTTACCCAAACATTATCCATAAGCGGGTTACCTGAGGGTTTTTTATTATGGTCAATAAAATCCTCAATAGCTTCCTGGTTTAGTATTTTTTCTTTAAAATATGGCCCCCATTTATCATAAGAAAAATATCCAACAGCAATAACAATAATCAGGAAAATGATCCACCCTAAGGTTCCTGGAAATGTTTTTTTCTTTTTTTTCTTTGCCATTTTGTTAATTTGTGTTGAAAGAATAAAATTATAAAATTTTCCAAATTCAGAAAAGAAGATGTGAAAAATAAGCATGAAGTTTTTAATAATTTGTAAATTACCACTGTTAATCCGTGGAGTAATTTTCAATATATTTGTGCAATGGAGCAAACAATATTAATTCTTGATTTCGGTTCCCAATACACTCAGCTTATTGCAAGAAGGGTAAGAGAACTTAATGTTTACTGCGAAATACGTCCTTTTAATAAAGTCCCCGAAAACCTCGACAATATCAAAGGTATTATTTTATCAGGTAGTCCGTTTTCTGTCAGGGATAAAAGCTCTCCCAAACCGGTATTAAAACAATTAAAGGACAATTTTCCGGTGCTGGGTGTTTGTTATGGCGCACAGCTTATGGCGCTGGAAGACGGTGCTAGACTAACCCATTCAACCATAAGAGAGTACGGTCGGGCCAACCTGAGCCGGATAAGCTACGAAAATCCTTTAATGAAAGGTATTTCTGGTGGAAGCCAGGTATGGATGTCGCATGGAGATACAATCATTGACCTGCCTGAGGGCTACGAACCCATCGCTTCAACAGAAGATGTAAGGGTTGCCGGTTACTGGATGAAAGACAAACAATTGTTTGGATTGCAGTTTCATCCCGAAGTATACCATACCGAAGAAGGAAAACTGATTCTTGAAAACTACCTGGTTGGCATTTGTAAATGCTCACAAAGCTGGACACCTGTTTCATTCATCGAATCAACAATTGAAAACCTCAGGGAAACGATCGGTAAAGACAAAGTTGTACTGGGGCTCTCAGGAGGTGTTGATTCCTCAGTTTCAGCACGCTTACTTCACAAGGCCATTGGCCGGCAACTGCACTGTATTTTCGTTGATAACGGTTTACTAAGAAAGAATGAATTTGAAACTGTGCTGAAGCAATATAAAGGAATGGGGTTAAATGTTACAGGTGTGGATGCCAAAGACCAATTCCTGGACAATCTCGCAGGTGTAAAAGATCCTGAAAAAAAACGAAAAATAATTGGCAATACATTCATTGAAGTTTTTGACAAAGAGGCACACAATATCAGGAACGTTAAATGGCTTGCTCAGGGAACCATCTATCCGGATGTTATAGAATCAGTAAGTGTGAAAGGTCCTTCGGCCACTATTAAATCTCATCATAATGTAGGAGGATTGCCGGAAGCTATGAAATTAAAAATCGTTGAACCTTTAAAAACACTTTTTAAAGATGAGGTCAGAACGATCGGAAAAACACTTGATATGCCAGTGAATATATTATCGCGTCATCCTTTTCCGGGACCGGGATTAGGAATTCGCATTCTGGGCGAGATCAGCAGGGAAAAAGTAAGGATTTTACAGGAAGTGGATCATCTTTATATAGAAGGATTGAAAAAAAACAATCTTTATGACAAAGTATGGCAGGCAGGTGCAATATTACTACCTGTGCAATCGGTAGGTGTTATGGGAGATGAAAGGACATACGAAAACGTTGTTGTTCTGAGAGCAGTTGGTTCTACCGACGGAATGACAGCAGACTGGTCACATCTTCCTTATCAATTTCTTGCAAAAGTATCAAATGATATTATAAATAAAGTAAAAGGGGTTAACCGGGTCGTTTATGATATTAGTTCCAAACCACCGGCAACTATTGAATGGGAATAGGCAATTATTGATTTTCATTCCCGTTAAAGAAATGAAACGGTAGAAAAGAGAAACCAAATTATACCATAAAGTGAAAAAAATAAAAATATTTGTTCTGTTTATCATGATTATTGCTGCTTTCCAGGTAATAGCCCAGGAACCTGTTAAAGTTGAAAGATCGGATGTGATACAGGAAATCAACGACCAGAAATATTTCATTCATAAAGTGAAAAAAGGACAAACACTGTATTCCATCTCAAAAGCATACAATGTTTCCGTAAAGGAAATCATTTTTGAAAATCCTGAGGCAGAAGGCAGCCTCGCTATTGAACAGGAACTCAAAATTCCCTTTGTAAGCAGGGATGAAAAGGTTATTGAATCTCTTGAAAATACCAATTACGACTTTTTTTATCATGTAGCCGACAGAGGAGAAACATTTTCGGATATTGGTAAAATATACGACATCTCTGCCGATAACATAAGAATTGTTAATCAAGACCTTGTTGAGCCATTACGATCCGGTCAGTATGTTAAAGTTCCGGTTACTTTTTTCCGCAAACCTGAATTTATCGAACCGGAAAAGGAACCCGGTAATTATATCAGCCACGTGGTAAAAAAACAGGAAACCCTTTACAGAATTTCTAAAATGTACAATGTAAGTATTGATGAAATTGTAGCAATCAATCCCGGTCTTACACCTAATATTAAGATTGGTCAACTTATCAAAATACCTGTTAAGCAAAATAATACCGAAAAAGAAGATCAAAAAACCACACCTTCGGGATTACCCCTTTACGAGCATGAAGTGAAAACCGGAGAGAACCTCTATCGTATTGCTTTGAATTTTAAAGTCAGTATTGACACATTAAAAAAATATAATCCCGGATTATCAGAACGAATAAGCGTTGGACAAATCATTAAAATTCCTATTGATACCACAAAGAAGGAATACATAAACCACAGGGTGGATAAGAAAAAAGATAAGCTTAGAAAGATCGCAAAAAAATACGGACTTGAAACTTCCGAATTACGCGACATGAACCCGATGTTGCGCAACCGGGTCTACAGAGATCAAATTGTAAGAATACCGATTGACGATAATGAAGAATTTATAGCAGAATTTGATACATTGTTCATTCAGGAAGAGAAAGAAACTATTGTACCTGAAATTGACAGCAGCTCAATCTTTAAAGACCTGCATAAAAACATCGAAAAAACATATAATGTTGCTTTGATGCTACCCCTCTATCTCGATGATTTTGACAGCCTGCAAATTGATGATTTCCAAAATGAAAAACAATTACTTGGGCAACATGCATTTCGGTTTATTCAGTTTTATGAAGGATTTTTGATGGCTGCCGATACTTTAAAACATCAGGGCCTTGAACTTAATTTATACATATACGATGTAGATCATAATGTTTCGAAAGCCATTGAAGCATTACAGGACCCCAGGCTAAAAAACATGGATCTTATCATTGGACCACTGTTTAGCAAAAGTTTTGAACTGGCATCAAACTTTTCCAAATTATTTGATGTTAAAATTATAAATCCGCTCACCATCAGGAGCGAGATAATCAAAGAAAACGAGAATGTATTCAAGATTCAACCTTCATACAACAGCCAGGTAAAACAGGTAGCCGAATTTGTGCTTCATCATTTTCCCTATTCCAAAATTATCATTGTAAGGGATAACAAATATAAAAATGAGGAAATCGTTGATCGTTTTCGCCAGATATTCAACGATTCCCTGATACGCAATGTTCCCGTCCCCAATTATTTGTTGCATAACATCCTGGTTGAACGTTCACGTAATGAGCTTGAAAAGGAAGAACAGTTGCTCACATCAATACAAATTGAAGAAAAAATGATCTTTCAGGACGACTTTTCCGAACTGCTGAATGATACTACCTTGTTTCGCAATTATATTTCCGAAGTGGTTTACATGCAGGATAGTATCCAGGGTATACTCAATAATGCTTCTGTAGTTCGGGATAACATTATCATCGCAATTTCCGATGACAGAGTATTTATCATTGATTTTCTTACCAGGCTCAATGTAATGCGTGATACTTTCAGCCTAAAAGTGATTGGTATTCCTAACTGGGAAGCCCACACTGATTTTGCACCGGAGCTATATCAGAATATCAGGCTGCATTTGTTTACACCTGGTTTTATCAATTATCAGCAAGCTGATGTTGACCATTTCGTAAATGATTTCAGAAAGAAATATCACACCGAACCCGGAGAGCTTGCATTTGAAGGCTATGATATAGGCTATTATTTTTTAAGCGCCCTGATGAATTTTGGAGATCGGTTTGAATACTATCTTGATTACCATAATCCAGATTTGCTGCAAACAAAATACTTTTTTAACAGAAACTCATTTGAGGAAGGTTATGAAAACGAATTCTGGAATATCTTCAAGTTCGAGAATTATCAGTTGATACAGATACCAAACACATGGTATAATTATAAAGTACATTCGTATAACTAATATGGATTTTACACGGAATTATTATCGGATTACAGCAGTTACTTTCATTCTTGGATTTTTACTTATCTCATGCGGTAACACAGAGAAAACATATTGGGACAATGGTAAACTCAAATCAGAGGTGCCATACAAGGGTGAAAAAATTGATGGTACGGCTATCTGGTATCACGAGAATGGTACAAAAAGTATTGAAACACAATATGATAATGGAATGCTTCAGGGGAAATCAATTCGATGGTATCCTAACGGGATTAAACAATCAGAAGAACACTACAAGAAGAATTTATTGAACGGCTCTTCCATTACCCGGAACAAAAAAGGAATTAAGATAAGCCAGGAAAACTACGTGAACGATACCCTTCATGGTGAATACAAACAGTGGTATGATAACGGCAAATCCAAAGTTGAAGGCAACTACCAAATGGGTAAATTCGATGGCAGATGGCTTTACCGGAGCGAATCTGGCCAGATTATCGGAATGGGTGAATTTGACAATGGTAATGGAATCCAAAAAGGTTATTTTCCCAATGGTGAAATAAAAAGGGAAATTAATTACAAAAACAACCAAAAACATGGAAAGGAAACCCATTGGGATGAAACCGGAAACATTACAAGGGTTATTATTTACAATGAAGGAGAGGTTGTTTCTGTGGTTGAATAAAAAGAGGCTCATCTCAGAAATCGGTTCTGAGCACTTTATAATCCACCCTGATTTTAAACAAAATCTAATCCGCAACTCGAAACCTGCAACCCGTTTCTCGAAACCCGTAACCCGGATCCCGCAACTGTTAATCTTTTGTTCAAAAAATATCTAAGTAACGCAATGCATTTCGCTTTTTTATTTTAACCTTTGATGTTGAAAAGAAGAAAATATATATATGAAACAATATCTTGATTTACTGGATTATGTTTTGAAAACCGGGATCGAAAAGAAAGACAGAACAGGCACCGGTACCATTAGTGTATTTGGGTACCAGATGCGTTTCAACTTGCAGGAGGGCTTTCCGGTGATGACTACAAAGAAATTACATCTGAGATCCATTATACATGAACTTCTATGGTTTCTGAATGGGGATACAAATACGAAGTACCTCCACGATAATAAAGTTACAATCTGGGATGAATGGGCGGATATAAATGGAGACCTTGGTCACATCTACGGATATCAATGGCGATCCTGGCCAACCCCTGACGGAAAGTATGTTGACCAAATATCAAATGTGGTAAAATCAATTCAGGATAATCCGGACTCCAGAAGGCATATTGTAAACGCATGGAATGTTGGGGAACTTGATCAAATGGCGCTTCCGCCATGCCATATTTTATTTCAGTTTTATGTAGGAGATGGAAAGTTATCATGCCATCTTTATCAAAGAAGCGCTGATATTTTTCTGGGTGTGCCTTTTAATATTGCTTCTTATGCATTATTAACAATGATGATGGCACAGGTAACCGGGCTGAAAATGGGGGATTTTGTCCATACCTTCGGGGATGCACATATTTATCTGAATCATATTGAACAAGTTAAATTACAGCTAAGCAGAAAACCCTATCCTTTACCGGAAATGAAGATAAATCCTGAAATAGAAAACATCTTTGATTTTAAATTTGAAGATTTTGAGTTGGAGGGATATCAATCGCATCCGCATATCAAAGGGGAAATCTCGGTATAGACAGATTTTATTAATTGTTTTTGATCAGAAAAGAATTCAATGAAAGGAAAAAAAATATCAATCATCGTTGCCATTGCACAAAATATGGCCATTGGGAAAGATAATCAACTGCTTTGGCATATTTCCAATGACCTGAAAAGATTTAAGCGAATTACCGAAGGTCATCAGGTAATTATGGGGAAAAAGACTTTCGAATCATTGCCAAAAGCGCCTTTGCCGAAAAGAACAAATATTGTGATTTCGGATGATACCAATGATTCATTCGAGGGATGTAAAACCGTTTATTCCATTGAAGAAGCCATTGACTTGTGCAAAGAAGATGAGGAAAGCTTTATCATTGGAGGGGGTTCAGTTTACAAACAGTTTTTACCCTATGCTGATAAATTGTATCTCACCATTGTGCATAAAGACTTTGAGGCAGATACCTTTTTCCCGGAGATAGACCTGAAGAAATGGAACCTGATTGAAAGAGAAGATATAGATAATGACCCGCAGAATGATTTTAAATATTCATTTTTAAGCTTTTCAAGAAAATAAAACCGGCTGTTTGGGGTTTCATTAGTTAAACAAATAGTTTTTCTGAAACCATGAAAAGAATATTTGCTTTACTTATAGTTTTTGTTTTTACGGTTGGATACTGGAGTTGCCGGGAATCAAACGAAGCATTCAATTATAATGACAATCTTGAAGCCGCAGGTAACAATACCCTTGCGTTTGATATATTTACGGATGTTTTCAAAATCGTGCATCAGTCGTTTTATGATTCGGTTTTGATCCATACGGGAACCACAGAAATTCTTGATGCGGCTGCTGAATACTACCATTATGCTGATGATTCGATCATTATCAGGGTACGTTATCCCAATTGGAATTTGCTATGTTCAGATGGATTATACAGGCGGGGACTGATCAGTGTTTTATTAACAGAATCTTTCAGCGATACTTCCGGCTTGGCTTTTGTTTCTTTTGATGGGTATGCAACTGAAGACAACGTTGTAAATGGTAAATATCGTGTTGAAAGGGTTGTTCCTTCCGGTTCAAAACCTGAATTCAGTACAATAGCTTCTGATATAGAAATACATATGTATGATTCTGTGAGGACGTTTACCTGGGCTGCAGCGCATGATGTTTTATGGGATGAAGGGAGTGAAAGCCCCCGGGATTTTAGTGATGATGTTTTTCTTTTTTCAGGTACAAGTCAGGGAGAATCAAGCACAGAGAATAATTTTAGCAGTGAAATTATTCAGGACGTGCACAAAAATCGTATATGTACTTGGTTGCGCGAAGGTTCTTATCGCTTAAGTACTCCGGACCTTATTGCTACGGACGGATTTGTTGAATTCACAGCCGATTCATGCAGCGATCGTTTCTACATGTATTTTAATGATATAATGTTCTACGAAAAGTTTCTTTATCTTTTCAGAGAGAAGGAGGAGTAGTTTGGGTTAGTTAGGTGTTCCGTGTTCCGCCTGAGGTGAAATCGTCTGGATGAAATTCCATTGTCTTTACGAGTTTCGATACCAAAAAAATTAAGGTATTTTGGGAAATTATCTTTGATTGCTTTCAGATAACTTTTCCCTCAAAAATCCCGCAGTATAAGAATCCTTATTATTGACAAGTTCTTCGGGCAGGCCTTCGAAAACAACATATCCCCCTTTGTCGCCGCCCTCGGGGCCCAGATCAATGATCCAATCCGCGGATTTGATAATCTCCATATTGTGTTCGATCACGATCACGGTATGCCCTTTTTCAATCAAAGCCCGCAACGCCTTTAACAAATTTTTGATGTCGTGGAAATGCAGGCCGGTAGTGGGCTCATCAAAAATAAAAAGTGTAGAATCGCCCGTAGCTCCCCTTGACAGAAAAAAAGCCAGTTTAATGCGTTGTGCCTCTCCCCCGCTCAAAGTATTGGAAGGTTGCCCCAGCTTAAGATATCCCAGACCAACTTCCTGCAAGGGATTCAGCTTTTCAAGAATTCGTTTTTCGGGAGTGGTTGGTTTTTTACCTGAACTGAAAAAATCTACAGCCTGGTTGATGGTCAGGTCAAGGACTTCACTGATATCTTTGCCTCTGAATTTTACATCCAGCACTTCTTCCTTAAAGCGTTTTCCTCCGCAATCATCACATTTCAGGAAAATATCGGCCATGAACTGCATTTCAATTCTCACAAAACCTTCCCCTTCGCATTCCTCACATCTTCCGCCGGGAACGTTAAAAGAAAAGAAACCAGGTTTGCACCCTCTTACTTTGGCCAGTTGCTGGGCGGCAAAAAGGCTCCTGATCTCGTCATAGGCTTTCACATACGTAGCCGGATTAGACCGTGATGATCTTCCAATGGGATTCTGGTTCACAAACTCAACCTGGCTAATGCGGTCAACATCTCCTTCTATTTTGCTGAATTTACCCGTCTTCTCTCCATAACCTCCATACCTCTTCCTGATAGCAGGATATACAATATTTTTTATCAAAGAAGATTTCCCTGATCCGCTAACGCCTGAAATTACTGTTAACACGTTCAGCGGAAGTTTTACATCAATGTTTTTCAGATTGTTTTCAGCAGCTCCTTTCACAACTATAAAATCCTTCCATTTTTTTCTTCTCGAAGGAAGCGGAATTTGCATTTCACCACGCAAATATTTTGAGGTGAGGCCGTCATTATGTTCAAGCAATTTTTTAAGTGATCCCTTAAACACCAATTCCCCGCCTTGACTTCCGGCCAGCGGGCCAATATCAATGACTTCATCAGCAGATTTTATGATTTCTTCTTCATGTTCAACAACTATAACCGTGTTGCCAATATCCCTGAGATGTTCCAGGACTTTTATCAAACGATGGGTATCCCTTGGATGAAGTCCAATACTTGGCTCATCCAGAATATACATGGAACCCACCAGGCTGCTTCCAAGCGAGGTAGCGAGATTGATCCGTTGCGACTCACCTCCTGAAAGGGAGCTTGACAAACGATTTAAAGTAAGGTAACCCAATCCCACATCATTCAGAAAACGCAAACGATTTTGAATTTCCATTAATATTCTTCTGGCAACTACTTTATCGTGAGCATTGAGCTGTATATCATTAAAAAACTTTTTTGTTTTCGATACAGGCATCAAAACGATATCTGTAATAGATTTTCCGCTTATCTTTACATAATTGGCATCCTTCCTTATTCTTGTGCCACGACAATCCGGGCAGACCGTCCTTCCCCGGTAACGTGATAACATCACCCTGTACTGGATTTTATAGGTTTGCTCTTCCACATATTCAAAAAAACCATTGATGCCCTCAAAATATTCATTACCTTCCCAGATAAGTTCCTTTTGTTCCTCATTTAATTCACAATATGGTTTATGAATTGGAAAATCAAACTTGTAAGCATTCAATACCAAATGGTCACGCCATTTTCTCATTTTCTCACCCCGCCAGCATGCAACCGCATCTTCATAAACCGAAAGGCTTTTATCAGGAATAACAAGGTCTTCATCAATCCCGATGATCGTACCAAAACCTTCACATCTTTTACATGCTCCATAGGGATTATTAAAACTGAAAAAATTCTCATCCGGTTCCTCAAACTGAATGCCATCCAGCTCAAATTTATTGGAAAAACGGTATTGTTTTTTATCTTTGGCAATAGACTCTATCACACATATTTCATTTCCTTCATAAAAAGCAATTTGCACGGAATCCGCAATCCTGGCGCTCAGATCACTATCATCCTTATTTACTGCAACTCTGTCAACTACAATTTTTAATTCATTGACCGTCAGTTTATCAGACAATTCCAGAATATCATCTATTCGTAACACCTCTCCATTTAGTGCTACTCTTGAAAATCCCTGTTGAAGCATAACTTTTAACTGGTCTTTCAGTTTTCTTTTCATAACTTTCACCAGCGGAGCATAGATAATTACTTTTGTTTTTTCCGGGAGATTAAGAATAAAATCAGTCACATCAGTGACAATATGTCGCTTCACTTCTTTTCCTGAAATGGGAGAAAAGGTTTTCCCAATCCGGGCATATAATAATTTCAGGTATTCATAAATCTCTGTTGATGTACCAACGGTTGAACGCGGATTCCTTGTGTTAACTTTTTGTTCGATAGCAATGGCGGGAGAAATTCCTTTTATATAATCCACCTCCGGTTTTGACATTCTTCCTAAAAATTGTCTTGCATACGAACTCAGGCTTTCCACGTACCTTCGCTGCCCTTCGGCATAAAGGGTGTCAAAAGCGAGCGATGATTTTCCTGAGCCGGATAATCCGGTAATTACTACCAGCTTATTTTTCGGTATAGCAACAGAAAAATTTTTCAGATTATGCACCCTGGCATTCTTTATAATTATAAATTCGCGGGTATCAAGTGTATCCAAATTGCTATCGTTCATGAATCGCTTTGTTAAAATTTACTAAAATATCCGTAAAAAGTTGCATCTTTTGGATATTTGGTTATATTTGCATAAAAATTGTGTTTGTGCATTTAAAGTACAAAGTGTACAATTTAGAAAACGCAAAAATACAAACGTAAATTATAGGAGGACAATTATCGGATAAATATCTACTTTTTTTTAACTAAATAATAACAAAAAAAAAGGGAGGCTCTATGCAAGCTACAAAAGTAAGTGATAAGGAGCTTATAAGTAGGTATTTACGAAGTAATCAGGCCAGCTTAGAAAAGCTAATTACCCGCCACAAAAACAAGGTTTTCGCCTATATATTAATGATCGTCAAGGATAAAGAACTCGCTGACGATATCTTTCAGGATACATTTATTAAAGTTATCAATACGATCAAGGCAGGTTCGTACAAAGAAGAAGGGAAATTTATTCAATGGGTAATGCGTATTGCACACAACCTTATCATTGATCATTTCAGGAAATCGAAAAGAATACCTGTTGTGGACAACAGCAATCAGGATTTCGATATTTTTGATACAATTAGTCTCACGGATGCCTCAGTTGAAGAAAGAATGGTAACTGAACAGATACATGAAGACGTTAGAAAATTAATAGAATATCTGCCACCGGAACAAAAAGAGGTGCTTTTTATGAGGCATTATTCCGACATGAGTTTCAAGGACATTGCAGAGCAAACCAATGTCAGTATCAACACAGCACTTGGCAGAATGCGATACGCATTGATTAATCTTAGAAAGCTTATTGCAGATAAAAAAGTTATTCTGACACCATAAATTAATTCCGGTATTCATGAAATAAATTCAGACGATTTTTCGTTAGTACCTGCATAAATTCCAATTAGAAATCAAAGCAGTTGCCTATGAAAAATCATTTTACGCTTCCTGAACAACCCGGACAACAGGACAAAGAAACAGAGCTAACAAGCAATAGCCCTAAAGTAAAAGGTCCAAGTGATATTGTGATGAAAAACATCATGAATTATTCACGTTCGCTGGTTGTTCTAAAAAGTAAACTAAGCGGTAACATCCGTTTGATCCTTAACTAATGTTTAACCCCCAAAGAAATTTGACCCCGACTTAGTCGGGGTTTTTTATTTTTGCAGAAATTTTTCCACATTGACAAAAAAAGAAAGATACGATTTTGTTATTGATTATTTTTCAAAGCATCAACCGAATGCTGAAACAGAACTCACATATAAAACTTCTTATGAGCTTATTGTTGCCGTGATACTTTCGGCCCAGTGCACCGATAAAAGGGTTAATATTATTACCAAAGAGTTTTTCAAGCGTTTCCCTGATGCAGAAACCTTATCAACATCCAAAATTGAGGAAGTCTTTGAATTAATCAAAAGTTGTTCATACCCAAACAATAAGAGCAAACATTTGGTAGGAATGGCTAAAACCCTGATAGACGATTTTAAAGGCAAGGTGCCTTCGGATATAAAAGAGCTGCAAAAGTTACCGGGAATCGGGCGTAAATCGGCAAATGTAATTGCCTCTGCGGTTTATAACAAACCTGCAATGGCTGTTGACACGCATGTATTTCGCGTTTCAGCCAGAATTGGCCTGACAGTAAATGCCAAAAACCCCTTACAGGCTGAAATTCAGCTTGTAAAAAATATTCCTGAAGAAAACATCCCCATTGCCCACCACTGGCTTATCCTTCACGGAAGATATATATGCAAAGCAAGAACGCCCCTATGTCATGAATGCGGTTTAACAAGCATTTGTAAGTACTTTCAGAAAAATAACAAAATAAGAAAAGTTAAAACTGTTAATAACTCCGAACAGAATTTGTGAGGTTTATTCGCTGAAAGTAATATATTTGTATAACTTAAATTTAAATTCCATTTTATCATGACTGTTTTGAAGGAAGGAGATAAAGCACCGGAATTTACTGCCATAGACCAGAATAGCCAAAAAATAGCTTTGTCTGATTATAAAGGAAGTAAAGTGATTCTTTATTTCTATCCCAAAGACAACACACCTGGATGTACCGCTGAAGCCTGCAACCTGCGGGATAACAAAAATGTTTTTCTTGAAAAGGGTTTCAAAATAATCGGTATCAGCGCAGATAGTGATAAATCCCATAAGAAATTTACAGAAAAATACAACCTTCCCTTTCCTTTAATACCTGATACGGACAAAAAGATCATCAATGATTATGGCGTTTATGGCCCAAAAAAGTTTATGGGAAAGGAATATGAAGGAATACACAGAACTACGTTTATCATTTCAGAAGAAGGTTACATCGAAAAAATCATTAAAAAAGTAAAAACCAAAGACCATACAAACCAAATTCTTGAACTATATAATTAATTAAAATCCTTTCAATCATGGCAAAAGAAACAAAAGACCAGGACAAAATAAAAGAGCAAAAACTCAAAGCTCTTGAACTTACCTTAGGCAATATTGAAAAAAACTATGGCAAAGGAACCATCATGAAACTGGGCGAAGGCGCACAGCAAAATGTAGAAACAATACCATCCGGTTCCATCGGTTTGGATTTGGCGCTTGGCGTTGGCGGATACCCAAAAGGTCGTGTTGTTGAGATATACGGACCTGAATCATCAGGCAAAACCACGCTCGCCTTACATGCCATTGCCGAGGCACAGAAAAAAGGTGGTATCGCAGCTTTTATTGATGCAGAGCATGCTTTCGACAGGTTTTATGCACAAAAGCTTGGTATTGACATAGAAAACCTTTTGGTATCACAGCCTGACAATGGTGAACAGGCCCTTGAAATCACTGATAATCTGATCCGCTCCGGAGCAATTGACATTATTGTAATTGATTCTGTGGCAGCACTTGTACCCCGTAGTGAAATTGAGGGGGAAATGGGTGATTCCAAAATGGGGATACAGGCAAGATTAATGTCTCAGGCACTGAGAAAACTTGCGGCAACAATAAGCAAAACAGGCGCTTGCTGTATGTTTATCAATCAGTTACGTGAAAAGATCGGTATAATGTTTGGCAATCCGGAAACTACTACCGGAGGTAATGCACTTAAGTTTTATGCTTCCGTGCGTTTGGATATCAGACGTATAAGCCAGATCAAAGAAGGCGAGGATGCCACAGGAAACAGGGTAAGAGTAAAAGTAGTAAAAAACAAAGTTGCTCCCCCCTTCAGGAAAGCTGAGTTTGATATTGCTTATGGAACAGGGATTTCCAAAGTTGGCGAAATCATTGATCTCGGAGTAGATAAAAACATCATCAAGAAAAGTGGTTCATGGTTCAGCTATGGAGACACCAAGCTCGGACAGGGACGGGATGCCGTTAAAAATCTTCTGAAAGACAATCCCGAACTGGCCGAAGAACTTGAAACAAAAATACTTGCTACTTTCAAGGAAAACAAAGAATAATTATTACCCTGCTTCGTTGATTATTTTAAAATTAACAAATCCATAACTATGAGAACTTTTGTTCTTACAATTATTACATTGATTGTTGTTGTTTTATTCGCATCTTGTGGTTCCGAACAAAAAAAGTCACCGGACCTGCAAAATATTGATTCGGAATCTAC
The DNA here is from genome assembly GCA_964611705.1 of uncultured Bacteroidales bacterium. Classification (GTDB taxonomy): domain Bacteria; phylum Bacteroidota; class Bacteroidia; order Bacteroidales; family JAIOZK01; genus JAIOZK01. The sequence goes on from CAZTAW010000019.1 coordinate 22,909, forward strand.
AGAACTGGAACTGATCAATAAAGAACTTAAAGCAGACTCCACCAACCCGGATATTTATAATCTCAGAGCAAAATACTACCTGAAAAACAATCAATTGAACAATGCCCTTGCGGATATTAATAAATCAATTCAGCTTGACGAAGAAAACCACATATACTATCTCACCTTATCAGATATATATCTTGCTTTAGGACAGGGGGAAAAATGCGAAGAAGCACTGCAAAAATCTTTCAGGTTAAGCGATGAAGATATTGAACTACTTCTAAAGCTGGGAGAGATCAATTTCATATTAAAAGATTACAAAGATGTAATCAAATACCTGAACCTTGCCCTTGAGATTGATGACAAAAATCCAACAGCATATCTGATAAAGGGTTATGCCTACCTCGAAGGCGGAGATACTGCCCGGGCTATTGACAATTTTTTGATATCAAGGAACAATGATGAAAATAACTATGATGCCAATATGCAACTGGGGCTGATATACAGCAGAAAAAAAAACAAGCTTGCAGTTGATTACTTCAACACCGCCCTTCAAATCAATCCTAACAGCATAGAAGCATTATACGCCCTCGCAATGTTCTACCAGAACACCTTTGAAATTGACAAGGCAATTAAAAATTATGATAAGATACTGGCCATTGATTCAGCAAATGCCAATGCACTTTATAACACGGGCTATATATATCTTGTCTTTTCGGAAGATTTCAGCAGGGCCTCAAATTATTTTACCAGGGCGATTCAGGCCGATTCAACATATGTAAACGCTTGGTATAACCGAGGTTACTGTAAAGAATTATTGGGTAATTTTAATGATGCCAGAATGGATTACCAAAAAGCCCTTGATTTGCATACAAACTATCAGAAAGCGATAGATGGGCTAAACCGTCTTGATAAAAAAACAATGAATCAGAGATAGTCCTTTAAAACAATGAATCAAAGATAGTCCTTTCTTATCGCTTTGAGTTCGTCAACCAGTTGACCTGTTTTCTCTTTTAATTCTTTAAAGAGTTCTTGATTGCCCTCTTTAACTTTACCTTTACCCTGATCTTCCAGTTTTTTGGCAAGCGCTTTGGGTTCATCAACAATAAAATTTGCTACCACACCTTTAAGGCTGTGGGCATTGAACCTGAGTGATTCAAAATCATTTTGGTTGATATTTTTTTCTAACTCTGCCATTCGTTCGGGGTATTCCTGTATAAAAATATCTATGATCTCCAGAACAATTTCTTTGTCAAACGGTTGAAAATTTTCTTTGAATTGTTTTCTATCTATCATCATGTTTTTCATTTTATGATATAAAAATAATTATTTTTTTAGTGCGGTAAATAATCTCCACCCATAACTTTATTGAGGACATGTCGCAAAATATCCATTCCCACAGGTTTGGGTACATATTCATCCATGCCGGCTTTTATAAATTCCCTTTGATCTTCATAGGGTGAACTTGCTGTAACTGCAATTATCGGTGTATAGGTTTTTGTACCCTTTTCAAACTTCCTGATAAGCCGTGTTGCTTCAAGACCGTCCATTTCAGGCATCTGTATATCCATCAGAATACAATCATAATACTCTTCCTTATACAGTTTAATAGCTTCCTTCCCGTTGGCAGCAATATCAAAATCATGACCCATTTTGTTCAGATAGGCCTTCATAATTTTTTGATTTATGATATTATCCTCCACAACCAATACATTGAGTCTCTTTTCGGATTCATTGTTCATATTGCTTTATATTGTTTACGATTGGTATCCTGTTACAATAAAATTCCATGCCAATAATACACAATTTTATATAAATCTTATTATCAGATATCTAATCAAATCATCATTGTTTTTGTTTCCATAAATTGGAAAAAATTTACCATATCGAACACAAATATATTTAATACTTTTAACAAACAGAATGTAACCTAATTATCATGGCTTTTTATACATTTTTATCAACAACCAGGGTGAATTATTAAAAAAGGCTGCC
>CAZTAW010000020.1:0-4703 GCA_964611705.1 uncultured Bacteroidales bacterium
AAAAAGGTGTGCTTTACATGCCATATAAGGTTGCATTGCAAAACTTTTATTTCTTCCCATTCAGTCAGGCTTAAACAACAATATTCAAATGTACAAATTATATATAAATAATGGGATTAAATGCATGGAAGTTTTAACATCGTTTGTTGAAATCCGGTTATCAGCCAACAGGGTTGGGGGTTGTAAACAGGGAGAAGGATTGCAAGGTGTCGCAGGTTTCGGGTTTGGTGTCAGTTTGGTGAGTGGTAAGTGGTGAATGTTGAGCAGTCCGAATGACCAATGTCCAATATCTGCTAATTAACCCAAATCATCCAAACACTACTTTCTCACCAGCAGGCCGTACAATACCGGTACAACAATCAAACTCAGCATGGTAGAAACCAGCAAGCCGCCAATGATTGTCCAACCCATGGGAGCCCACATGGAACCACCTATCAGTGTTAATGGCAGCAGGCCACCTATGGTTGTAATGGTTGTAAGTACAATCGGTGTAAATCTTGTTTCACCGGCTTCTTTCAATGATTCAGTCAAACCTTTTCCTGATTCCCGCAATTGATTGGTGTAATCAACAAGAATAATTGAATTGTTGATCACGATACCCACCAGACTGATCAAACCGATAAAAGCGCTGAAAGAAAAAGTATAACCGGTTATAAACAACGCCCATATCACACCAATTAATGCAAAAGGTATGGCCGCATAAATAATAAGGGGTTGTTTGAATGACCTGAACTGCAATACAAGCACCGCAAATATTGAGATAAGCGCAATGACAATTGCCACCTGCATACCACCAAATGAATCCCGGCGGCTTTCGAGCTCTCCACCGATATAATAACCGTATCCGTCAGGGAAACCATATTCATCCAGTTGGGTAAGTACAGGATTCATGATCTCGTCCAGAGTGTAGCCTTTGCGGACGTCGGCTGTGATTAATGCCGTGCGATCGAGGTTGTAGCGTGTAATCAAACCGGGCGCTTCTTTGAACTCAACCCTTGCAAGCTGTCTAACCGGTATTTGCTTATCCGTAACGGAAGTCACATAAATCCTGTTGAAGTCATACACATCCATATTTTCCGTTTCGGATAGTTTTACAACAATATCATACTCCTCACCATCTTTATCCCTGAACCTGGATATACTGTTTCCATGCACAGCCGCCCTGATGATTTGGTCAATTTTGTATACCGGAACGCCGAATATACCGGCCTTTTCTCTGTTAATATTGAAGTACAGATCGGTTTTTTGCTTCGACAACTGGTTTTGGATGTTTATTGCCCCCGGCTGTTCTTTTAACATTTGCTCTATATCCTCCGATATTTTTCTTAACTCCTCCAGATTATCTCCATGAGCATAGATCATCACCGGAGCTTTTATCGGGGCTCCCTGCTCAAATTCCTTGATGGTGATCTTAGCTCCGGCATACTGTTTAAAAAAGTTTCTCAGATTATCAATCAATCCGTAAAACTCATCAACATCATATTCATGCAGTTGCACAAAAATCTCCGCATAATTTTTTGCATCGTCCCTGGGCCAGACATTGTAATAAATACGGGGATTTCCATGACCAACATTACTTGCGTAGTATTTAACATCGGAAACCGTATCCAAAACAGATTCCACATAGCTGGCAACTTTATCTGTTTTATCCAGGTTTGTACCATCGGGCATGTCAACACGCATCATAAACTGAGGTTTCTCCGCTTTAGGGAAAAAACTAATTCCCACAAACCTGAATGCATAAAGCGATGCAACAAGTACAACGATGGCAATAAAAATTGACAATCCTTTGTTTTTAAGTGCAAAATTCAATGATTTCCTGTACGGGCCTTCAATAAATCGCTGCAATAATTTCTGAAAGCCTTTTAATTTTTTGGTTACACCTTTTTTAGATGCCTTAAATACCAGGCTGGCAATCAGGGGCGAAAGGGATAAAGCGATCAGCAATGAAAAAGTAAGTGTGGCAATAATGGTGATGGGTAAGCTTTTTATAAATTCTCCCGATTTATCCGGCATCATCACAATGGGAACAAAAGCCAGTATTGTGGTTGCCGTAGAGCTGATGATCGCCCATCCGATCTGTGACGTACCCTTTACAGCAGCCTCTTTTGGCGAGCAGCCCATTTTGATAAAACGATTGATATTCTCGATGATAACAATGGAATTGTCAACAAGCAAACCCAAAGCTACCACCAGGCCGGCAATGGATATTTGCTGAATGCCATAACCCATAACGTTTATGGCGCCCAACCCCATGATTATAGAAAGGGGAATGGCAATAATAACGATGATCGAAGAACGAATACCCAGGGCAAGCAAAATGGCAAGTCCTACCAGGATGATCCCCTGCAGCAGGTTACTCATGAAGGTGTCTATTCTTTCATCTACCTGTTCGGCCTGATTGAATACATAAGCAATCCGGATATTTCCTTCAAGCTTTTTTCTAAACTTGTGAATAATGGGATCAATGGCTTCCATTGTATGAAAAACATTCAACCCTTCTTTTTGCTTAACGATCATAAAAATTGCCCGTTTGCCTTTATATCTGGCGTAGTAATTGTTTTCTTCATAATCGAAACCGATTTTGCCAATGTCTTTCAGGTAAATGATCCTTCCCTGATAAGAGCTCACAATGGTGTTTTCAATTTGTTGAAGATTTTCGTAAGAACCGCTTGTTTTAACACCAAACACTTTATCTGAAATATCAATATTACCTCCCGGTATATTGGCATTATTGCTCAAAATGGCATTCGACACCTGTTCAAGGCTGATATTCATATGTGCCATCTTTTCAAAATCAAGCGATATCCGCACTTCTTCTTCAGGACAAGCAATAATTTCAACACTTTTAACACTGGGAATTTTCTTGATCTCTTTTTCAATTTTTTCAGCTTCATCCTGCATCTCTCCATATTCAAGATGTTGGGAAATTAGGGCAAACTGGAGGATATTCACATCAGTAGTTGTCCATTGCATTGTTTCCAGAGAATAGAGGTTCTCAGGAAGCTCATTCCTGATAGCATTTACCTTTTGTACCACTTCATCATACTTATCTTTGGCATTGGTACCAAAATTAAACTCCACCCCGATTATGCAAACTCCATCACGTAAAGTTGTATTGATCTTCTTTATATCATCAAGCTCATTGATGGCATCTTCAAGCGGAACAGCAACCAGTTCTTCAAGATCAACCGGACTGGCACCCGGGTAAACTGCAATTACCGAAGCGCCTGGTATTGTAATCTCAGGATCTTCTGTCCTGGGCATGTTTATGTATGAAAAAACGCCATAAATCACCAGAAGAATAAATACCATAATGGTAAACTGGTAATTATTAATAGCCGCCCGTGGAAATTTCATTTCTTTCATAATCTCAACTTGCTTTTATTCCTTACTAATTGTTTATAATCTCAATGATAGAATCGTCCTGTAAATAATTGGCGCCATCAACCACTATTTTTGCACCCTCCTCAATACCTTTATTAACAATGATCTCTCCGTTTATTATGTCTCCAAGATTAACTTTTCTTCGCTTATGCTTGCCATCTTCGATAATAAATACATACCCGTTGTATTCATTGGCATTAACAAGGGCATCAACCGGAATAACATTGAATTGCTTTCGAACCGATGGGAATATCCCTACTTTGGCAATAAATCCGTTTACCAGCTTTTTATCGGTTTCCTGCAAGCTCAGCTCCACCTTGTAAGTTCCTGTGTAAGGATCAGCAGAGCTACCAATTTCAGTGATTTTGGCAGGGAATTTATGTTGCGGATAAGGATCGAAATGAACCCAGGCTGTGTCGCCCAGTGAAATTCTGATAATGTCCTTATCGGTAATACCAGTTTTTATGATCCATTTGCCCCCGGTTGATGCAAAAAGGAAAATGGGCTGCCCGGCTGCAACTATTTCGTTTTCCTCCGAAAGACGTCTCAATATTGTACCCTTCGACGGAGCCCTGATCTCAGAATGCCTGAGATTGAAGCTTGCAACCCTGTAATCCGACTGCGCAACATTTAAGGCCGTTTCAGCATTTTGCAGGTTTTCGAGCGTTGCAACACTATCCTGGTATAAATTCTGCACTCTTTGATAATCACGTTCGGCTTTGTTTAATGCCAGCCCGGCCTGATTCACCTTTGCTTTGATCTCAGACAGATCGAGACTGGCAAGTTTTTTTTCAGCTTCCACATAGTCACCGTCATCAACATTGATATTTTTAATGATTCCGCCTGTTTTAAAACTAAGTTTTATTTCATTTTCCGAGGCCAAAATTCCGCTTGTCCTTACCGGAATGTTCACCTCTTTTTTCTCAACAAGCACAGTTTTCACTTTTACAAGCTCAACCTTATTTTCTTTCTTTTCACCATTATCACATGAATAAAAACATAGTGCAGTGGCAAGGATCGGAATGATTGAATATTTTCTCATTTTTTATAATTTTCTAATTGTTAAAGTCAAATTCATTTGTAACTCTTTCAAAATCCGCATATTTAATCAGATAATCATATTTTTTCAGAATATGATTGATCTCTGCATTGGTCATGCTTGTACGCGCATCAATAAATTCAATAAGATTGGCCATACCTTGTTCATACTTTTTATTGACTAGCCGGTAAGCTTTTTCCGATGATTCTACCTCATTTTTGGAAGCTTCAATGGCTTTTTTTGCAGCAACCAGGTCATAATAATTTTCAATTACCTG